>DASPKO010000185.1:0-25455 GCA_035628055.1 Phycisphaerales bacterium
AAGTCCGCGGGCGCGTTCGCCCCAGCACCCGCACGCCCAGCAGCGCCAGCACGCCGCCGGCGGTCGAGCCGGCGGTGTCGATCCCCAGGGCCTGATAGAGGTCGCAGTGCCCGGTCGCCCCGCGACGGAGCAGCATGCCGCCGAAGAGGGCCATCCCCAGCCCGGGAATGCTGCGCTTCTTCAGGCCATAGGTCACCAGGGCGGTCCCGGCGACGCCCGAGATCCAGCGCTCCAGGCGCGAGATGTTGTGGTGGTCTCCAAGGCTCTCGCCGTGCTCCAGACCGGCGGCAAAGGGCTGCGGGGTGTTCATGCGGGGCGTCCTCGGCGAAGCACGGCGGCGGGAGAGGTGCCGCGCCGGCTTCTGGGACGATCTTGGCGTGTGCGCCGGCGCGCCGGTATCGGCACCGGGCCCCGTTCGGGGTCGGCCCTCCCACGCGGCGCGGTTGACGACGCCCCAAATCGTGGTACGGTTCGGGAGTGGGGGCGGGCCCTTCGTGGCCGGCTGCCGTGGCTGTGTGCGCGTCCGGAAGAACGCCAGGAGATCGCCTTGACCATGAAGCTGGGTTGGGTGGCGGCCGCGGCGGCGGCGGCCCTGTGTGCCGGCGCCGACGCTCGGGGGGCCACCACCGTCAACGTGCGCGTCTACAACTTCAACTTCTCGGCCAATCCCGCCGGGCAGCCGGTGCTCGATCCGACGATCTTCGTCGGCGACACGATCCGCTGGGTCTTCGAGCAGGGGACGCACACGACCACGTCGGTCCAGGGCATCCCCGAGCAGTGGCACTCGTTCTTCCAGCCCGTGGGGGGCACCTTCGAGCACACCTTCACCCACGTGGGCACGTGGCACTACTTCTGTGTCCCGCACGGGAGCGATAACGGGGACGGGACCGCCAGCGGGATGGCCGGGACGATCACCGTCGTCCCTGTGCCGGCGCCCGCCGCCGGCGGCGTGCTGGCGCTGCTGGGCGTGCGGGTGCTGGGGCGAACGCGCCCGCGGACTTGACCAATCACCGATCGCGCCGGCTCCCCGGAGCGGCGCTACGAGAAGGAGTTCTCTTAATCATGAAACTGCGCCCCGCGTGTGCGACGGCCACCCTCGCCCTGGCCCTGATCACCGGGACCGCCCGGGCCGACATCGTGACGGTTCACGTCTACAGCTTCGACTTCAGCGTCAATCCCGCGGGCGGTCCCGTGGTGGACGCGGTGGTGAACGTGGGCGACACGGTGCGCTGGGTCTTCGACGACGCCTTCCACTCCACCACCGCGGTGGAGGGGATTCCCGAGCAGTGGGACTCGGGAATCGTCTTTGCGCCGGGCGTCATCTTCGATCACGTGTTCACCGTGCCGGGCGTCTGGCATTACTACTGCCTGCCGCACGGCGGCGACAACGGCGACGGCACCGCCAGCGGCATGGCCGGGACTGTGACCGTCGTGCCCGCCCCGGCGGGCGCCGCCCTGCTGGGGCTGGCCGGGCTCTTCGCGGGGCGCCGGCGCCGCTGAGCGGCCCGCGACCCGGACGGGGCGTCCGCCCGGCGCCGGGTTGCGGCGTGGCGGGGCGGCCGCGATGATGCGGCCATGGCCTGGCGGCGGGGGCGGAGCCTGGGGTGGCGCGGCCTAGAGCCGGAGCGGGTCGAGGCGATCTTCGCGCGGCAGCGCGCGCGCGACCGGTTCGGGCACGGCGCCCACCTGGTCGCGGCGCTGGTCTTCTGCTTCTGCCTGGCGCTCCCGACCTCGGTCGTCGAGATCGCCCTGGCGCCGCTGCTGGTGACGGCGCTGGTTCGCATCCCGCGGGCGTGGCGGGTGATGCTCGCGCCGCGGAGGCTGCCGCTGCCCTGGCTGGCGCTGGCGTGGGCGGGCTGGATGGGAACCAGCGCCCTCTGGTCGGTGGACCCCGCCGGCGCGACCGACGAGCTGGGCTATCTCCGGTGGCTTGGCCTGATCGTGCTCCTGTGGCCCGTTCTGGACCGGCGCGACCACCTCATCACCGCCCTGGTGGCGGGGTTCGCCCTGGGCGTGCTCGTCCAGGTGGCTCACGGGCTCGACGTGAAGTTCGATCTGGACTGGCCCGGGTTCCGGCGCCAGCCCGGACGCCTCTCCGGGTGGTGGGACCCGGTGGTCGGGGGCACCCTCCTGTGCGGGGCCCTGGGCCTGAACCTGGCCGCGGCGATCTACGACCGCGGCGGGCGCCGCGTCGCGGGCCTGCTGCTCAGCGGCCTGACCGCCGCCGGGATCGCCGCGACGGGCACGCGCGGGGCCTGGGTGGCCGGCGCGGCGCTGGTCGTGCTGGCACTGGCGCCGCCGCTGCTGCGGCGGGGTGTGCGCCGGCGCGACCTGGGCGCTCTCCCTTTTTTCGCGGCCGTGGCCGCGCTCGCGCTGCTCGCCTCATGGTCGCTGGTCGGGCCCGCCGTGAGGGCCCGGGCCGGAGCGGGGTTGCGGGAGCTGGAGGTGGCCTGGGCGGCCGGCCACTACGAGAGTGACACGGGGAGGCGCCTGCTGATGTGGTGGTGGGCCGGGCACGAGCTGGCGCACCGGCCCGTCCAGGGCGTCGGCGTGGGGAGCTACCGGGCATGGGCGCAGGCGCACGCGCGCGAGCACGACCCCAGCGCCGCGCCGCCGAGCCTGCACGAGCACGCGCACGGGATGGTGCCGCACGCCGCGGCCACCACGGGTCTGGTCGGGCTGGGACTGCTGGCCTCCCTGCTGGGGACGGCGCTGATCTCGGGTCTGCGCGAGCCGCCGGGCGCGGAGGGGCCCGCGGGGCGCCGGCTGGGGCCGGCACTGGGCCTCGCGGGCGTGCTCCTGGCCGGGCTCTTCGACACCGTGCACCTGAGCAGCCAGGGGGCGGCCCTGCTGTGGACTCTCGCGGCGCTCTGCCAGCCCGGTCGGCCCGTGGCGGTCCCGGTCCGGGCGCGCCGCCTGTAGCCGCGCCCGTGCGGGCCGGGCGGCGGTGGGGGGGCCCCGCGCTATCATGCGGCCCGGTCGACCCGAGCCAAGGAATCGCGCCCATGCCCGTCGCCAACGTGACCTACCAGCGCACCCGCGAGATGACGATCGACGAGCTCCTGCTCGAGAATCGCATCGTCTTCCTGATCGGTGAGATCAACCACGCCTCGGCGGCGCGGGTGATGATGCAGATGCTCTACCTCGAGAATCAGAAGCGCGGTCAGGAGATCCACTTCTACATCAACTCCCCCGGGGGCGCCGTCGACGACACCCTGGCCCTCTACGACACCATGCGCTTCCTGGGCTCGCCCGTCGCGACCTACTGCCTGGGGCGGGCCTACTCGGGGGCCGCGGTGCTGCTCACCGCGGGGGCCAAGGGCAAGCGGTTCATCCTGCCGCACGCCAAGGTGATGACCCACCAGCCATCGGGGGGCATCTACGGGCAGACCGAGGACATCCGCATCCAGGCGGAGCAGATTCTCAAGGCCAAGCACGAGCTGATCCGGATTCTCTCCCGGCACACCGGACAGACCGAGGAGCGCGTCCGCAAGGACTCGGAGCGCGACAAGTACTTCACGGCCCAGGAAGCCAAGGAGTACGGCCTGGTCGACGAGGTGATCGAGGAGCCGAAGGAAGGCATCACCAAGAAGTAGTATCGTCGCAGGACCCTTGTCCCGGTCGCCGGGCCGGGCGGGAGGCCCCGCGACGTAATCGGCCGGTCCGGGGACCGGCTCCCATCCAGAGACGCCCACCCGAGAGAGCCATGTCCTACCTGGTGCCCATCGTCATCGAGAACAGCGGCCGCGGCGAGCGGGCCTACGACATCTACTCGCGCCTGCTCAAGGACCGGATCGTGATCCTGGGCGGGCCGGTCACGGACGAGTCGGCGAACCTCATCATGGCGCAGATCCTCTTCCTGGCGAACGAGGACGCCAAGGCGGACATCCACTTCTACATCAACTCGCCGGGCGGGTCGGTGACCTCGGGGCTGGGCATCCTCGACACGATGAACTTCGTGCAATGCGACGTCGCGACCTATGTCATCGGGCAGGCCGCCTCGATGGGCTCCGTGCTCGCCTGCTCGGGGACCAAGGGCAAGCGGTACGCCCTTCCCAACGCGCGCAACCTGATGCACCAGCCGCTGCTGGGCGGCGTGCTGGAGGGGATGGCCAGCGACCTGGAGATCGAGGCCCGGGAGATGATCCGCCTGCGCGAGCGGCTGTACTTGATCTATCACCGGGCGACCGGGCAGCCCCTCGAGCGGATCGAGGCCGACTGCGACCGGAACAAGTGGCTCGATGAGAAGGAGATGCTCGAGTACGGGCTCATCGACAAGGTGCTCACGCGCATGCCCCATCTGGAGCGGACCGCGGGCGAGCGCCCCGAGTGAGACCGCGCTGACGCACCCCGGGCGAGGGACCCATGGCCGACCGCCTCGCGGTGACCAAGACGTTCAAGCTGTTCATCGGGGGCGCGTTCCCACGGAGCGAAAGCGGGCAGACCCTGACGGTGCCCGGGCCCGGCGGAGCCCCGGCCCACGTGGCCCGCGCCTCGCGGAAGGACCTGCGCGACGCCGTGAGCGCGGCGCGCGCGGCCCAGCCGGGATGGGGCGAGGCGACCGCCTACCTCCGCGGGCAGATTCTGTACCGCGCCGCGGAGATGCTCGAGGCGGGGCGGGCGCAGTTCGAGGCGCTGCTCCCGGGGGCGCCCGGGGCCCGCGAAGTCGACGCCGCGGTCGACCGCCTGGTCTGTTTCGCGGGTTGGGCCGACAAGCACGCGCAGGTGCTCGGGTGCAACAACCCGGTCGCCGGGCCCTACTACAACTTCACGGCCCCCGAGCCGACGGGCGTGGTCGCCGTCGTCGCCCCCGACGAGTGCCCGCTGCTGGCCCTGGTCTCGCTGCTGGCCCCGGCCCTGTGCGCCGGCAACGCCGTGGTGGCCCTGGGCAGCGAGGCCTCGCCCCTGCCCGCCGCGGTGCTGGGCGAGATCCTCGCGACCAGCGACTTCCCGCCGGGAGTGGTGAACCTGCTCACGGGGCGCCGTGCCGAGCTGGTGCCCGTGATCGCGGGCCACCGGGACATCGACGCGGTGCACGCCGCGAACCTTCCCATGGACCAGGCGGCGGCGCTGCGGGCGGGGACGGGCGACAATGTGAAGCGCGTGACGGTGCGGGGCTGGGGCGGGCCGGCGGTGGACTGGTTCGACGCGGAGCCCTGCCAGGGCCCCGAGTGGATCGAGCCCCTGGTCGAGCTGAAGACCGTGTGGCACCCCAGCGCGACGTGACCCGGCCGGCGGGCACCCGCCTCTGGCCGCCGGCGCGGTCCGGGGTATGCTGCGCTCCCGGGGGACCGGAGAGAACCCATGCGCTGGGCATCTGTGCTGACCGTGATCTGTGCCACGTGGTTCCTCGTGCCGGCCGCCCGCGCCCAGTGTCCCAATAACTGCTCCGGCAACGGCATCTGCATCGACGGCTCGTGCCTGTGCTATTCCGGTTGGGGAGGGTTCGATTGCTCGATCGCCTTCTGCTTCCCTCCCTGCCAGAACGGCGGCGTGTGCGTGGCCCCCGGGCAGTGCCAGTGCCCGCCCGGGTGGGGAGGCGCCGACTGCTCCGTGCCCACCTGCGATCCTCCGTGCCAGAACGGCGGCATCTGCGTGGACGGGAACTGCCAGTGCCCCGACGGCTATACCGGGATCGACTGCTCGATCGGCCCGCCCCCGCCGTGCCCGGCCGACTTCGACGACAACGGGAGCGTGGGCACCTCGGACATCAGCGCCTTCCTGGCGGCGTGGTTCGGCGATATCGCGAACAACACGCTCAACGCCGACTTCAACAACTCGGGAACGGTGACCACCGCGGACATCACGGCCTTCCTGGGAGCCTGGTTCAGCGCCATCGCGGGCGGGGGCTGCTGACGCCGGCACGCGCGGGGGGAGGAGAGGCCGGAGTGCGCGCCGCCGTGCCCGCAGGGGTGGTCATCACGGGGCTCGGGGCCGTCTCGCCCTTGGGGATCGGGGTTCCGGCCTTCACCGCGGGCCTGCGCGCCGGGCGCTCGGGGATCGCGCCGTTCGACCCCGGCGAGGCGCGGACACGCTCGCGCGTGGCGGCCTTGTGCGCCCAGTTCCGGGGCGCCGACGTGGTCGGCGCGGCTGACGCGGCCCGGCTGCCGCGGCTGGTGCCCATGGCCCTGGCGGCCGCGCGCGAGGCCCTGGCCCAGGCCGGCCTGGCCGAGCGACCGGGGGCTCCCGGCCGCGGCCCCGGCACGAAGGACGCGGCCCCGGACCCCGCGCGGATCGGCCTGATCCTGGGCACGGGGGGCGGCGGGATCGATTTCACGCTCGATCAGTTCGCGCGGGCCGGCGCCGGCAAGTCCGCCTCGCTCTGGACCATCACCAACGCCACGCACGGCAACCTGGCGGGGGAGCTTTCGATCCGCCTGGGGCTCAACGGCCCCTCGCTGTGCGTGAGCACGGGGTGCGCCTCCTCGAGCGACGCCGCGGGGCTGGGCCTCACCCTGCTCCGCGCCCGCGCGGGCGCCTTCGCCGATTCGCTCGACGCGCTGGTCGTGATCGGGGCGGACGCGCACGTGCGCTGGGAGACGCTGCACACCATGGAGCTCCTGGGCGTGCTCTCGCTGCGCGACTGGCCGGCCCAGGGGCGGCCCGCGTCGGCAGCGTCCCGGCCCTTCGACGCGCACCGGGACGGCTTCGTGCTCGGCGAGGGGGCCTGGGCCGCGGTGCTGGAGCGGCCCGGGGCCGCCCGCGCGCGCGGCGCCGCGCCCCTGGCCCGCCTCGCCGGGTACGGCGCCACCTGCGACGCGTACCACCGCGTCCGCCCCGCGCCCGACGTTCGGCAGGCGGCCCGCGCCATCCGCCTGGCGCTCGCCGACGCGGGGTTCGGCCCCGAGCAGGTCGCGGTGGCGCAGTACCACGGCACGAGCACCCGGGTCAACGACGGCCTCGAGACCGCCGCCATCCGGGCCGCCTTCGGCGCGCACGCGCCGCGCCTGCGCGGCTCCTCGATCAAGTCCATGATCGGGCACCCGCAGGGGGCCTGCGGGCTGGCCGCGCTGGTGGCCATGGTGGCCGCGCTCGGCGGCCGCGACGGGGGCGGGCCATTCGTCCCGCCCACCATCAATCTCGACGACCCGGACTTGGCGGGCGGGTGCGACCTCGACTACACGCCCCACCGGGCCGCGGAGCTCGAGAGGCCGGCCGCGCGGGATGGCCCGGTGGTCGCGCTGGTCAACTGCCTGGCCTTCGGGGCCAAGAACTCGGCGCTGGTCGTGGCCGTGCCGGGCTAGCGGGAGCCGGCCGAGCCGGGCTCCGTTCGGTGGTCGCGGCGCGCCGCGATGCCAAAACCCCGTCTCGCTATAGTCGGGCCCGCCGTCCCGGACGGCCGGGACGGAGCAGGAGACCCTCGCGTGGCCGAGATGACCCATTACGACCTCATCGTGATCGGTGGCGGCCCGGCGGGGTACGTCGGGGCGATCCGCGCCGCGCAGCTCGGGATGCGCGTGGCGTGCGTGGAGCGCGACAAGCTCGGGGGCGTCTGTCTGAACTGGGGATGCATCCCCACCAAGGCCCTGCTTTCCAACGCCGAGCTCTACGAGAAGGTGCACCACCAGGCCAAGACGTGGGGGCTCAAGCTCAGCGGGACGCTGGAGGTCGATTGGGGCCAGACCATCGGGCGCAGCCGCGAGGTCGCCGGCAAGCTGAACAAGGGCATCGAGTTCCTCTTCAAGAAGAACAAGGTCACGCACGTCCGCGGGAACGCCAAGATCGTCTCGGGACGCCGCGGGAGCCAGCCGTGCGTCGTCGAGGTGGCCGACGCCCAGGTGACCGACACGCTCACCACCGCCCCGGCGACGATCGCGCCCGCGCCGAGCCAGACGATCTCGGGAACCAGCGTGCTCATCGCCACGGGCTCGGTGGCACGCGACCTCCCCTTCGCCCGGTTCGACGGGGAGACCATCATCGGGGCCCGCGAGGCGATGAACCAGAAGGCCATGCCCCGCAGCCTGGTGATCATCGGGGCGGGCGCGATCGGGATGGAGTTCGCGTACTTCTATCACACCTTCGGGACCAAGGTCACCGTCATCGAGATGATGCCGCGCATCCTCCCCGTCGAGGATGACGACGTGTCGGTGGCCCTGGAGCGGCTCTACAAGAAGTCCGGCATGGACATCCGCACCTCGACCACCACCACCGCGGTCGAGAAGAAGGCCGGCGGGGTGCGCGTCTCCGTGGGCCCGTGGGTGATCGGGCCCGACGGGCGCGGCAAGCCCGGCGAGGGCAAGGGCGAGACCATCGAGGCGGAGAAGGTGCTCGTCGCGGTGGGCGTGCGCGGCCGTTACGACGGGCTCTTCGACGAGCGCCTCGGTCTCGAGATCGTCAAGGACCACGTCAAGACCGACTATCGCCCGGGCGTCGCCGAGCCCCAGGACCCGACCTATCAGACCAACCTGCCCGGCATCTACGCGGTGGGCGACGTGATCGGCCCGCCCTGGCTGGCCCACGTCGCCAGCGAGGAGGCGGTGATCTGCGTCGAGAAGATCGCGCACGCGGCGGGCAACCCCGCGGTGCCGCACCGCCCGATCCCGATCGATTACGCCTCGATACCCGGGTGCACGTACTGCCACCCCCAGGTCGCCAGCGTCGGGCACACCGAGCGGGCGCTGAAGGAGCAGGGCCTCAAGAAGGGCCAGGACTACGAGGTGGGCTCCTACAGCCTGCAGGCCCACGGCAAGGCGATCGCGGCCAATCAGAACGTCGGGCTGGTCAAGCTCATCCGTGGTCTCCCGCGGGGTGAGATCCTCGGCGCGCACATCCTGGCCGACCAGGCGACCGAGCTCATCGCCGAGATGGGGCTGGCGCGCCGTCTGGAGGCCACGACCGAGGAGATCATCGTCACCATGCACGCGCACCCGACCATGCACGAGGCGCTGCACGAGGCCGCCCTGGCGAGCGAGGGCCGGGTGATCCACGCCTGACGCGCCCGGCCCGGGCCGCGCTCAGCACGCGCCCGAGAGCGCACCGAACCAGGCCGACAGGAACGAGGAGATGTCGCTCGTGCCCACCACGCCGTCGCGGTTGAAGTCCGCGACCGAGCTCCCGCCGGCCACGTCGGCGAACCAGAGCGAGAGGAAGCCGGAGATGTCCGACGTCCCGACGACGCCGTCGCTGTTGGTGTCGGCGGGGCAGACGTCCAGGGCGACATAGTGCACGGCGTGGCTGAGATTGATCCAGCCCACGTTCTCGCCCCACACGAAGCCCGTCAGGCGCCGCTCGCCCGTGACGTAGATCCGCGCGGGCTGGGGCGGGGAGGTCAAGGCGCCGGCGGAGAAGTTCACCCACCCGATGTTCTCGCCCCAGGCCAGGCCGGTGAGCCGCCCCGTGTTGGGATTCCGGTTCACGCCCGCGTCGTCCCCCATGAGGTTGCGGTAGGCGATGCCGTTGAGCGGGCCATCGCCGAGGTTGATCCACCCGACGTTCTCGCACCAGATGAAGCCGGTGAGGTACGTCGAGTGGACGCGCACGCCCTGGGTGCCGGCGTTGGCATCGGCCCAGTTCATCCATCCGATGTTCTCGCCCCAGGAGAACTTGTGCGCGGGGTCGATCACGATCTGCGCGCGCGCCGGAGCGCAGGCCAGCAGCACGGCGGCGACGAACAGGATGCGTTTCACGGGCTTCTCCACCGTTCGGGCCGGCCGGACGGACCTTAGCAGGCGAAGTTGGCTTCGGGGTGGCTGGAGTTGGGCAGGGCGCTGATGTCGCCGGCCCCCGCCACGGTGACCAGCGGGCCATAGGAGTTGCCGGGGGCGATGGAGAAGGCCGAGGTGGTCGAGGCGTTGCGGCAGCGGTTGCTGGAGATGTGGCAGCGGGTCGCGCCGTCGTACACCGCGATGAAGCCGCCCCCCCCTCCCCCGCCCCCGCCGCTGGAGACGCCGCTGAGGTGGTTGCTCTCGATGAGCGTGCCGTTGCCCCCGGGGAGCACGACGATGCCCCCGCCTGAGCAGTAGTTCTCCTGCACGCAGCAGCGCTCGCCGCGGATGGTGATGCAGGAGGAGAGGGCCGCGTCGGGCCGGCACTCGATGTCGTTCTCCTCCACCACGCTGGCGGGGCCGACGTCCACGCCCCCGGAGACGTCGACGAAGCGGTTGTACAGGACGACGCAGCGCCCGCTGGCGACGAGGGCCGGGGCGTCGTTGCCCACGACGAAGTTGTCCTCGACGGTGCACCCGGGCTCGCAGCGGAAGGCCGGCCCCCCCGAGCCGTCGGCGCACAGGCACTCCTCGATCACGCTCCCCGCGCCGGCGGAGCACATCCCGCCCACGCAGTGGCGCGCGTCACAGTCGTACATCACGCACGAGCTGCCCATGACGCAGACCGGGCCGGCCAGGCCGTTGTTGTCGACGCTGGAGCAGGAGTCGAACCAGCACCCCTCGATGCGGCTGCTGCCGGCCAGCGAGAGGTCGCAGCAGGGGGCGCCCTGCCATCCCCGGAAGGCGATCGAGTCGAGCTCGATCCAGCAGGGGGGCGAGGTCGCATCCCCGACCGCCTGGATGCATGCGAGCGTGCCCGGCACGCCGGTGATCGTGTAGTCGTCGCCGTCGATGGTGACGTGGCTCGCGCGGATCTCGATGCAGCACTTGTTGGGCTCGCCCGTGAGGTTGTGGGGGAGGTAGTACACCCCCGGCTCGGTCACGACGAACTGGGCGTTGGGCGAGCTGGGGCAGCTCGTGATGGGCTTGCGCGTCTCGGCTTTGCCGTGCTCGCCGCCCGCGGCGATCTTGTCGTAGATCTGGTCCAGCGTCCTGCCCGTGGAGGAGACGGGGCCCTGGGGCGGATCGATGGGGCCGCCACGCGCGCTCCGCGCCAGCGCCGTCACGCCCACGAGCCCAGCCCCCGCCAGAATGAAGCGACGATCGACCGGATCCATGACCTTCTCCTCGCGCTGGATGACCCTGCCGCGCCGCACAAGGGCGCGGAGTTCTGGGGTTCTGCGTACGTCCAATCGGGGCACCGGCCGTGGGTGCTTGAGAGCAGCCTACCGCGCCGGGGTCCGACAACCAACCGATTCTCGCGCGGTTCGGAAGGAGTCCGGGATGCGTTCGGGTCCGGGCGCCGCCGCTACACTCCCCGCGCCCATGCCCGCCCCGTACTACATCACCACGCCCATCTACTACGTCAACGACCGCCCGCATCTCGGGCACTGCTACACCACGCTCCTGGCCGATGCCGCGGCGCGCTTCCAGCGCCTGCTGACCCCCGACGACCGGTCCGTCTTCTTCCTCACCGGCACCGACGAGCACGCCGACAAGGTGGTCTCGTCGGCGGCGGCGCACGAGCTCTCTCCCCAGGCGTGGGCCGACCGCAACGCCCTGGAGTTCCGGGCGGCCTTCGACTTCATGGGCTGCGCGTACGACGACTTCATCCGCACCACCGAGGCGCGGCACACCGAGAAGGTCGTGGGGTACATCCGCGAGCTCATGGCCCGCGGCGATGTCTA
This sequence comes from Phycisphaerales bacterium, assembly GCA_035628055.1. Taxonomy (GTDB): domain Bacteria; phylum Planctomycetota; class Phycisphaerae; order Phycisphaerales; family UBA1924; genus DASPKO01. The sequence goes on from DASPKO010000185.1 coordinate 11,453, forward strand.
CCTCGGCGATTACCAGGGCTGGTACGACGAGACCCAGGAGGAGTACCTCACCGAGACCGCGGCCCGCGAGGCGGACTTCAAGTCGCCCGTCACGGGGCGCCCGCTGGTGCGCCGCGCCGAGAAGAACTATTTCTTCAACCTGCCCCGCTACCAGGAGCGCCTGCTCGCGCACATCGGCGCCAACCCCGGGTTCATCGCGCCCGAGGCGCGCCGGAACGAGGTGCTCGGGCGCCTCCGCGAGGGCCTGCAGGCGGTGCCCATCAGCCGCGCGGTCACCGCCGACCCGGGGAGCCGCTGGGGCATCCGCATGCCCGACGATCCCGGGCACCGCATCTACGTCTGGATCGACGCGCTCTTCAACTACCTCACCGCGGTCGACACGCCCGAGCGCGCGGGCTACTGGCCGGCCCGCGTGCACCTGATCGCCAAGGACATCCTCTGGTTCCACGCGGTGATCTGGCCCTGCCTGCTCATGGCCCTGGACCGCCCCCTCCCGGGCATGGTCTACACGCACTCCTATTGGGTGCGCGAGGGCCGCAAGATGAGCAAGAGCCTGGGGAACTTCGTGACCCTGGAGGTCCTCAAGGCCTACGCGGCGCGGTACGGGCTCGACGCGGTGCGCTGGTACTTGCTGGTGCACGGCCCGCTGGGCGTCACCGACGCCGACTTCGCGCACGGGCGCTTCGTCGAGGCGTACAACGCCGACCTGGCCAACGGGATCGGCAACTGCTCGAGCCGGGTCACGGCGATGATCCAGAAGTACTTCGAGGGGGCCGTGCCCGCGCCGCCGGAGTCGGGCCTGGTGACCGGGGCACCCGCCTCGGTCGACTGGCGGGCGACGTGCGCGCGCGCCGTCGCCGCCGCCGAGGCGGCCGCCGCGCAGATGGACCTGGCGGGCTGCCTCCGCGCCGGCACCGACCTGGTGAGCGCCATCGACCGCTACATCGGGGAGACCCGGCCCTTCGGTCTGGCCAAGGCCATGGCCGCCGGCGGCCCGACCCCGGCGCAGGCCGGTCTCCAGCACCAACTGGCGACCATCCTGTACAACTGCGCCGAGGCGCTGCGGATCGCGGCCATCCTGCTCTCCCCGGCCATGCCCGGCTCGATGGGCAGGCTGCTCGCACGGCTTTCGGTCACCCTGGATCAGCGGGTGCCCCTGGCCGAGCTGGCCGCCTTCGATGGGCCCGCGGCCCTGCGCCCGGGAACACGCGTGCTCGCGGGCGAACCACTCTTCGCGCGCGCCGACCCGGCCGAGGCGGCCCCCGCGGGCTGAGCCCGCGCGCCGGCGGTACGCCGCTCAGGCTCGTCTACCATCGACCTGCCATGGCCTTCGGCAAGGACGACATCGTGCGCGCGCTGGCCGCCCTCGCCCCGGCGCGGGTCGGCAGGGTCGCGTGGTGTGACGGGCACGCCAGCATGGTCCTCGAGGCCGGCGGGCTCGGCCCCGACGAGCGCCGCCAGCTCCGCGCGCGGGCCGAGGCCCTGGTCCGCGGCGCCGCGGACCGTGCCGGGGCGACGCTCCACGCGGTGCATGTCGAGCTGGTCGAGCCCGGCCCGGCCCCGGGCAGCCCCGGGCCCGCGGCCTCCCAGGCGTCGCGCGCGACCACGGGCTCGGGCGGTGCCGGGAACGCGCCCGGGCCCGCCGCCGGCACGCGCAGTGCCGGCACCGTGACCCTGCCCGGCGAGCCGGCCATCATCGCCGTGGGGGCCGGCAAGGGCGGGGTGGGGAAGTCGACCCTGGCGGTGAACCTCGCCGTCGGCCTCTCCCGGCTCGGTCACGCGGTCGGCCTGCTGGACGCGGACATCTACGGCCCTTCGCTCCCCACCATGCTCGGCCTGTGGGGGATCGATCCGGTCGTGATCGAGGGCCACATCCAGCCCTTTCTGGTCCACGGCGTGAAGGCCGTGACCATCGGGCGCCTGGTCGATCCCGACAAGCCCCTGATCTGGCGCGGGCCCATGGCCCACAGCGCCTTCAAGCAGCTCGTGGAACAGACCCGCTGGGGCGAGCTCGACTACCTCATCATCGACCTGCCCCCGGGGACGGGCGACGTGGCCCTGACGATGGCCCAGACGCTCAGCCTCACGGGAGCGGTGGTCGTGTGCACGCCCCAGCGCGTGGCCCAGGACGACGCCGGGCGGGCCGTGCGCATGTTCCAGCAGCTCGGCATTCCCATCCTCGGCGTCGTCGAGAACATGTCCTTCTTCGTCGGCGACGACGGCAAGGAGTACGACCTCTTCGGGAAGGGCGGGGCCCAGCAGATGGCGGCGCGCCTCAACGTGCCCTTCCTCGGGACCGTCCCGATCACCACCGCCCTGCGCACGAACTCCGATTCGGGCGAGCCGCTCGCGAACTTCGTGCCCGCGACGGCGGGCGGCCCGCAGCTCCCTCTGGCGCTCCAGAGCGTCGTGACCGCGGTGCTGGGCCAGGCGGCACTCGCCCAGGTGCGCTCCGGCGCGCGGCGGCCCGCGCTCAAGATCAGCTAGCCCGACAGGGCGGCGCGGGCGTCTCTTGCCCCCCGTTCGGGTGCGCACGCTACCGCGATCACAAACGCTTCCGCGCGCCGTGCGCACCTCTTCAAAAACTCGCGCCGCCAGGCCGAACACCCCTGCGGCGCGGGCCGTATCGACCTTGGGCAGTAGCAATCTTCTTCCCACTCCTTCAGCAAGCGGCCCCACATGCCTCCGGGGCCGCTTTGCTTTTTGGCGCACGGGGAAGAACGGCGGGCCCCCTCAGCCGCCGCAACTCGTGCCACGCTGCTCCCGCACCCAGCCGATGACCTCCTCCACGGCCCCGTTCAGGTCGTGATTGATCATGAACCGGTCGTAGACGCCCGCCGTCCGGGCCACCGCGATCTCGCGCTTGGCCTCGGCGAAGCGGCGCTGGATGGCCTCTTCGCTCTCGCGCCGGCGGGCCCGGAGGCGCTCCAGGAGCACCTCCTCGCTGGGCGGGAGCACGAAGAGCGCCAGGCACTGACCGCCCCGGCCCAGCGCCTCCATGGTGCGCTTGGTGTTGATGGCGCCCTGCACGTCGATCTCGAGGATCACCAGGCGGCCCTCGGCCAGCCGGTCCATCACCCACTGGCGGAGCGTGCCGTAGCGCTTCCCGAAGACGCTCGCCCATTCCAGGAACGCGTCCTGGGCGATCAGCCGGTCGAACTGCTCATCGCTCAGATAGTCGTAATCGACCCCGGGCCGCTCCCCGCCGGCACGCGGGCGCGTCGTGGCCGAGACGCTGAAGACCGCGTCGCAGAACGCCTTCTCGACGGCCCGGGTGATCGTCGTCTTGCCCACGCCCGAGGGCCCGCTGATGATGAGCAGCAGAGGCCGCCCCCCCGTGGTCTGCGGGCCGGTCGTGCTGGCGCCGGGGTCGGGCATCGGGGCAAGGTTAGCGATTCCCGCCCCCGGCGGGAGCCGCCGGCGCGGCCCCGTCGAGCAGGCGCTTGACGGCCAGGATCCGTCCCCGCGCCGGGCCCCCGCCGAACTCCGGATCCAGGAGCGCCAGCCGCGAGATCTGCACGCGGATGGGCGCGGCCCGCGCGCCGTCCCGGTTGTCCGCGGCGAGGATCTCGAGCATCTCCGCCCACGCCTCCCAGTAGGCCCGGGGGCGGACCACGCCGGGCGCGGTCGTGCCCGTCGCGGCCTGACGGTCCAGCTCTTCGACGAACTGGCGCAGGCTGGCGAAGGCCGCCTGGCCCTGGCCCGCGGCGCGCAGCGCGGTGCCATAGGCCAGGCGCAGGCGGTGCCGGGACGCGACGTCCGGGCCCCAGTCTCGCTCGATGAGCTCCTTGAGCAGCGGGGCCGCACGCTCGTCGCCCAGCCGGGCCATCGCCTCACCGAGCGCCAGCCGGTACGAGTCGGCGGCGGCGGGACGGCGCTGGAGCGACCACTGCAGGCCGCGCCGCGCCACCAAGGCCGCGCGGCGTGCCGCCTCGCGTGCCTCGTCGGGCTTGCCGAGCAGGTCGGCCCGGGCCAGCTCGGCGTGGGCGGCGGCCAGGGCGCGCTCGAGGGCTGTGCCCGCGAGCTCGTCCGCCTCAGACCCGGGCCCCGTTCCCCCGCGGATCCCCTCGAGGGCGTCCAGCGCGACCTCGAGCTGCTCGGGTCCCATGACGGCCCCGCCTTCCTCGAGCGCCAGCCGGGCCCGCTCGATCCGCCAGCCCGGCTCGTCGGCGTGCCCCGGGGCGAGCTGGAACGCGCGCTCCAGGGCCTCGCCGTACCGGGCCGCGAGCCGCTGTCGGAGCGCCTCCCGCGCCGCGGCGCTCCGCAGCTCGGGAGGCTCGGCGACCAGCCGGGCCAGGGAATACCGCGCCAGCTCGACGGCCTTCTGCGCCGCCGCGGGACCGCGCGCACTCTCGGGAAACTCGCGGGCCAGGCGGCAGAGCGCCTCGACCGCGGCGACCGAGTCCTCCGCGTCTCCCGCGGCGCCCGCGCTCCACCGCACCACGGCGAGCTCCCAGAGCGCCTCGGCCCGCAGGGGCCCGGCGGCCTCGCGGTCGGCCACGCTCAGGAGCAGCGCCTCGGCCTGGGCCCGGGCGGCCGGCGCCTCCGTGGCGCCGGGTCGTTGCGCCAGCGCGACGCCGTGCGCCAGCGCCGCGACCGGGTGCACGAGCTCGAAGGGGAAGGCCGGCCCGCGGGCGGCCGCGGTCTCAACGAGCACCGCTATCTTGGCCAGGGCCACCGGGCGCACGCCGGGGTCTGCGGGCGCGGGCCCCCCCAGGGCGAGCTCGGCGAGCGGGGCGATCGCCTGATCGAGCGCCACCGCGCGCTCGGCTCCCGTGCCCGTAGAGCGGGGGCGGTCGTCGAGCACGGCGCGAGCCTTGCCTTCGGCCAGGAGCAGGCGGAGCCAGACCGCGGCGGGGCCGGCCGTCGAAATCGGCGGCGTGGTGGCGGCGAAGCCGGCGGCGGTCCACGTCTCCCCGAGCTGCTCCGGGCCCGAGGCCGAGCGCAGCAGGCCCATCCAGGCGGCGGTGACGGTCAGCGGGTCGCCAGCGGGGTCGCCCCCGCCGTGGGGGCGAGGGCGCGCCACCGAGTCGAAGAGCTCGCGCGCCGTCCGGGCCGCGTCTCCGGGCCCTTGCGGCGCGGTGGCGCCCCCGGTGGCCTCGTGCAGGCCGAGCAGGACCGCGCCGAGGATCACGCGGCGCACCGCCTCGGCCCCGGGCGTGCTCAGGCGCAGGTCCGCCAGCGAGGCCAGCGCCAGCCGCCCCTGCTCCTGCCGCGAGGCCGGGTCCGGATCGAGCCGCGCCAGCAGGGCGGCGGCCCGCCCGCGGTAGAACGGTACCCGCACGCCCTGCTCCTGATCGATCAGCACCCCCAGGCGCGCCTCCGCGGTGGCGCCGGGTCCCCGGTCTCTGCCGGCGGCGGCGCCGGCGCCGGCCGCGTCGAGCGCCGGCTCTTCCAGGGCCCGCACCGCGGCATTGATCGCGCCGTCGGCGCGGGTGATCAGCTCGAACGCCCCCTCGGCCGCGGCCCGGGCCTCCTCACGCTGCCCGGGCGTGGGCAGTCCGAGCAGGACCGAGGCCTCCGTCCCCGCCGTGGCCAGCCGGTCCAGCACCCACGCCGCCTCGTCGAGCATCCACGTCACGGCGCGCTCGCCGCTGGGTTCGAGCGCCAGCAGGGCCCGGCGCAGCTCGCTCGCGGCCAGGGCCAGCTCGGCGCGCCGCGGGTCTTCCGGGCCGGCGCTCGCCAGCTCCTCGCGCGTCCGCGCCAGCGCGGCGACCAGCTCCGCGACTGACCGTTCGGGCGCTGGAATGGCCGGAGGAGGAGGGGGCGCAGCCCGGGCGTGAGGCTGGGGCGGCGCCGCGGCCTCCGCGGCACCGCACACCACGCCGATGACCAGACGCGCCGCGCGGCTCACGACTTTCACGTTAGTCCCGCCCGCGCGATCCGGCCTCACCCGGGTCGCGCTCGAGGTCATCGTCCGAGCGGATCACGGTGTACCCCTCGCCCTCTTTCCCGCCCCCATGCTCGGTACCGATGCGTTGCATGATCCCGGTCGGGTCCTCGTGCAGGAACTGGACAGTCTTGATGACCGTCCGTCGGCGTCCCTGCGGGTCGCGCGGATTGAGCCGCTCCAGCTCGGCCATGGTCCGCTCCAGCCCCAGCTCCCAGGCGCCCCCGCCCGAGCGCTGGATGCCCCGCGAGAGAAGAAAGACCGCCTCGGGCTCCATCTCGAGCGCCGCTCGCAATCCCTCGAGGGGGGCCGAGGAGCCCTCCGGCTCGACGCGGGCGAGCCAGTCTCCGAGCCGGGCCTTCGCGCCCGGCGTCGCCCGCACCAGCTCGCGGCTGAAGGCTTCCACCCCCGGTCCGCCCCGGCGGAAGACCACCACGCCGAAGCGCTGCCGCGGGCTCAGTTGAGCAATCGAGCGCCCGACCTCCGCGAGGACCAGCGGGAGGGAGGTGACCATGGGGCCCGAGGCGTCCACGACGTAGACCACGCTGCGGACCGTGCCCCCATGAAGGCCCGCGAACTTGACGGCGGTGCCCGCCCCGGAGCCGGAGACGCGCTGCGTCGGGGCCGCGGGCGTGCCGGCGCCTTGGAGCGGTGGTGGACCGATGCCCGGCGCCAGGGCGGGACCACCGGCGAGCTCTGGCGTGGATCCGGGCGTCGGGGGCGCCGTTGGCCTGGGCGCGGGGGGTGCCTCGGCGGCGCGCGCGTCGTGCTCCTCGGCGGGGTGTGACTCCGGGGCCCGGGGGACCGCAGCCGGCTCGTCGAGAGCCAAGCTCACCTCGGGCCCCAGCCCGCCACCTGGAGGCTCGCTCGCCCGCCAGACCAGAAGGGCCGCGACTGCCCCGAGGCCGAGGTGCACGAGGCATGACCCCGCCAGCGCCCACACCCCCGGGCTCCGCGCCGCGGGCACCGGCGCTGCCGGCGTCCGCGCCGGGGCCGATCCCGCTTCGTCCGGTCCTGCTGTTTCGCGCGCCGGCTCGATGGGCCCGTCGGCACGTTCCGGCCCGGGCACCCACCGCCGCGGCCCCGGCAGCTCAGACTCCATCCGGCCCCGCTCGCCTGCTGCCCCGGCCGAAGATCGCTGAATCGACCGCCAGCGCCCCGGGACGGCTCAGCGCCAGCGCCAGCGAGGCCATGAGCAGGGCGAACTGCCACAGGAGCGGCCCGTACACCGGGTTGCCCGCCGCGTCGGGCGCCCAGGCCCCGGCGTGCGCCGGCAGGATTCCCAGCACGGTCGTGCCGCTCCTCAGCGCGGGGCCGAACTGCGTCAGCCACATCGCGCCGAGCATGACCGCGGCAAAGCCCAGCGCCCACACGCGCGTGAGCATGCCCGCCAGCACCATCACGCCACCGACCAGCTCCGTCATCGTCACGCCCCAGGCGAGCCAGACGGGCCACGAGCCCGCGGCCAGGTCGCGCGGCCACAGGCCCGCGGGCAGGCGTCCCTGCTCGTCGAGTTTCGGGTTCGCGGCGTCATGAACCATCAGGGCCAGGCCGTAGAGCCGTCGCACGGAAACCTCGGTGGGGAAATCGGTGCCGGCCCAGGCGCGCCCGGCGCTGGGCCCGCCCGGGGACCGGAAACCGTCCGCGGGCATGGGATCGGTGCTGGCCGGGTCCGCCGCCGGGTCGGTCGTGGGCGCGGGTGCCGGCGCCGCCGGGTCGGCGGGCGTGCGGACCGGCGCTGGGACCGGTGCGGGGATCGGTGCGGGGATCGGGGAGGGGGGCATAGGGTCGGCGGCGGCGGCGCTGAGATCGACGCCCATGTTCGCCAGGACGGCGGCCCGCTCTCCCGATACCCGGACCTCCCCGGCAAACTTCCCGAGGCCCGCCCAGAAGAACGTTACCCCGAGCAGGACCCGCAGCAGCAGGGGGGGAAGCGCCAGGGCCGTCCGATCTCGCCTGCACATGGGCACACTCCGCGTTCGTGGGGTCGGGCCGGATGCCCGGGCCGGTCTCCGGCTCATTCCGGGCGGTCGCCGGGGTCCTTCGGCCGGCACGGCGCGGGGACATCAAAGAGTACGGGCCCGTGGGATCTTTCTTGGTCGCTACCCTCGGGCAGTTCCATGCGGGCGTGGCGGAACTGGCAGACGCGCGGGATTTAGGTTCCCGTGGCCGCAAGGCCGTGCAGGTTCGATTCCTGTCGCCCGCACTTCCGGTGCCGCCAGGCGGGCGCTCGGCGCGGAGGCCGGTGCGGGGCCACCGGCCTACTTCACCCCGGCTCCGACGGGCGCTCCCAGCCCCTGGCCCGGGTCGGCCCGGGGCGTGGTCGGGATGGGCACCGCCGCCAGGGCTTCCCGCAGCTTCACGAGATTGGACGCCTTGGCCACGACGACCGCGCCGAGGGCGGACCACTCGGGGCCGGCCTCGCCGAGCACGACGACCCGGCGGCGGGCGCCGGGGGCGAGGAACCGGCGGGCCTCGGCGAGCGCCGCCTCCGATGGCTCGGTGATCCAGACGCAGACGTCCGCGCCCGCCGTGCCGTTGGCCACGCGCACGTCGAAACCCTGCATGCCGAGCATGGCCGAGACGAACATGCGGATGCGCGCATCGCCCACGGAGATCGCCGCCACGAGCGAGCCCCCGTCGTCGGTGCGCAGCGCCGTCTCCTCGACGGCGGGCATCTCCAGCACCACGGTGGTTCCCTGGCCCGGCTCGGACTGGATCTCGACCCTGCCGCCCGCGGCCGTGACGGCGCCGTGCACCAGGGAGAGGCCCAGCCCGGTGGAGAGACCGCGCGTCTTGGTTGTGAAGAAGGGCTCGAGGGCGTGCCGGCGGACCTCCTCGGTCATGCCCGGCCCGTCGTCGGTCACGCCCAGGCGCACGCGCCGGCCATTCTCGAGCGCCTCGGCCCAGATCAGGACCGTGCCCGAGCCGCGCTCGCGGAGCGCGTCGCCGGCGTTGCCGACCAGGTTCATGATCGCCTGGCTCAGGGCCTGGGGCGCGATCGCCAGGGCGGGCAGGTCCGGCTCGAGGTCGGCCTCGAGCCGCACGTTCCTGGGCAGCACGTTCTTCAGCAGCGCCGCCGAGTCCTTCCACCACGCGGGCAGGATCGTCGCCGCCCCCGCCACCGCCTTGTCGCTCGGGTCCAGCGAGAGCAGCCGCAGCCCGCGGGCCAGGGATTGCAGGTAATCGGTGCATTGCTCGACGGCGTCGAGGCCGTCCGCCAGCTCGCGGGGCACCCCCGGCAGCACCGCCTGCTTCTTCATCACGTCCAGGCGGGCCCGGATGGGGAAGAGCAGGTTGCCCATGTCGTGCCCGAGCCCGGCGGCGAGCGTGCCGATCGAGGCCATCCGCTCGGTCATGCGCATCTTGCGGTGGGCCCGCTCCAGCTCGTTGCTCCGCTCGGTCACCAGCTCCTCGAGGCGGTCGCGGTGGACCGCCAGCTCGCGGCTGGCCTCCTCGATCGGCGTGATGTCGAGGCAGGACCCGATGTACCCCGAGAAGGTCCCGTCGCTGGTCCGGCGCGGCGTGGCGGTGTCCAGCACCCAGCGGTAGTGCCCCCCCGCGGTGCGCAGGCGGAACTTGATGCTGAAAGGGACGCGCTCGGCGAAGGCGCCGGCGTAGCGGGCCACGACCTGCGCCCGGTCGTCCGGGTGAACGCCCGCCAGCCACCCCTCGCCAAGTTCCTCCTCGAGCTTGCGGCCCGTGAACTCGAGCCAGGTCCGATTGAAGTACGTCCCCTGCTGGTTCACGTCCGCCAGCCAGATCAGCACCGGCGCGTTGTCGGCCATGAGGCGGAAGCGGCGCTCGCTCTCGCGCAGGGCCGCCTCGGCGCGCTTGCGCTCGTCGATGTCCGTCACCACCCCCAGCACGCGCTCCGGATTCCCCGCCGGGTCGCGCAGCACCGTGGCCGACACGCTCACCCACACGGGCGCGCCGTCCGGTCTCAGGTAGCGCTTCTCGAGCGTCACCTCCTGCTGCCCCCCGGAGCGGAGCTGGCGGAACATGGCCCGGGTCTTCTCGGCGTCCTCGGCGAAGGTGAAGTCCAGGCCGCGCGCCCCCACGACCTCGCCGTACGGCCGCCCCACGATCGCGCAGAACTTCTCGTTGACCTCGACCAGCACCCCGTCGAGCGTCGTCGAGGCGATCCCCACCGCCGCCTGGTCGAACATCGCCCGCAGCCGCTCCTCGCTCGCGCGCAGGCTCTGCTCGGCCAGCTTCCGCTCGGTGATGTCGGCGGCGATTCCGATGACGCGCTCGGGCGTTCCCGCGGCGTCGCGGAGCACCGTCCCGCGCGACTGGACCCAGCGCACCTGGCCGTCGGGCCGGACCACCCGGTACTCCGCGGCGTAGTGCCCGCCCGTCGTCAGGGCCGAATCGAAGGCGGCCTGCGCGCCGGCGCGGTCCTCGGGGTGGATCAGGTCCAGCCAGTGCTCCCCGTCGCGAACCGCGCACCCGAAAATCTCCTGGAGACGGTCCGACGTGAGCGTGGTGCCCGTCGCCAGCTCGCGCTCCCAGGTGGCGAACTTGGCCCCCTCGACCGCCAGCGCCAGCCGCGTCTCGCGCTCCCGCTGCATCACCCGGGCCCGGTTCCGCTCGGTGACGTCCCGCGCGATCTTCGAAGCCCCGATGACCTTGCCCGAGACGTCCCGCACCGGCGAGATCACCAGCGACACGTCGATCAGGGTCCCATCCTTGCGGCGGCGCACGGTCTCGTAGTGTTCGACCGGTTCCCCGCGACGCACCTTGGACAGGATGACAGTCTCCTCGCCGTGCCGGTCGGGCGGGATGATGATCGTGATGTGCCGGCCCACGACCTCCGCCGCGCTGTACCCGAACAGCCGCTCGGCCCCCTCGTTCCACGAGCGGATCGTCCCGTCGAGGTCCTTGCTGACGATCGCGTCGTCGCTGGAGCGCACGACCGCGGCCAGGTGGGCCGCCGCCATCTCGTCGCGCTTGCGCTCGGTGATGTCCTGGCATGAGCCGAGCATCCGCAGGGCCCGCCCGTCGGGGCCGTTCTCTACGACCGCCCACTCCTGGACGATCCGCTCCTGTCCGTCGCGGCGCGTGATGCGGTGCTCGAGCTCGTACGTGCTCCCCTGCCGCAGGGCGGCCGCGACGGCCTCACGGATGCGCTCGCGATCCTCCGGGTGCACATGCCGGAAGAAGAGCTCGTTGCCGACCTCCACCCCGCCGGGCTCGTACCCGAAGATCCGGTAGGTCTCGTCCGACCAGCGGAGCGCATTGGCCGCGACGTCGCCCGGCCCGCCCAGCTCCAGGACCCAGCTCCCGACATGGGCCATGCGCTGCGAGGCCGCCAGCAGCGACCGGCTCTCGGCCAGGCGCTCCTCCACCTGGCGGCGGGCCGTCAGGTCGTGCACCATCACGTACAGACCGCGGACGTCCCCGTCCGGGCCCCGCTCGGGCACGTACGTGGCGGCGACGTAGCGCCGCCCCCCGTCCCGGTACGGGAGCTCGGCCTCGAAGCTCACGCTCTCGCCCGCGAGGGCTCGCTCCAGCCGGGGACGGACCGCCGCGGAGGCCTCGAGGCCCAGCACCTGCTCAACGGTCCTGCCCAGCACCTGGCCCGGCTCGACGCCGAACCACTCCTCGTAGGCGCGGTTGACGAACCGGTACCGCAGCTCGCGATCGAGCGACGAGACCAGGGCCGGCATCGAGTCGGCCAGCAGCCGCAGCCTCTCCTCGCTCTCCCGGAGGGCCTGCTCGGCGGCCCGGCGCGCCGTGATGTCGCGGGTGAAGCACTGGGTGTGCACGAACTCGCCGTGCTCGTTCCAAAGCACGCTCGAGTCGATCAGCACGGTCTTGACCGAGCTGTCCCGGCACCGCAGCCGCGCCTCGTACTCGACGATCTTTTCCCCGCGCCGCAGCCGTGACAGGATGTCCTCGATCACCTCGCGGTCGGCGTGGAAGTCCGCGATGTGCCGGCCCACGTATTCCTCGCGGGCATACCCGAGCATGTCCAGCTCGGCCTGGTTGGCCCAGAGGATCGTCCCGTCCGGGCCCACCCGGTGCAGCCCGATCGCCGCCGTCTCCAGATAGGTGGCGAGCTGCTGGCTCTTGACCCGCAGCTCCGCCTCGCTGTCTCGGAGCGCCTGCTCCGCGGCGCGGCGCTCGGTGATGTCGATCGTGCAGCCGATCATCCGCCGCGGCTGCCCCCCCGGATCGCGGAGCACGCGCGCAAACGTCGAGACCCACCGCACCTCCCCGCCGGGGCGCACCGTGCGGAACTCCAGCTCGTAGGGCTCGTCCTGCCACATCGCCGCGGCCAGGCGGGCTTCCACCCAGTGGAGGTCGTCGGGATGCACCACGCGCCGCCACGCCTCGAGCGTCCCGGCGAACTCGCTCGCGGTCATCCCGTGGAGCTGGAACAAGTGGTCGGACCAGGTGACCTGGCCCGAGGCGATGTCCCATTCCCACTCCCCGATGTGCCCGGCGTCGAGGGCGATCCGGAGGCGCTCGGCCGAGGTCCGCAGCGACTCCTCGGCCGCCTTCCGCTCGCTGATGTCCACCAGCATGTTCACCGCGCCCACCAGCCGGCCCTGGGCGTCGCGCAGCGGCGTCGGGTAGGGAATGAAGGGCACGCGCGTCCCGTCCGGGCGCTCGGCCACCGCCTCCTGCCCGCGCACGGCGCGGTTCTCGCGCAGGCAGACCGCCATCGGGCAGTCCTCGTGCGCCAGCGGCGTCCCGTCGGGGTGATACAGCTTCCACGAGACGCACCAGCGGTCGGAGCCGAGCTTCGGGATCGTCCCCGAGAACTCGACCGCCGCCTGGTTGAACATCGTGATCCGCCCCTCCGCGTCGGTCGTGTACAGCGCCGCGGGCAGCGCCTCCACCAGCTCGCGGAGCAGGCGCTCGTTCCGACGCAGCGCGTCCTCGGCCCGGCGGCGGCCGATCGCGAACGCCACGTGGTTCGCGATCGTCTGCGCCAGGCGGGCCTCCGGCTCTGTCAGCCGGTGCGGACGCGGGAAATACGCCATGAACTTGCCCAGCACCTGCCCCTCGGCGACCAGCGGGATGAAGACCAGGGCCCGGATCCCCTCGGCGGTGATGGTTCCGCAGAACGGGGCCAGCGCCTCGTCCGCGAGCACGTCCTCCACGCCGAAGGCCTGCGGGTCCGGGTGGTCGCGCGTCCAGGGTGAGTGCCCCTCCACGGCGCTTCGGTATCCGTCGGAGAGGCCGCGCCACGCCTTGAAGCGCATCACGTCGTCGTCATCGAACAGCAGGATGGCGCTCCGCTCCGCGCCCAGGGCCCGGCCCAGAGCCTCCAGGGCGGCCTCGTACACCCCCTCGACGCCCGCGGCCCGCGCCACCTGCTCGCTCAGGCGGTGCACGCTCTCGAGCTCTCCCAGGCGGGCGGTCAGGTTCTCCTCGGCGCGCACCCGCTCGGCCAGCTCGCGCTGCGCCTCGCGGTACAGGGTCGCGTTCTCGATCGCGGCCGTCGCCCGGTTGGCCAGCTCGAGCGCCACCGACAGGTCGCCCGGGCCGTAGCGCCGCCCCGACTCCGCGGAGACGAAGGTGATCGCCCCGAACACGCGCGCCCGGGACCTGAGCGGCACGCACATGTACGAACGCAGCCCCAGCCCCAGCAGCAGGGCCAGGTGCGCCTCATCCTGCGCCGACCGGGCCAGCAGGTCCGGCCCGATCTCCGGGACCAGCTCCGGCTCGCCCGTCCGCACGACCCGCTGGGGGCCCGCCGCGGCGTCGATCTTCTCCGGGTAGCGCCGGCCCAGCTCGTCGGCGAGCTGAAGCCGCGCCGGATCGGCGTGCGCGACCGCCAGCCGCTCCAGCCCGCCCGAGGGCGTCGCCAGGTCCACCACGCACCAGTCGGCCACGTCCGGCACGGCGGCGCGGGCGACGTTCGTCAGCGTCGTGTGGTAATCCAGGCTGGAGTTCAGCTCCGCTCCCGCCCGCGCCAGGAACGACCACCCCGCCTCCACCCCGGCCGCCGCCCCTTGATGCTCGGCCAGCTCCGCCTCCAGCGCCGCCAGCCGCCGCGTCATCCGCACGCAGCACAGAGCCCGCTCCAGCAGCGCCGGCGTGGCCGCGTCCAGGTCCAGAACGTCCAAAGCACCCGCCGCCCGGCACGCCTCCGAGA
>DASPKO010000186.1:0-15845 GCA_035628055.1 Phycisphaerales bacterium
CGGTCATGCCGGCGCCCTTTGGGCCTCTGCCCATCGGCGGTCAGCCCACGTCGGCCAGGCCGAGCCACCGCCCGTGCGCCTTGAGGAGGCGGCGGCGGAGCAGGGTCTCGGCGGGGTCGTCGAGAGAAGGGGAACGGGCGATCCACTCCTGGGCGTCGCGGCGGGCGAGGGTGAGAAGATCGAGGTCGCGCGTCAGGTCCGCGGCCTTGAAGCCGGGCGCGCCGGCCTGGCGCGTGCCCAGGACCTCCCCGGGCCCGCGGAGCTGGGCGTCGCGCTCGGCGAGCGCGAACCCGTCGGAGAGCGTGGCGATCGCCTCGAGGCGCGCGGCCGCGTCCTCGGTGGTGGGGTCGGCCAGGAGAAGGCAGACGCTGGGGCGGGGCCCCCGGCCGATGCGCCCGCGGAGCTGGTGGAGCTGGGCCAGCCCGAAGCGGTCGGCGTTCTCGATGACCATGACCGTGGCGGCGGGGACGTCGATGCCGACCTCGATGACGGTCGTGGCGACCAGGGCGTCGATGAGGCCGCGGCGGAAGCGGTGCATGACGTGCTCGCGCTCGGCCCGGTCGAGGCGACCGTGGAGGGCGGCCAGGCGCTTGCCGGCGAGCTCGCCCTGGGCCAGGCGGGCCATGACGGCCCGGAGGTCGGTGGCGGAGTCGGCCGAGTCGGCCTCGGGCCCCGCGGGGTCGATGGTCGGGACGACGATGTAGCCCTGGTCGCCCCTGTCGAGGCGCTCGCGCAGGAACCGGTACGCCTGCGCGGACTTGTCGGTGCCGAGCACGCGCGTAGTGATGGGGGAACGGCCGGGGGGAAGCCCGCTGATGGTGGAGATGTCCAGATCGCCGTAGATGGTCAGGGCGAGCGTCCGGGGGATGGGCGTGGCGGTCATGACCAGCAGGTGCGGGGCGACGTGCTGAGCGGGCGGGCCGCCGCGGGGGGCCGGCTCACCACAAAGGCCGGGCGCGCGGGTCGGGGCGCCGGCGCCCGTGTCTTGAGTGGAATCCGAGCGGCCGTCCGGCTCGGCGCCGCGGGCGCGCTGGCGGAGCTGGGCGCGCTGCGTGACCCCGAAGCGATGCTGCTCATCGATGATCGCCAGGGCGAGGGAGTGGAAGCGCACGTCCTGGGAGATGACGGCGTGGGTTCCGACGACGAGCTGCGCGCCGCCGGAAGCGATGGAGGCGAGCAGGTCCCGGCGGGCCGCGGCGGGGAGGCTGCCGGTGAGGAGGTGGGGTCGGACCCTCGAGCCGGCGAGGAGCTCGGAGATGGAGGCGAAGTGCTGCTCGGCGAGGAGCTCGGTCGGGGCCATGAGGGCGGCCTGGTGACCCGCCGCGACCGCCAGGAGCATGGCGTAGAGGGCGACCGCGGTCTTGCCCGAGCCGACGTCGCCCTGGATGAGCCGGCTGGCGGGGGTAGGGCGGGCGAGGTCGGCGGCGACCTGGCCGATGACCTCCTCCTGGGCGGGGGTGAGCCGGAACGGGAAGCGTGCGCGGATGCGCTGATCGAGCTCGGGGGTGCTGGGCAACGGTGGGGCGCGGTGCTGGGCGCGGAGCTGGGCCCGGCGCAGGAAGACGGCGAGCTGGAGGAGCAGGAGCTCATCGAACGCGAGGCGCCGACGGGCATCGGCGGCCTCGGCCTGCGAGCCCGGGGCGTGGATCATGCGGTAGGCGTCGGCGAGCGCGGGAAGCTCGCGGGCGCGCCGGTACTCCTCGGGCAGGTGGTCCTCGATGAGCGGGAGGGCCTCGGGCAGGACCGAGCGGATCAGCGACTCGATCCGGCGCGAGGGGAGGGACTCGGTGGCGGGGTAGATGGGTCGGAGGCGCTGGTCGGAGGCGGGCGGCTCGGCCTCATCGTCGAGGAGCTCGAGCCGGGGGTTCGAGACCTGGAGCCCCGGGCCGCGGCGCCGGGCCGGGCCGGTGACGCGGACGCGCAGCCCCGGGCGGACCTTGTCGCGCATGTATCCCATGTTGAACCAGACCAGGTCGAGGCGGCCGGTATGGTCCATGAGCACGGCCTCGAGGCGCGGCGTGCGCCCGCGGGGGACGTAGCGCGCCGCGGCGATCTCGCCCCGCGCGGTGACCAGGGCGCCGGGGGTGAGGCGGTCGATGGTGGTCTCGGCCTCGAGGAGCTCGTGGCGCGCCGGGAGCGTGGCCAGGAGCTGGCCGAGATTGCTCACGCCCAGGCTCGCGGCCAGATCGGGAGCCAGGCGCCGGCCCAGGGCGCCGAGCTGGGAGATGGGCGTGGTGAGCGCGAGCGGCGGGCGGGCCATCGGGAGGGGTCCGGAGATGTGGGCCGGAGAGAAGAGGCTTCGAGACGCGCGACGTGCCGGAGGCCGGTCACTCCTTCTGGCCGAGCGCACCCAGGACCTTGGCCCGGACGGCCTTGGCATCGGCGGTGCCGGCGCTGAGCTTCATGACGACGCCGACCAGCCGGCCCGCGGCGGCGAGCTTGCCCCCCCGGACGTCGTCGGCGACCTTGGGGTTCTCGGCGATGGCGCGCTCGATCCAGCCGGCCAGGGCGCCGTCGTCGCGGACGATCATGGAGCGGGCGACGAGGTCGGCCTCCTCGGGGTTTTCGGCGCGCCGGCGCACCTCCTCCGGGTCGAGGCCCTCGGCGCGGGCGACCGCCTCGTAGAGCCGCGCGGGGATGCCAGACAGTTCCCGGTCGGCCGCCACGGCCCGGCGCATCGCCTCCGCCAGATCGCAGAGCTTGCCGAAGAGCTCATCGGCGGTGGTGGAGGTGACGCGGTCCGCCTCGCGGAGCCTGACCAGGGCGGCGACCTGCCGGGGGGTGATCCCCAGCTCGCTGATGAGGACTCCCGACTCGTTGGCCCGGCGGGCCCCGCTCTGGAGCAGGAGGTTGGCGCAGGCCTTGCCGGCGCGGGCGGGCTCGACGCCGGACCCGGCGGCGGCCTCGACACACTGCTCGTAGAACCGGCAGACGTCGCGCTCGTCGACGAGCGCCGCGGCCTCCTTGGCCCCGAGGGCGAACTCCGCGGCGTAGCGCGCGGCCCGGGCGGCGGGGAGCTCCGGCACGCGGGCGCGGACCTCCTCGACCCAGGCCGGGCTCACCTCGACGGGGAGCAGGTCGGGCTCGGGGAAGTAGCGGTAGTCGTGCGCGTCCTCCTTCTCGCGCTGCACGACGGTTCGGCCGGGGCTGCCGGCGGGGCCCTCGTCCCAGCCGCGCGTGACCTTCGTGCCGGCGCCCATCTCGCGGCGGTCGGCCCTCCAGCGCGCGGGCTGGTCCTGCTCCTCGAACTCGATGGCGCCGCGGAGGGCCTTGAAGGAGTTGAGGTTCTTGATCTCGACGATGGGGGTGCGGACCTGGCGCCCGTCGTCGAGGGTGAGCACGGTGTTGATGTTGGGCTCGAAGCGCATGTGCCCCTTCTGCATCACGCCCTCGCTGACGCCCAGGAAGCGGCAGATGTTGCGGAGCTGCTGGGCGAAGGCGACGACCTCCTGGGCGGAGGAGAAGTCCGGGGCGGTCACGATCTCAAGCAGCGGGGTGCCCGCGCGGTTGAGGTCGACGATCGAGAAATCGATGGCGTGCCCGCCCGGGCCCTCGTGGAGGAGCTTGCCGGCGTCCTCCTCGAGGTGGGCGCGGACGATGCCGACGCGCGCGCGCGCGTCGGGCCCGGTGCTCAGCTCGACGACGCCGTCGAAGCAGAGCGGGAGCTGGTACTGGGAGATCTGGTAGTTCTTGGGCAGGTCGGGGTAGTAGTAGCTCTTGCGGTCCCAGCGGGTGCGCTCGGCGATGCGGCAGCCCAGGGCGAGGCCGACCATCATGGCCATCTCGACAGCGGCCCGGTTCATGACGGGGAGGGCGCCGGGGAGGCCCAGGACGGTGGGGTCCAGGAGCGAGTTGGGGGGGGAGCCGTCGAACCGGTGGTGGGCGGGGTTGGGCGCGCGGGAGAACATCTTGGTGCGGGTGGCGAGTTCGACGTGGACTTCGAGCCCGACCATCAGCCGCACGCTGCGGATTTCGGCCATGCAGGATGCTAAGCGGGCGGGGTAAAGGGACGGAGCCGCGGAGCCACCGAGGCGCGGAGGGGCGGGGACGGCACGAACCGGCCCCGCGCGGCGCGCTTGCGAGAAAAAAGAAACCGCGGCCCGGGGAAAGGTCGCGGTTTCCTCCCTTCGAGGAGAAACGTGCTCGGGATTTGTGCTGGCCGATCGTCCGGCCGACTGGTGCGTTGATCCTGTGCTGGCCCTCCGGCCCTCTCCCGGCGGGGGCTGGGAGACGGGTGTCGTTATGCCAGCAGGTCGAGGCTTCCGGTCATCCGCTCGGCGGCGATGTCGAGCTTGCCGTCGGTCTCGTAGGTGCCGGCGGCGAGCTCGGTGCGAACGCGGGTGACCAGGTCCCAGCGGACGGCGTCGTGGCCGACGAGCTTGAGCTCCGGGGCGGCGAGCTCGACGCGGTCGGCGGGGCGAGCCGCGGTGGCCTCGGCCCGCCCGGCCCGGTGGGGCCGCGGCCCGGCGGCGGGCGTATGGTCATGAGCCTGGCCAATGCCTGAGATGTGCGACATCGTGGTTCCTTGCGGTGCCCGGCCCGGGGGGTCCCGGTCGGGCTGGGGTGAGCTGGCGGTGGGCGGTCCATCGCTCCGGGCGCCCGCGGGGTCCGTCCCGCGAGGCCTTGGGTTGGTCAATCTTGGCACTCCGTTTCCGTCACTGGCGGGCGTCATTGGGCCCGGGGTCGCACCCCATCTATCGACGTTGCCTCAAAACGGCCTTGAGTGCCAGGGGCCCGGGACAATCACCGGCTAAGCGTTTGCCATTAAATAGGTTACAATGATAACCCCGACGGGGACGCTGATGAAAATCTTCACCCTTCGCTCCCCTGTTCGAAGCAGTCTCGGGAGCGCGGTTTTGTGCGCAGGGGTTGCGCTGGGAGCGGGCGGCGGCGCGGGCGCGGGCGAGCAGCCGGAGCGACAGCGCTCGAACGAGCGCCTGCGCGAGGAGGGCGAGAAGGTGTTCGCGCGGCCCGGGGCGCGCGACGCGGGCGCGGCGCGCGAGTCGGCCGCGGACGCATGGTCGATCATTCTGTACGCGTTCCGCGGGCCCGATGCGCGCGCCCTGGCGACCGAGGCGCTCCGCGCCACGCAGACGCAGGGGCGATTGCCGGAGGCGTTCATCCAGGAGCGCGGCGAGTCGGTGGTGATCGCGCTGGGGCGGTTCGCCGGCCCGGACGACCCGGAGGCCCAGGCGGAGATTGCGCGGGTCAAGAGGCTGGTCGTGGAGCGCTCGCGCCCGTACGACCTCGCCTTCCTGGCGCCGCCCTACAAGGGGACGCTGCTGGGCGCGCGGCCGGAATACAACCTGGTGAGCGCCGCGGCGCAGTTCCCCGGGCGTGCGAAGTACACGCTGCAGGTGGGGTTTTACGGGCGGGAGGAGCTGGCGTCGCCCTCGGAGGCCGACCTGCGGGAGTCGCGCCGCGCCGCGGAGGAGGCCGCCGCCCGGCTGCGGGCGGAGGGGGAGCTGGCGTACTACTTCCACGGTCCCAAGCGGAGCATGGTGCTGGTGGGGGTCTTCGACGAGACCGACTTCGATCCGCAGACGCCCCGGTTCCGGAGCCCGCGGCTGGTGCAGACCCAGAAGCGCTTCCCGCACAACCTGTACAACGGGAAGGCGATGAAGGCGCGGAGCCGGGAGCGGGAATGGCTGGTGGGGAGCGAGCTGGTGGCGATCCCGGAAGCTCCGGGAGGGCTGGCGGCCCGGACGGATGCCGGCGCCGGGGGGCGTGCTCCGGAGGCCCCGAGCCGGAGCGAGGGTGAGTTCAGGCCGGGCGTGAAGAGCCCGGGTGCGCAGAAGCCGCCGACGCGGCGGAGGTAGGAGACGGGCCACCCGCGCGCTCGCGGCTCGGGCGGGCGTGGCGGCTCGGGCGGGCTGACGCCGGGCGCGCAGCGCGGGCAGCTACCCGAGCAGTTCCGCGGTCTCGAGGCGCCACGCGCCCTCGGGCCCGGCGCGCCAGTGCAGGCGCCACCAGGAGATGATGGGCGTCCCGGTCGCCTCCGGGGTGACACGGACCCGGGCGTGGGTGCGTCCGGCGTGGGGCGCATCGACAGCGGCCCGAACCTCGAGCACGCGGTACGTCTCGAGGCGCCATCCGCGCGACGGGGCGCCGGCGACCTCGCCGAGGACGCGCTCGCGGGTGAGCGTCCCGCCGAGCGGACCGGCGCTCGCGGTCATGTCCTCGGTCAAGAAGGATGCGAGGCGCGCCGCGTCGCCCGCGGCGACCACGGCGACCAGCTCGCGGGTTCGGGCCGCCAGCTCCTCGCGGGGCGTGACGACCACGGCGGCCAAGGACCAGAGGGCGGCGCCGAGCAGGCCCAGACCGGCTGCGGCGAGCGCGCCGGCGCGCCGGCGGGCTTGGTTCCACAGGACGTACGCGGTGACGGCGGCGACGGCCAGCGCGGCCCAGGCGGGCCAGGGATTCTCCAGGAACAGGCGGGCGAGCGCCGGGGCGGGGGGAAGGGGCGCCGGCTCGTGCCCGCCGAGCCACGCCGGGACGGCCCCGGCCGGGGCGGTGACGAGGTGCGCGGCGGCGGCGGGCATGGCGTTCTTCTTATACACACGCGGGGGGTCGCCGGTCGATGTTGCGTGAGGGTCCCGCCCTCGGCGGGCCGGGGATGCGGTACGTCCACCGCGTCGGTCGTCCTGGGCCCAGGTGTGAGCCGCATGTCGAGCCTGCTGGAGCGCAACCTGGCGGCCCTGAGCCTGCGGTCGCCGGCGGTGGCGCGGGCGGTCGGGGCGGCCGCGCCGGAGCCGGCGGTGGAGTTCCTGCCCGCGGCGGACGGCGAGCTGACCGGCCAGTGGCGCGGGGCGGACGGGGCGCGGGCGCTGGCCAGCCGCCGGCGGCCGCGGGACGAGGCCGAGCGGCTGGTGGCAACGGTGGACCTGGCGTCGGCGGGGTGCGTGGCGGTGGCGGGGTTCGGGCTGGGGTACCACGTGCGGGATCTCGCGCTGCGGCTGGGGCGCGCGGGCCAGGTGATCGTCTTCGAGCCGGACCTGGCGCTGCTGCGCGCGGTGCTGGAACGGGTGGACCACGTCTCGACGTTCGCGCGGGGGAACGTGGTGGTGGTGGTCGGGGCGGACGACGCGGGCGCGATCGCCGGCGCGCTGCGCGGCTGGGAGGGCCTGGCGGCGATGGGGAGCGTGCTGCTGGACCACCCGCCGAGCGCGGCCCGCCTGGGCGCGGCGGCGGGGAGCTTTCACGCGACCTTTGCGCGGGCCATCGAGGCGGTGCGGCTGGCGGTGGTGACGAGCCTGGTCCAGGTCCGGACCACGGCGCGGCACCAACTGGGCAACCTGGGCCGGTACGTGACGGGCCCGGGGATCGCGGGGCTGGCGGGGATCGCCAGGGGACACCCCGCGGTGGTGGTCTCGGCGGGTCCGAGCCTGCACCGCAACATTGACCTGCTCACCGACTCGGCGCTGCGCGGGCGCGTGGTGATCATCGCGGTGCAGACGGTGCTCAAGACGCTGCTGGCGCGGGGGATCCGGCCGCACTTCGTGACGGCGCTCGACCACAGCGCGATCTCGACACGCTTCTACGAGGGGCTGAGCGCGGCGGACGTTCGCGGCAGCGAGCTTGTCATCCTTCCGATGGCCCACCCGGCGATCGCGCGGGCCTTCCCGGGCGCGGTGCGGTGCGCCTCCGACGAGTTCCTGGACCTGGTGCTTGGGCCGGCGCTGGCGCCGGCGCACGGGGCGCTCCCGGCGGGCGGGACGGTGGCGCACCTGGCGTATTACCTGGCGCGGCACCTGGGGTGCGACCCGGTGGCGCTGGTGGGCCAGGACCTGGGCTTCACCGACGGGCAGTACTACTCGGCGGGGGCGGCGATCCACGAGACGTGGGCGGGCGAGCTCAACGAGTTCAACACCCTCGAGATGCTCGAGTGGCAGCGGATCGCGCGCACGGGGCACTCGCTGCGCCGCGCGGTCGACACGCTGGGGCGGCCGATCTTCACCGACGAGCAGATGCTGACGTATCTGCTCCAGTTCGAGCGGGACTTCAAGGCCGACGGCGAGCGCGGGCTGACGGTGGTGGACGCCACGGAGGGCGGGGTGGCCAAGCGGCACGCGCCGGCGCTGCCGCTGCGCGACTTTCTCGCCCGGCACGCGGCGGCCGGGGCGGCGCCACTCCCCCGGGCGCTGGCCCACCCGGAGCGGGACCGCGAGGCGGGCGCGGGCGGCGTGGCGCCGGCTGGGGATGGCACGGCGGCCTCATCGGGCGGGGCGGCTCTGCCCGAGGGCGTGCGCGCGCACCTGGGAATGGTGCGGGTGCAGTCGGGAAGGCTCGGCCGGCTGGCCGCGGAGGCCGCGGGGCTGTTCGGGCAGATGCTCTCGTGCCAGCACGACCAGGCGCGGCTGGGGAAGCTGCTGGGGCGGGTGGAGGCGATGCACGCGGAGGTGAAGACGCTAGAGCCGGCGTACGCGCTGGTGCAGCGGCTCGACCAGTCGGGGACGTTCAACCGTGCGCGCGCGGACCGGGCCCTGTCGCTGAGCCCGGGGCTGGCGCCGCTCGAGCGGCAGCGTCGCGAGCTGGAGCGCGACCTGGCGAGCGTGACGGGGCTGGCGGAGAACGCGCGGGTGCTCGCGGGTCTCCTGGACGAGGCGCTGGGGGACGGTGCGGAGGCGGGGTGTGAGCCGGGCGCGGTGGTGGGCGGCGTGGGCGTGGGCGTGCGCGTGGGGCGCGAGCCGCCGCGCCGGGCCTGGGGGCTCATCTGCCTCGACCCGGGGCGCTCGGGGCTGGGGCTCGAGCGGGCCCTGGCCGAGCCGTTCGTGCGGCGGAAGAACGCGCTGCGGCTGACGCTGGAGCGGCTGGCGCGCTGCCGGCTGCTGGCGGGGGTGGTCCTGGCGACGGACAACCCGGCGCTGGCGCGCTCGCTGGCCGGCCCGGCGATCACCGGGCTGGACGTGCGGTTCCACGTGACCGCGACGGTCCCGCTGGCGGACCGGCGCGAGCTCGTGCGGGCCGCCCGTCTCTGGTGCCCGGGCTGCTGGCGCGGGGGGTTGGGGAACCTGACGTGCTGGGACGAGGTCTTCGACGCGCCCGTGGCCGCCGAGGTGATGCGCGCGCATGACCTGACGGCGGTGGTGGTGGTAGGGTCCGACTGGTGCCTGATCGATCCCGGCCTGACCGACGCGGTGATCGCCCGCTGGGACGACTCGTGCTCGTGGGACGAGCGGCGGCTGGGGCGCGTGCCGGGCCCGCTGCGTCACCTGGTCTTCTGCCCGGCCCCGCCGGGGCTGGCGCCCTGCCTGCTTACGCGGCCGGCGGTGGAGTCGCTGGCGGCGGGCTGGGGCGCGGGGGCGCGGGCGTCGATCGGCGGCCTGATGGCGTACATCCCGGGCGTGCCGATGCCCGACCCGCTGGGGCTGGAGCTGCACGTGCCGCCGCCGGCGGAGGTGCGCGACGCGCTGGCGCGGTTCATTCCCGACTCGCCGGAGCGGCGTGCCGGGTTGGCCGCGGCGCTGGCGCTCCTGCCGGGCGGGGGCGTGGCGGCGGGCGCGCTGGAGGTGGTGCGCGCCGTGGCGGCGACGCCCGCGCCGACGCAGGTGGCCCAAGGGCCCGCGCACCTGGTGCTGGAGCTGTGCACGGGACGGCGGACGAGCGGGCGGCGGGGGCACTGGGAGCGGGGTTCGACCGGCACGATCGAGCGGCCCCCGCTCACGCTCGGGCTGGCGGCCTCGATCCTGGAGCAGTTCGGGGCCTCTCGCCCCGACGGGGCGCTGACGCTGGGGGGCGCCGGGGACCCGCTGCTCCACCCGGAGCTGGCACGGGTCCTGCGGCTGGCCCGGGAGTGCGGGGTGGCGGCGGTGCACCTGCGCACCGACCTGGTGTGCGATGCCGAGGTGCTGGAGGTGCTGCTGGATTCCGGGCTCGACGTGGTGAGCGTGGACCTCATGGCGGAGAACCCGGGCACGTACGCGGCCCTGATGGGCGGGGGACACCTGGCGAGCGCGACGCGGAACCTGGAGCATCTGCTGGCGCGGCGCGGGGCGCGCGGGAGCGGGCGGCCCTGGATCGTGCCGCGGATGACGCGCTGCGACGCGGCGTACGGGGACGTCGAGAGTTTCTTCGAGCGGTGGACGCGGGCCGCGGGGTGGTGCGTGATCGACCCGCTGCCGCTGGCGCTGCCGGGGCAGCGGATCGGGCCGCTCCCGCGGCCGGAGCGCGTGGAGGCGCAGGCGGCCCGGCGCACGATGACGGTGCTGTGCGACGGCTCGGTGCCGGTGCGGCGGCGCGACCCGCACGGGGCCTCGGGCATCGCGAACCTGGCGACCGTGCCGCTGGGCAAGGCGTGGCGGACCCTGCTGGCGCGGCGCGCGGGCGCCCAGGACCGGGCCGCGTGAGCGCCACGTGCGTGATCCTGGCACGGGCGGGGAGCCGGGGGCTGCCGGGGAAGAACTGGGCGCCGGTGGCGGGGCGGCCGTGCGCGGCGTGGACGATCGAGGCGGCCCGGGGCGCACGGGGGGTGGCGCGGGTGGTGGTGTCGACGGACGCTCCGGAGGTCGCGGGGCTGGCGCGGGCCGCGGGGTGCGACGTGGTCGAGCGCCCGCCCGAGCTGGCCGGGGACGCTGCGACGGTCGACGCCGCGGCGCGGCACGCGGTGCGCGCCGTCGAGGACCGGGTGAGAGCGCGGAACGCGCGGCGCGACCCGGTGGTGATCCTGTACGCGAATGTTCCCGTGCGTCCGCCGGGGCTGATCGACCGCGCGCTCGCCGTGCTCGCGGCCTCGGGGTGCGACAGCGTGCAGTCGTACGCCCCGGTGGGGAAGTTGCATCCCTGGTGGATGGTGCGCCTGGGCGAGGACGGGGTGGTGCGGCCCTGGGAGGGCGAGGTTCTGAACCACGGGGTCTTCCGGCGGCAGGACCTGCCCCCGGCGCACGTGCCCGACGGGGGCGTGATCGCGCTGACCCGGCCGGCGCTGTTCCTGGAGCTCGCCGGAGTGTCGGGCCCGCACGCGTTCTTCGGGGCCGAGCGCCGCGGGATCGTGACGGGGCCGGGCGAAGTGGTCGACATTGACACCGCGGAGGACCTGTGGGTGGCCGAGGCGGCGCTGCGGGGGCGCACGGCTTCCGGGGCCGGGCGCGGGTGCGCGGGCGCGAGTTCGGCGTCGTCGCACGGGCCGCGCGGGCCGGCCGTCGCGAGGGGGAGATAACGACCGATGCCGCTGCGCTGCGCGCGTCCGCCGCTGGTCATCGCCGAGCTGGGTGTGAACCACGACGGCGAGGAGTCGCGCGCGCTCGGGCTGGTGGAGGCCGCGGCGCGCGCGGGGGCGGACGCGGTGAAGCTGCAGCTCTTCCGGGCGCCCCTGCTGCTGAGCCGGGCGGCCCGGCTGGCGGAGTACCAGGCCCGCGCGGGCGAGAGGGACCCGGCGGAGATGCTGGGCCGGCTGGAGCTGGGCCCGCGGTCGATGGCGCGGGTCATCGAACGGGCCCACGCCGCGGGGCTGCACGCCGTCGTGACGGTGTTCAGCCTGGAGCTGGTGGCCCCGGCGGCGGCGCTGGGGTTCGACGCGTTCAAGTTCGCGTCGCCGGACCTGGTGAACCTGCCGCTGCTCCGAGCGGTGGCGGGGGCGACGGGGAAGCGCCCGCTGATTCTCTCGACGGGGGCGGCGAGCCGGGCGGAGGTGGCGCGCACGCTGCGCTGGCTCGGGGACGAGCACGACCGGCTGGCGCTGCTGCAGTGCGTGAGCAGCTACCCAACGCGGCCGCGGGACGCTTCCCTCGCGGCGCTGCGCGACCTGGCGCGGCTGTTCGGGGGCCCGCTGGGGTACAGCGACCACACGACGGGGGAGGACACGGGCGCCCTGGCGGTGGCGTGCGGGGCGCGCATCCTGGAGAAGCACCTGACGCTGGACCCGGGAGCGCCCGGGCCGGATCATGCGGCCTCGCTCGATCCGGAGGGCTTTGCGCGATACGTGGCGCTGGCGCGGGCGGCGCGGGTCGGAACGCCGGAAACCGGGAGCGCGGACGTGCGGCTGGGACCGCCCGCCAAGCGAGTGCTGGCCTGCGAGCGGGACGTGCGCCGGCTCTCGCGGCAGTCGGTGGTGCCGCGGCGCGACCTGGGAGCGGGGCACGTGCTCACCCGCGGCGACCTGACCGTGAAGCGTCCCGGGACGGGGATTCCCGCGTGGCGGCTGGAGGCGGTGATCGGGCGGGCGCTCGCGCGGGCCGTCGAGGGCGATGTGCCGCTGCGGGCGTCGGACCTGGCGGCGTACGGCGGAAGCGGGCGCGGGGGGCGGGCACGGGATCGTGAGGCGGGCCCGGCATGAGCAAGGGACCGGGAGGGCCGGAACTGGTCGCCGTGGTGACGGGGAGCCGGGCGGAGTTCGGGCTGCTTGCGCCGGTGATGGAGGCGATCGACGGGCATCGGGGGCTGCGCCTGGCGGTGGTCGCGGGCGGTGCGCACCTGCTGGCGCCCGGTCTGACGATCAACGAGGTTCGGGCCCGGTGGCCGGTGGCCGC
The DNA here is from genome assembly GCA_035628055.1 of Phycisphaerales bacterium. GTDB lineage: Bacteria > Planctomycetota > Phycisphaerae > Phycisphaerales > UBA1924 > DASPKO01. The sequence continues at coordinate 12,465 of DASPKO010000186.1, forward strand.
CGAGGTGCAGATGCAGGAGCCCGGAGCCGTCCCGTCGCGCGAGGGTGATGCCGCGGCGGTGGGGCGGGGGATCATGGGCTTTGCGCGGGTCTTCGCGGCGCTGCGGCCGGGGTGGGTGCTGGTGCTGGGTGATCGCGTGGAGGCGTTCGCGGCCGCGGCGGCGGGGAGCATCGCGGGCCTGGCGGTGGCGCACGTCCACGCGGGCGACCGGGCCGAGGGGATCGCTGACGAGGCGATGCGGCACGCGATCACCAAGCTGGCGCACCTTCACCTGGCGGCGACGGAGGAATCGCGCCGGCGCGTGCTGGGGCTCGGTGAGCGGCCCGAGCACGCCCTGAACGTCGGGTCGCCGGCCATCGACGGGCTGGTGGGGATCGGGGCGCTCTCGGAGGCGGAGGCTGGGGAGCTGGGAGATCCGCGCGTGGTGGTGCTGCTGCACCCTTCCGGATTGCCTGCGGAGCGTGAGCGCCGGCTGGCCGAGGCGGTGCTCGCCGCGGGCCGCGCCGCGACGCCGCGGATGCTGGTGCTGGCACCCAATCACGACCCGGGCTCGGAAGTCATTCGGGAAGTGATTTCGGCGGGCGCCGGCGTGGCGGGAGGGCCGTCGTGCGTCAGGGAGCACCTGCCGCGCGGGGTATTCCTGGGCCTGCTCGGGCGATTGTCGCGGAAGGGTGGGGTGCTGCTGGGGAACTCGAGCGCCGGCCTCATCGAGGCCGCCGCCCTGGGGCTTCCGTGTATCAACGTGGGCCCGCGGCAGGGGGGGCGTGAGCGAGCGGGGAACGTGATCGACGTGCCCGAGCGCGAGCTGGGGTCGCTTGCGGGGCGCGTGGCCGAGGCGCTGGCGCTCCCGCGTCCGCGGGCGGTGACGCACCCGTACGGCGATGGCCGCGCGGGCGTGCGCATCGCCGACGCGCTGGCGGAGCGGGACCCGAGAGACCCGGCGCTGCTGAGGAAGCGGAATGGATTTTAGGAAGGCACGAAGGCACGGAGGCACGGAGGCACGGAGGCACGAGGGCACGGGGGCACGAGGGCACGGAGGGAAGAACGGCAGAGAGCCGGGGGCACGACGAGAAAGGGCACAGACGGAGGAGACGGAGAGATAGAGAGAGACGCAGAGGCAGAGACATACCGAGACCGAGACACAGAGACGGGCAACCAAAGAGTGGAATGGGAGGGGACCGCGGGCGGAGGGGCGCCGGCTCACAGAACCCGCGGTGGATGGGGGCTCAGGGCGCGGCACGGGCCTCCTGCCAGCGGCGCACTTCGAGGAGGCGCTCGCGCGTGTGGTTGAGGAGGCCGCAGTAGAGGAACAGGGCGGCGATCGGGCCCACCAGGACGCACGCCCCGACCGTGACCAGCAGGGGGGCGGCCCACATGAGCATGCGGGCCCGCTCCTGGATGAACTCGTCGCCGAGCCGCGGCGCCAGCCAGCGCAGATAGACCATGGCGCCGAAGAACCCGATCGCCGCGGCCACGAGGGAGACCAGGCCCATGATGTCCGCGAGTCTGGCCGGCACGAGCTGTCGCGCGTCGGCCTGCTGAGCCGCGACCTGGAGGACCGCCGCGACGAGTTGGATGATGACCGCCACGCGCACGACCTGGCGGGCCCGGGTCCCCCGGTCGACGAGGACGTGTGCCGGGTCGGGCGCGCTCAAGAGCCACCACCCGGCGGCGCTGAGCGCCTGCACCAGCAGATGGGCGACGAGCATGAGCGCGTCGAACGACGTCGGCATTGCCGGCGGCAGGCCGGCCCGCAGAGAGACACCGGCCACCAAGCTCCCGATGATCTGCACGACCATGATGAGGATGCTCAGGGCGATGGCCACGGCGACGATCGTGACGCCGCGATGGAGCCTGACGACGTAGGCGGGGTCGCTGTATTCGAGCTTGGGGCCGCGGAGGGAGAGCTCGACGGGCCAGGCGCACTCGGGGCACGCGCCGGCGACGGGCAGTCCCTCGAGGGGGTAGCCACAGCGGACGCAGGTGCGCGAGCCGCGCACGGTCGCTGGTGGCGGGGCGCGGGGCGGCGGGGGCGCGGGGGCCAGGTCGTAGGGCCGGTGGCCAAGTCCCGGCGCGCGCCGCGGCGGCGGGTCTGGGGGTCGCTCCATGGGCCGCGCGAGCATACCGGCGACGCCCGGGGGTCCCGGCTAGAGGAACGCGCCGACCGTGAGGATGAGAGCGACGATCACGGCGAAGAGGACCTTGAGGATCGTGGCCACCAGGCGTCCCGTGGCGGCGCCGGCGCCGATCCGGGTTGACTGGGTCCAGGTCTTGCCCGCGTGACGCTCGGCCAGCAGGGCGCCGGCCCCGGCCCCCGCGGCGGCCCCCAGGATGGTGCCGACGACCGGGATCGGGATGAGCGCCGAGCCGAAGATCGCGCCGGCGACGGCGCCGATGACGGCCCCGAGGGCGCCGCGCCGGGAGCCGCCGGCCTTGGCGGCGCCCGCGGCCGAGGCGGCGAACTCGGCGATCTCGCCCAGGAGCCCGATGCCCGCCGCGACGCCGAGCGTCCAGTAGGAATAGAGGTCGCCGCGCCACCAGTGGCAGGCGGCGGCGACCAGGATGGCGAGCCAGATGCCGGGCAGCGTGGCGGCGGTGAGGGCAACGCCGAGCAGGCATGCGGCGGCGACGATCAACCCGGCGAGCGCGTCCATGGGGTTGTCTGGCGGGCGGTGGCGCCTGGCGCGGCGCGAGGGTCTTGGGATTTACGCGCTGCCCTCGCCGAGCACCTTGGGCACCTTGAGGAAGGGCTCGAGCGTGTCGGGGGCAAGGGCGAGCAGGGTGGCGGTGGGCACGGTCGGGCCGGGCTCGTCGTCGTCGAGGCGGTTTGTCTCTTCCACGGTGCTGAGAAGGGGCTCGACATTGGCGAGGTCGAGCTCGCCCAGGCGCTCCATGTAGCCGAGCACGGCGGCGAGCTGCCCGCGATAGCGCTCGACCTGGGACTCGTCGAGCGCGAGCCGGGAGAGGCGGGCCACCTTGCGCACCGCCTCCGCGGAGAGGCGGCTGGACTGGTCGCGCGTGCCGGCATGATCGGTCATGGCGCCGTGACTCTACGCCGCGGGAGCCAGCGTCCGGGGCGGAGGCAAACCCAGGCGGCCGCGCCGGCCGCCAGGGCGACGAGCACTTCCGAAGCGGTCACCAGGAGCACCACGAGCCTGAGGTCGGTCTCGCCGGCCAGGGCGCCGGCCCCGGCGGCACCGGCCTCGCGGACGCCGAGCATTCCGGTAGGAGCCAGGGCGCCGATCAGCACGTAGGTGCTCCCGGCGAGCAGGGCCTGCTCGGGGCTGATGGCGCGCCCCGCGAGGTGGGAGGCGACGACCATGCGCGCCGCCTGGACCAGCACGTCGGCGGCGCGGAGACCGGCGCCGAGCACAACCCAGC
>DASPKO010000187.1:0-12295 GCA_035628055.1 Phycisphaerales bacterium
CCGCCCGAGATCGGGGCGCCGCGCCCGACACCGCCGGAGCCGAAACTTCAGCCGCTTCCGGGGCGACCGGTACACTCTCCCACGCGCCCTTCCGGAGACCAAGCCCGATGTCAACCGTGTCCCACCCGCGCCGCCTCCTGAGCCTCCTGGCGGCTCTGGCCGTCAGCACGCCCGTCCTCGCCCAGCACCCCCACGCCTACCCCCCCGCCGAGCGCGACGAGTCGGTGGTGGACACGTACCACGGCGTCAAGGTGCCCGACCCGTACCGCTGGCTGGAGGACCCGGACACGGCACGGGCCCGGGAGTGGATCACGGCGCAGAACCAACTCACCGAGGGGTACCTCGCGAAGGTGCCCGAGCGCGAGGCGATCAAGCGCCGTCTCACCGAGCTGTGGAACTTCGAGCGCTACGGCATCCCCGCCAAGGAGGGCGGCAAGTACTTCTTCACGCGGAACGACGGGCTCCAGAACCAGTCGCCCCTCTATGTCGCCGACTCGCTCCGGACCCAGCCCCGCCTGCTCATCGACCCCAACGCCTGGTCGAAGGACGGCACCATGGCCCTGGCGGGCACGGCCCTCACCGAGGACGCCCGGCACCTGGCCTTCGGCGTCGCCGATGCGGGCTCCGACTGGACGACCTGGAAGGTCCTCGACGTCGAGACCGGCAAGGAGCTCCCCGACGTGGTGAGCTGGGTCAAGTTCTCGGGCGCCTCGTGGCTCAAGGATGGGAGCGGGTTCTTCTATTCCCGCTACGAGGAGCCCGAGGCGGGCAAGGCCCTGCGCGCCTCGAACTTCTATCAGCAGGTCTACTTCCACCGCCTCGGCACCAAGCAGTCCGAGGACCGGCTGGTCTACCACCGCCCCGACGAGAAGGAGTGGGGGTTCGCCGCCGGCGTGACCGACGACGGGCGCTACGTCGTCATGCACGTGTGGAAGGGCACCGACACTCGCAACCGGTTCTTCTATCGCGACCTCGGGGCCTTCCCGATGTCCGCCGAAGCCACCGACACCGACAACCGCATCGCCCAGGCCGAGCGCGAAATCAAGCGGCGCGTCGAGGAGCTGGCGAGCCTTCCGGAGGACGGGGCCGACGCAACCGTCGCGGCCAAGCTGAACTCGATCATCACCTCGCAGCGACAGACGCGGGCCGCCCTGGTCGAGTCCGCGGGCCGGGTCTCCCACGGCTTCGTCGAGCTGCTCAACGACTTCGACGCCGACTACACCTTCATCGGCAACGAGGGCCCGGTCTTCTTCTTCCGCACCGACCTCGACGCGCCCCGCGGCCGCGTCATCGCCATCGACATCACCCGGCCCGAGCGCTCGGCCTGGAAGGAGATCATCCCGCAGGGCTCTGAGACCCTCACGGGCGTTTCCTTCGTGGGCGGCCGCCTCATCACCAGCTCGCTCGCCGACGCGAAGACCCAGGTGAGGGTGCACCGCACCGATGGCACCCTCGTCGGGCCGGTGGGGCTGCCGGGCATCGGCACCGCCTCCGGGTTCGGAGGCAAGCAGGACGACCCCGAGACCTTTTACTCCTTCACCAGCTACACGTCGCCCCCCACCATCTATCGCTTCGACGCCGCGACCGGCGAGTCCACCCTGTTCCGCAAGCCCAGCGTCCGCTTCAACCCGGACGACTACGAGACCACCCAGGTCTTCTACACATCGAAAGACGGCACCCGCGTCCCCATGTTCATCACCCACAGGAAGGGCCTGAAGCTCGATGGGTCGGCCCCCTGCCTCCTCTACGGCTATGGCGGCTTCAACATCCCGCTCACGCCCGGGTTCTCCGTCTCGAGCCTGGTCTGGCTCGAGATGGGCGGTGTCTACGCGGTCGCCAACCTGCGCGGGGGCGGGGAGTACGGCGAGCAGTGGCACAAGGGCGGCACCAAGACCAACAAGCAGAACGTCTTTGACGACTTCATCGCCGCGGCCGAGCACCTCATCGATCGGAAGTACACCTCGCGGCCCAAGCTCGCCATCCACGGCGGCTCGAACGGCGGCCTGCTCGTCGGGGCCTGCATGGTCCAGCGCCCCGACCTCTTCGGGGCCGCGCTCCCAGCCGTCGGCGTCCTGGACATGCTCCGCTTCGACGTCATGGGCACGATCGGGCACGCCTGGCGCAGCGACTATGGCTCGGCCAGCTCCGACGACCCCGCGGAGTTCCGGGCCCTCCTGGCCTACTCCCCCTACCACAACATCCGCGTCGGGCCCTGCTACCCCGCCACCATGATCACCACCGGCGACCACGACGACCGCGTCGTGCCCGCCCACTCCTTCAAGTTTGCCGCGGCCCTCCAGCACGCCCAGGCCCAGGCCCGAGACTGCGACCACCCGGTCCTCATCCGAATCGAGACCCGGGCCGGGCACGGGGCCGGTAAGCCCACCGCGATGCAGATCGAGGAGCGGGCCGACATGTGGACCTTCCTGGTGCGCGCCCTGAACTTCAAGCCCACCATCTCCGGGGAGCCCTCGGCCGCGCCCGCGGCGGCCGCGGCGGCCGCGGATTAAAGATCGGGCACCGCGGATGCCGACACGGGCGGAATCCCATCGGGAGCCCGCCCGTACCATCTGTGTGCGCGCCTTCCCCACGACCGCGCACCCCGGAGCCGTTGCCATGCGCCACGCGCCACGCCGCGCCGATTCCCTGCTTGACACGCTCGAGCCGCGCCTCCTGCTCGCCGCGGATCCGATCACGCCCGACCACCCGATCTGGTTCATCCCGCGCGGGGAGGCTGTCATCGATGGTCTGCTCAGCGAGGCGGACTGGGACTCGGCGTATCTCATCACGCGCACGCAGGCGACGCGCCCGGACAGCGCCATCGCCATCCGCCTGATGTTCAACGACTCGGGACTGTTCCTCTCGGCCGACGTGCAGGACCAGAACCTCTGGGCTGACGGCATCGGCGCGGGGGCCGGCAATCGCTGGGAGACCGACCAGGACGACTCGCTCGCCGTTTACTTCGACCCCGACAGCTCGCGCGACGAGTTCTTCGCCGCCACCGACCGGGCCCTGGCCGTCAACATCGCCAACCCCTTCGAGCCCCTGACCGGCGCCGGGCCGGTGCGGCGCTGGAAGTTCGTGCAGGGGGACGGCGCCGGGGGCGCCCCCGACGTCCTCCCGGGCGGCGCCCTCCCCGGCGGGGCCGCCTATTTCACGACCCGCGCCGGCACGCCCAACGACAACTCCGACATCGACGCCGGCTGGGTCACCGAGATGTTCATCCCCTGGTCCGCGCTGGGCATGACCGCCGCCGGGCACGGCACCACCATCGGGATGAACTTCGACCTCATCCAGGACAACGACGGCGGCACGCGGAACCTCTTCGACAACCGCGGCGGCCCCGAGCGCTTCACCCTCCCCCACTTCGTCGATGACCACGTCCAGGGCGCCCACTCCAGCTACAACTCCACGCAGGCCGGCATCCGCGGCCCGGTCAACTACGCCGTCGCGATGTTCATCGACTCGCGCGCCGGCGCCCGGCCCAACACCATCACCAACCTCTCGATCTCCGGCGCCTCCCCGTTCGGCGGGCGGCTCGACTTCACCGCCCCCGCGGGCACGACCACCGGGCAGGGCCACGTCTGGCGCTACGAGATCCGTCACTCCGCGGCGCCGATCGTGACCGAGGCGCAGTGGCTCTCCGCCACCCCGCTGGCCAACTCGTACGTCCCCCGCCAGGCCGGTTTCCAGGAGAGCCTCCGGGTCGCCGGGCTCACACCTTCCACCACCTACAACTTCGCCGTCCGGGCGGTCGACTTCGCCGGCAACCTCGGCGCCCTCTCCAACTCGGTGACGCTCGTCACCGCCCCCGCCTCGGGCAACCCGGCGCGCATCATCCCGGCCCCCAACGGGTCGGGGCTCATCTTCGAGTCGGGCGAGCCCTTCGTCGCCATCGGCGATCACCTGGGCCTCTCCTGGGGATACACCCGTCAGCTCTTCACGGGCGACGTCTGGGACGTCCAGTCGGGCCTGTTCCACAACTTCTCGACCCACACCCCCGCCGAGGGGCCCTTCCCGATCTACTTCGACCTGCTCCAGGCCGCGGGCATCAACACCATGCGCGTCTACCTGGAGCTCCAGGGCGTGCACGCCGACAGCAACCCGAGCCTGCCCAACGGGACCTACTGGCTCGAGAACAACGCCGGGCAGTTCAACTCGAACATGCAGAGCTTCGTGCACAACGTCCTGCGCGAGGCCGGGATGCGCGGCATCAAGCTCATCTTCTCCCCGTTCGACACCTTCTCCTACGACGAGGCCTTCCAGATCGAGGGCCCCTGGGGAACGGACTTCGGGGGGCCCGTCGCGGGCACGCGCCTTTTCAACGGCGACCTGGTCCTCACGGACTTCTTCCAGGAGGCGACGCTCCAGCTCGCCAAGAACCGCATGGCGACGCTCGTCGGGTGGGTCAACGCCAGCCCGTTCGCCTCGAGCCTCCTGGGGTGGGAAGCGCTCTCGGAGTGGGACAGCACCGAGTGGGTCGCCAGCCCCGAGGGCGACTTCGAGCCCGGCCGCGAGACCGAGATGCGCACCCGCGCCCGCTGGGTCGACCGCCTCGCGGACTACATCAAGACGATCGACCCCGATCACCTGGTGCTCAACTCCACCATCGTGCGCGACCCGCGCGGTCCCCTGGCCCGCGAGATCTTCTACTCGCGCACCTTCGACGCCCTCACCCCTCACCTCTACACCAACTCGAGCGAGGAGCCCATCCACAACCCGCAGGCCGACCGCAAGGTCATGCCCGCGGTCGAGAACGCGATGTTCACCCAGTACTGGATGACCCATCGCCTGGACAACCGGCCCATGCTCAACGGGGAGTGGGGCATGACCCGCGCCGACTGGCCGGGGGGACTCCCGCGGTACTCCGCCGCCTTCACCCAGCAGGAGGACGAGGCGATCTTCCGCACGGTGATCTGGTCCGGGCTGGCCTCGGGCCAGTTCGGCACGGGGCTGCGCATCGCGGCCGACGAGCTCGCCACCCTGATGGGCCTCCCCAACTACTTCCTGCTCACGCCGTTCATGCGGATCGCGCAGCGCACCGTCTCGGAGTTCATGCGCACGGGCCTGACCATCGACACCGCCAACTTCACCGCCCGGACCCTGGCGGGCCAGATCGGCGCCACCGCCGCGGGCCACCGGCTGCACGCCTGGGGCGTCTCCGACGGGGAGCAGGGCCTCGCCTACGTGCTGCGCGACGGGAACGTGGCCCCCGCCCCGGTCACCCGGGCGCGCCTGGTCCTCCGCGGGCTCGCGGGCAACCGCCTCGTCGACGCCGAGATCTGGTCCGTCGCCGACGGCGAGACCACGCCCCTGGCCACCGTGAACGGGGTTTTCAGCCCCGCCGGCGAGCTGGTGCTGGATCTGCCCAGCTTCGCCGACGACCTGGCGATCAAGTTCCGCGCCCGCCCCGCGCCGGGCCAGACCCAGGGGATCGTTTCCATTACCGCCGGTTCGAACATCGTCACGTTCGCCCTGCGTCCCGACCGCCAGCCCATCGCGCAGGTCGTCAGCACCATCACCGGGGCCACCAGCACGCAGGACGTGGCGGCGGTCGCCAACTTCCGCGGCCGCGTCGTCGATTTCACGCCCTTCACGACCGGCTCGGGGGCCACGCTCCAGACCCACCTCGCCCTCACCGACGAGCGCGGGCACCTCTGGCTCATCACCGGGAGCGCCGACTCGGGCGCCTGGCGGGCCGTCGACCTCACCGCGCTCATCGACGCGCCGGCCCTCACCGGCGACCTCACCACCTACCAGCCCTCCTGGGGGGCCATCCACATCGCCGGGCTCGACGCCCGCGGGCACGCCATCAACTACTGGATCGTCCCCGGCGTCACCCCGACCTGGCAGTTCAACGACCTCACCGAGCAGTTCGGCGGCACGCCCATGGCCGGGGGCCTGACCGGCTACGTCACCGGGTGGGACGGGCTCAACCTCGCCGGCGTGACCGCCGACGGCGAGGTCATCGTCTACTGGTGGTCGCCCTCCGTGCGCGACGTGTTCGGCGAGGACAAGTGGCTCATCCAGAACATGACCTCCGACTTCGACGGCCCGCGCCTCCGCGGCCAGCTCGACGCCTACGTCACCCCCTGGGGCGGGCTGAATGTCGCCGGCATCGATGACCAGGGCCAGACCTGGGCCTACTGGTGGGCGCCCGGCCTCAACCCCGAGCCCAACCGCTGGCGGGTCACCAACCTCTCCGCCGAGGGCGGCGGGCCCACCATCGTCCAGGGCACCGAGGTCGCCGTCTCCACCGACGGGGGCATCAACGTCCTGGGCCTGGCCGCCAACAACAAGCTCAGCCTGCTGCGCTGGGTCCCCGGCGGCCAGTGGGGCAGCACCGACGTGACCGACGCCACCCAGGGCGTGAAGGCCGAGTTCCCGCTCGGCTCGGCCTCCGGCGGCAACCACCTCATCGTCGCCGCGCGAGGATTGCCCGCCGCCCGCAACCTCATCCTCTTCGATTTCGACATCCCCTCCGGCGCGTGGAACGCGATCCCGACCGACATCGTCGTGCTGGGCTAGCGCGCCGCGGCGCTTAGGCCGGCGGCGCGGCGTCGCGCACCCGGGCAGGCGGTGACGACCCGGCCTCTACCACTTCCCGGGCGACCTCGACGAGCGGGCGCCGGCTGTCTCGCGCCAGGCGCTGCAGGCGGTCATGCGCCTCGGGCTCGCTCAGTCCCAGGGACTGGACCATCTTCCACTTGGCCTGCTCGACGACCCGGCGGTTCGCCAGGTTCGCCTCGAGCTGCGCGATCCGGTCCAGGCGGTTGCCCGCGAGCGCCGCCTGGTGGAGCGCCACCGCGACGCCCACGCGCAGGTCTTCCAGGCTCACCGGCTTGATGAGGTAGCCGAACACCCCGCAGGTCGCCCCGTTGGCGCGGATCTGCTCGATGTAGCCCGCGTCCGCGTAGGCCGAGACGATCAGCGACGGGATGCCCAGCTCCGCCTGGAGCAGCCGCGCGACCTCGATCCCGGAAAAGCGCGGCATGCGCACGTCGAGGATCGCCAGGTCGGGCCGCTGCGCCCGCCCCGCGGCGAGCGCCGCCTCGCCGTCCGCCGCCGTCGCGACGACCCGGTATCCCAGCTCGCCCAGCGCCCGCGCGAGCCCATCGACCACCAGCGCGTCATCATCCGCCACGACCAGGCGCGCCCCGGAGCCGGCGGGGTCGGCCCCGGCAAGTCCGGCGTGCTGTGGCGCGATCGATGGGGTCATCTGGTCGGCTTCGAAGGTGCGCCGCGTACCGAGCCCGGCGCGGGGCCAAGTGTAACCCGCCGCCGTTGCTCATCCAGCGGGCCCGGCTCCCCGCCCCCCGTCAATGGCGATGCCAAGGTCCGGGTTTATCTCCGCTTCCGCCGTGCCCGGGCTTTCTAACGAAGGCTCCGGCCCCCATCGAGCCGCACCACCTGGCCCGTCATGTACGTGGCATCCAGCGCGAGGAAGGCCACCAGCCGGGCCGCCTCCTCGGGCGTGCCCGCCCGGCCCAGCGGCACGCGACGCAGGTATTGCGCCCGGGCATCCGCCCCGGCCTCGGGGCCTTCTTCCGGCCAGGCCACCACGCCCGGCGCCACCGCGTTGACGCGCACACGCGGGGCCAGCTCCCGGGCCAGCGACCGGGTCATCTCCAGCAGGGCCGCCTTCGACATGGCGTACGACAGATACCCCGGCCGCGGCAGCCCGTGCTCGGCGAGCGCGTGCAGGTCGGCCATCGCCACGATCGCGCCGCCACCCGGAACCGCGCTGCGCCCCAGCGCCTCGGCCAACCGCGCCGAGAGCAGCGCCGGCGCCAGCGCGTTGACGTGGTAGTCCGCTGCCAACCGCGGCCCTTCCAGCCCGGCCAGCGGCGAGGGCAGGTACGTCGAGGCGTTGTGCACCAGGACCGACAGGCCCGCCTCGCGCCCCATCGTGGCGGCCAGGGCCTCGACCTCGGCGGCGCTGGCGAGGTCGCACCGGAGCGCCCGCGCGCGGGACCCCGGCGCGACGGACTCGATCCGCAGCCGCGTTTGTTCGGCCTCGGCCGCGCTCTCCCGGTACGTGATCGTCACGTCGCAGCCGCGCCGCGCCAGCTCCAGCGCGATCGCCCGTCCCACGCGGCGCGCCCCCCCCGTGACCAGCGCCAGCGGACGCGGGCCGCTCACGATCCGCCCCGCGGACCACCCGGCTCGATGTCCTCCGGCCCGATCTCGCCCGGGTCCAGGTCCACCGTGTCACCGGTGTCCTCGGGCTTGGCCAGCTCGGCGCGCCGGCCGGCCTCAACCCACGCGCTGCGGTGCCGCGAACGTGCCCGCGGGCGCCGCCGGGACCGCAACATCACATAGCCGCGCGCGATGCGCAGCAGCGCCAAGCCCGCCAGGAGCGCCGCCAGCACGGCGATGGTGAGCGACACCACCTGCACCACCCCCATCTCCTTCTGCCGGGCAGGAAGGCGGGGAGGTGTCGCGAGCTGTCCCTCGTGTGGCCGCACCACGGCCCATCCTACCGGGCCCCGGGGCACCGCCCCGGCCCGCCCGCTAGCGGCGCCGGCGTCGTCCGGCCGCCATCGCCGCGAGCAGCAGGCCCCCCGCCGCCCCCTCGGGCACGATGAACGTGTCGATCACGACCTGGTCCAGCACCGACCCGGCCGCGGTCGCGGGGACGAGGACCGTCACAAGCTGGCCGCCCGGGCACCCCGGCACCGAGAACTCCCACACGCCGTGCGTCCACCCGTCCTCCAGGGCACGCTCGCTGAATGCGATCAGCGTCCCGGGGCACGCCTCGCCGCGCTCGAGACCGCCGACGATCACCTCCGGCACGCTCCCGATATACGTCACCTGAACCTGCACGAAGCGGCCGGTCGGCCTCGCTCGGTCGCTCGGAACGCGAAACTCGAGGCTGGTGCCGGCGTCGACCATCCACACCCCGCGCCGGGCCGCGGTGATCGTCCCATCCCGCTCGCGCCGCTCCGGCTCGGCCTGGCGCCAGCTCGTCCCCGCCCCGGGAACCAGCACCGGCATGCCATACGGATTCGAATACGGCGGCGCGTCCGGCGTGCCCCCCGCGGCACCGGCCGAAAAGTCCCAGTGTTGAACCGTGCTTCCCGGCGTGTGCCGGAAGACCGGACGGACCAGATCATCCGCCTGGGCGCCCAGAGGCACCGCGAGCGGCGCGGCGATGGCCGCGACGGGAACAACGAGCCGGACGGGCGGGATCACGGGCAGCAGGCCTCCGACGCCGCGGCCCCCTCCGCGCCGGGCGTCTATCGGCGCAAGACCGCCGACCGCATCACCGCCGCCGCGCCCCGCGTCGCCCGCTCAACCGGGTCCGGGCACCGCGGCCGGCGCCGAGGCGGGCGCACGCCCCCGGGCGATGACCGTCGCGCGATCCCCCACGCGGATTAGGCCGGCATCGCCGCGCTCCCGGAGCAGGTCCAGAAACTCGCGATCACCCACGCGCAGGACGCGCCGTACCCCCTCATTCGGGGTCAGCCGGACACGGTCGAGGATCCCCGGATCGCTGCGCACGATCTGGACCGAGTGCCCAAGGGACCGCGCGCCGCGACCCGCGCCCTCTTGCGACTCGAAGGGGCGATCGACCACCAAGCTCACCGCGCGCCCCGGAAGCGCCGGCGCCGCGCGCCGCATCGGCAGCAGCCCCGCGATCGTGTAGACCACCGTCACGACGGAGATGGTTCCCACGGCGCCGCGCCAGGCGGCCCGGCGCTGGCGGCGCCGGCGGCCGGCACGCAGCATCAGGCACAGGATCTCATCGCGCCGCGCTTCGCAGTTCCCGCTCATGTCCATTCTCCCTTGGCGGCCTCGCGCAGCTTCTGGAGCGCCCGTCGGAGCTTGCCGTGGACCGCCGGGCCCGACGTCCCCGCCGCGACCCCGACCTGCTCCAGCGTGCCCCCCTGCCCGAAGCGCAGGCGCAGGAGTTCGGCCTCGCATCCCGGGACGGACTCCAGCCGGCGCGCCAGCCAGTCCAGCCGGTCGCGCAGCTCCGGGTCGGGGGTCTCCGTCGCGACCCGCCCCCTGTCGCGGCGCCGCCCGCGGGCCTCGCGGCGCAGGAGGTCCAGGGCCGTGCGCCGCACCACCGTGACGACCCAGGCCCCGAGCTCCCCCTCGGACGGGATGATTCGGACCGAGCGCGCGATCCGCAGCATCGCCTCTTGGACCACGTCGAGCCCGAATGATTCATCGCGCCCCGTGAAGCCCAGGGCCATCGCCAGGCACCGCTCGAACCACGCCTCATAGAACTCCCCGAGCGCGGCCCTGTCTCCAGCGGCCATGCGCGCGGTGAGCTCCCGGGCCGGCCGCGGCGCCCCCGCCCCGCAGCGGGACGCTCCCACCGGCCGCGGGCCCGCTGAGCGGGCGCGGGGCGCCTCCGCCTCGGGCCGCCCGCCCGGCGGTTCCAGCACCGGTGCTCCTGCCGGGACGGGCACGTCCACGCCAGCAGTCTCTCACCTGCTCCTCGAGGCCGCCAGCTCGCGGAGCTGCGCCTCCAGGGCGCCGATGCGACGCTCCAGGTCGCCCGCGGGCTGGCCCGACGGGCCCTGCAGGCCGACGTCGACGAGGCGGGCCGCGTCCTTCATCTCGCGCTCGGCGGCGGCGATCCGCCGCTCGATGTCGCGCTTCTGGAGCTCCAGCTCGCGCACTTCCTCCTCGAGGCCCTCCTTGATTCCCGACGTCCTGAGCACCTCCTGGCGCTCCGTGAGCGACTGCTGCCGGTTCCGCAGCTCCTCGATCTGCCGCAGCGAGTGCTGCTGCAGCTCGAGGATCCGGGACTCCCGCACCCGCTGGGCCGCCTGCTGGTGCTCGCGCTGCCGGGCCTCGTCGCGCAAGGCCGCGATCACGGAGTGGACCAGTTGCAGGTCGTCATGCGAGCCCCGCACCATCAGCAGGCCCGAGTCCTCGTGGAACCTCGCGTTCCCCTGCCCGCCCGAGAAGAGAAGGGCCGCCTCGATCGCCATCAGCACCGGCTGCACGCGCCGCTGCCGCTCCTCGCCCGCGGCGGCTCCGATAATCTCCGCGAGCGAGAAGACGCTCGTCGAAACCCCGGCGGCGGAGCGGTGCATCGGCGCGACCGCCAGCACGGGCGCGGGCCCGTCGATCACCGTGACCGACACGGGCCGCTCCGAGCCGTAGGTGAGGTAGTTGAGCGCCGCCAGCGCCGACCCCACGGTCACGTGCTGGAGCTGGATCGGTGGGACGGCGATCGAGCTCGTCTCCGCGTGGCAGACGATGTTGGCCGGGTCCTCGCCCGACGCCGCGCGAAGCTGCTCCACGAACTGCTGGAGCGTGCCCCCCGGGAAGTTCACCGAGACCTGGGGACCGACATCCACGGGCTCGGTCTGCGACGGCATCACCGGGCGCGGCGGCTGGGCAGAACCCGGGGTCGGCTGCTGCTGGGCCCGCGCCGGGAAGACGACAGCGAGCACGCAGGCCAGCACGGTGGCGGGAACTGGGGCGACGACTGGCATTGGATCACTCCTTTTGGGGGCCAACCGTGGGATCGGTTGGCTTTCCCCTTGAGAAAAACGTCGCCGACGCGGCCATCTGGCGCCGGTTCGCGAACCAAATCGGTTCAAGTGCCTAGAGTCGAGCCCACTGGGAGGGGTCACCTGCCATGCACTACGACGCGCACCAGCCCGTGATCGACGACCTCGAGGCGCGGATCTTGACGATCCGCGACTCTCTTTAACTACGAGGCCAAGCTCTCCCAGCTCAAGGACCTCGAGGCGAAGATGGGTCAGCCGGACTTCTGGGACCGCCCCGAGGCCGCGCGCGCCGTGGTCGCCGAGCTCAAGGCCATTAAGGCCCAGGTCGACCCGCTGACCAGGCTGATGGCGGACTTCGCCGACGCCCGGCTCGCCTACGAGATGTCGCGCGAGGCCGGCGACAAGGACCTGCTCCGCGAGGCCGACGAGCAGCTCCACGACCTGAGCGCGCGCATGGGCAAGGTCGAGCTCCAGTCGCTCCTGTCGGGCAAGCACGACCACCGCAACTGCTTCCTGGCCATCTCGGCGGGGGACGGCGGGACCGAGGCCAACGACTGGTGCGAGATGCTTTTCCGCATGTACCTCTACTACTGCGAGAAGATGGGGTGGGAGCTCGACGAGGTGGAGAAGTCCTTCGGGACCGAGGTGGGTCTCGACTCGGTCACGCTCCATGTGAAGGGACCGTTCGCCTTCGGGTACCTCGCCTGCGAGCGGGGCACGCACCGCCTGGCGCGGGTCTCCCCCTTCAACGCCCAGGGGAAGCGGCAGACCAGCTTCGCGACCGTGGACGTGACCCCGGAGTTCGAGGACATCAGCAT
>DASPKO010000188.1:0-2509 GCA_035628055.1 Phycisphaerales bacterium
CGGAGCGCCAGCCGCATGCAGCAGACGCTCAAGGGGGTGCAGGCGCGCCGGACCGGCCTGAACGCCGCGGCCTACGAGGCGCTCAACGACCCCGGCGTTCCGCTCGAGGCCAAAGCCGGCGTGGTCAACTTCGTGCGCAAGCGGCTGCTCGTGGACCGGCACAAGATGGAGCCGGAGCGCATGGCCCGCTACACGCGCAAGTACGGCCCGCTCGACTGGCGCCACGCCGGGGCGCACGGGCTCTACTGGGCGGCCCGGGGCGTGGAGGAGGGCATGCTGCGGATCGGGGAGCAGAACCGCGACGACTTCGACTTCGTGAACACCGACCGCCTGGTGATGCACGCGATCCAGGAGCTCTACCGGACCGGCGAGATCACCTTCGATTTCTTCAATCCCCGCTTCTTCATGCAGCTCCCCAACCCCGACTTCGTCCAGAGCTACGTGGAGGCGATCGAGGAGATCGCCAACCGCGAGGCCGAGATCGCCACGGGCCGCAAAGGCTCCAAGTGGTACGACCCCAAGACCCGCCTCTACACCCTCTACGGCGCGGGGTTCGAGAACTTCCTCCGCGACGCGATCCGTTTCCTGTATCGGCGCGGCGACCGCGAGGCCGCCGAGCACTATCGGGACGTCATCGTCCACTACAAGGGCCTCAACCTCAACAACCAGAAGCTCCACGAGTCGCTGACACTCCCCCTCGACGAGTTCGTGGTCGCGGAAGTCCGCGACGACGACCGCTTCACCAGCCCGGAGGTCGCCCGCTCGGAGGTGGTCGGGGCCCTGCAGGCCGCCTACCTCAGCGGCCTGCTCGCGGGAAACTCGACGGCCTTCCGCAGCAACATGGACTACGCGCGGTCCTTTCACAAGATCTACGTGGAGAAGCAGGTCTTCGAGACCGCGGTCAACCGGGGACGCGAGGCCCGCCTGGAGGTGATGGACCGCGACTTCGACGTCTACGCCGCCCGCGTGCTCGCGGGCCTGGTCCAGGCGGCGCAGATCCCCGACGGGCCGGTGATGTACCAGGCGGCTCCCGCCGACCTCCAGGCCCGGACCTACGCGATGCTCGACCTCAGCGGCTTCAAGGCGGAGGTCGACGCGCTGGCGCAGGGCCAGGAGGGCGCGCCCACCTTCGACCACTGGTTCCCGCCCCCGCAGGGCATGGAGCCCGTGATGGAGGCGACGCGGGAGTACCTCCGGACCGCGCGCGCCGAGCACGGCGTCGAGGTCAAGTAGCCGCCCGGGCCCGGCACCCTGGCGCGAAGTACACTCGGGCATGAGCAAGGCCAGCGGCCGCCGCGACTCCCGCACACGCCGGCGCTCCCCGCCCGGGGCCGATCCCGGCGCCCTGGTCTCCGAACCCGGCGCCGGCACGCCGCGCCTCCACCTGATCGCGTACGGCCCCGGTGGGGCCGAGGAGCAGACGCTCCGCGACCTCGGCCAGCTCGACGCCGTGATGGAGCGCTGGCCGGTGGCCTGGCTCAACATCGATGGCGTGGGCGATGCCGGCACCGTGGAGCGCATCGGCAAGCGCTTCGGGCTGCACCGCCTGGCTCTCGAGGACGTCATCAACACGGACCAGCGCTCCAAGGTCGAGGCCTACGCCGGGCACCTCTTCATCGTCTCGCGCATGGCCCGGGCCCCGGGCCCGGACGTGCCCTGCGGCGACACGGAGCAGCTGAGCATGTTCCTGGGCCCGCGCTTCGTCGTGACCTTCCAGGACAAGCCCGGGGACACGCTCGAGCCGGTGCGGCGGCGCATCCGCAGCGACAGCGGGCGCATCCGCCACCTCGGCACCGACTACCTGGCCTATTCCCTGCTCGACGCCGTGATCGACGGGTACTTCCCCCTCCTGGAGCGCGCCGGCGAGCGGCTCGAGGAGGTGGAGGACGAGATCATGACGCGGGGGGACGAGTCGAGCGCGCGCACCATCCACCTGCTCAAGCGCGAGATGATCGCGGTGCGGCGCTCGATCTGGCCCCTGCGCGACGCCCTGAGCGCGCTCCTCCGGGACCCCGGCGAGCTCATCCGCCCCGAGACCACGGTCTACCTGCGCGACACCTACGACCACACCGTCCGGATCATCGACCTCGTCGAGATGTACCGCGAGCTCGGGGCCGACCTCATGCAGATGTACCTCTCGCAGGTCAACAACCGCATGAACGAGGTGATCAAGGTCCTCTCGATCATCGCCACTATCTTCATTCCGCTGAACTTCATCGCCGGGCTCTACGGGATGAACTTCGACCCCGGCGCCTCCCCCTACAACATGCCCGAGCTGCGCTGGCGCTACGGGTACCCGCTCTCGCTCCTGGCCATGGCCCTGGTGGCCCTGGGCATGCTGGTCTACTTCTACCGCCGGGGCTGGCTGCGCCCGCGAGTCCGTCCGCGCCCGCCGGCCCCCACGGAGAACTCCCGCGCGACCGCCCCGCCGCGCCTCCCCCGCCGCTGATCCCTACACGCCCGGGGACGGGCCCGGCATCCCCCGGGCCGGCACGGCCTGCACCACCTT
>DASPKO010000189.1:0-8239 GCA_035628055.1 Phycisphaerales bacterium
GGCGGCGATCCAGGAATCGGGCACGTCGAAGGGGAGCGCCGCCGACTTCTCGCGCACCAGCTCGCGCAGCGACTGCTTGCTCCCCAGGATGTTGTCGAGCACCGGCTTGATGCCCAGCAGCCCGGCACCCAGGCCGCCCGCGGAGATCATCGCGAAGACCAGCGCCAGCGCCAGCAGCGTCCAGTGCCGGAACATCCGCCGCGCCAGGTGGAAAAAGCCGCTCATGAGGTCGCAAAGTATGCGCAGGCTCGGTCGCCGCCTCCAGCCCGCTGCGAAGTATCCTTGGAGGGGACCGCGGTCGCTCCACGCCGCGCCCGCCCCCGCCCGCCATGCACCAGCCCGGCGTCACCGTCGTCATCCCCTGCTTCAACTACGGTCGCTTCGTCGCCGACGCGGCCCGCTCGGCGCTCGTCCAGCAGGGCTTCGACCCGGGCCTGGTCCGCGTCGTCATCGTTGACGACGGCTCGACCGACGGGACCACCCCCGCCGCCTGCGACGCCTGCGCCGACCTGCCCGGGGCCGCGGACCGGGTACGGGTGGTGCACCAGGAGAACCTGGGCCTGCCGGCGGCGCGGAACGCCGGGGCCGCGGGCGCGACCACGCCCCTGCTGCTCTTCCTCGATGCCGACGATCACCTGGCGCCCACCGCCCTCGCGGACCTCGCCGGGGCGCTCGCGGGCGAGGAGCGCGCGGGCCGCGGCGGCGACGTGTCGCACGCGTACGGGCAGCAGACGCTCAGCGAGCTGGGGCACGGGACCTGGCGCGTCCCCGAGTGGGACCCGCTCCTGCTGGGCATCACCAACCTGCACGCCGCCACCGCGCTGGTCCGTCGCGACCGCTTCGAGGCCGTCGGGGGCTACGCGCCGGACATGCGCGACGGGTACGAGGACTGGGACCTGTGGCTGAAGTTCGCCGAGCGCGGGTGGCGCGGGGTGCGCGTGCGCCGGCCCGTCTTCGTCTGGCGCCGGCACAGCCACGACACCATGATCCACCGCTCGCTGCCCAGGCACGACGAGCTGTACCAGCGGCTGATCGACCGGCACCGCGCGTATTACGAGCGGCACGCCCTGCGGCTGGTGGCCCGCGCCAACACCATGCTGGCCCGGGCCGGCGCCACCTGGCTCGACGAGGACCTCGAGCCCATCTTCATCCGCGACATGAAGAGCTGGAACGCCGACCTGGTCCGCGAGCGCGACGACGCCCGCGCCCAGCTCGCCGAGGCCCGGGCCCGGCTGGGCGAGGCGGAGCGCCAGCTCGCCGCCCTCGAAACCCAACCGGCCGTGCGGGCCACCCGGGCCGCTCACCGCGCGCTCGACCGCCTCCCCGGGGCGCTCTCCCGCCCCGTGCGCGGCCTGGCCCGGCGCCTGGGCCGCGCCCTGGCGGGGTGAGGCACGGTCGCGCCCCGTCCCCGAGTGTCACCGCCGGGTGCCGGCCACCCGCTCCCGCAACTACCCTCAGCCCATATGCCCTCCACCTCCGGCCCCACACCCGGCCCCAGACCTGACATCGTCACGCGCTTCGCGCCCTCGCCCACCGGGCACCTCCACATCGGCGGTGCCCGCACGGCCCTCTTCTGCTGGGCCTTCGCCAAGGCCGAGGCCAAGCGCCGCGGGTCGAGAGGCTCCTTCATGCTGCGCATCGAGGACACCGACCAGGCCCGCTCCAGCGACGAGTCGGCCCGGGGGATCTGCGAGGACATGGCCTGGCTGGGCATCCTCTGGGACGAGGGACCGGCGCTCGCGGGCGCCGGGGGCGACCCGCGTGGCGTCGGGCCGTTCTTCCAGGCGCAGCGGGTCGAGCTCTACAACCGCGCCATCGATGAGCTCGTGCGGGCGGAGAAGGCCTACCCCGCCTTCGAGACCCCCGCCGAGCTCGAGGCCAAGCGCCGCCAAGCCCTGGCCCAGAAGAAGACCTATCGCTACGACCGCGCCGCCCTGGCAATCCCTCTCGCGGAGCGGCTGGCCCGCATGGCGTCCGGGGAGGCCCACGTCGTGCGTTTCCGCATGCCCGACGAGCCCGTCGCCGTGCAGGACCAGGTGCTCGGCACCGTCACGTACGCCGCGGGCGAGCTGGACGACTTCGTGATCCGCAAGGCCGACGGCCTGCCGACGTACCACTTCGCCGTGGTGGTGGACGACCAGGCCATGGGCGTGACGCACGTGCTCAGGGCGCAGGAGCACCTGAACAACACCCCCCGGCACGTGGCGCTGCAGCAGGCGCTGGGCTACCCGACGCCCCTGTACGCGCACATGCCCCTGATCGTGAACATGGACGCGAGCAAGATGAGCAAGCGTGAGAAGGCCAAGGCCGCCCGCGCCGCGGCCCAGGCGGCCATGAAGGCCGACGCCGCGCTCACGCCCGACCGCCTCGCGGCGGCGACCGGCGTCGCGCCGGCGACGCTCGGGGCCTTTCTCGCCCAGGAGAACGACTCGGCAGAGGTCGCCCAGGCCGTGGCCGCCCACCTCAAGGTGCCGCTGCCCGAGATCGAGGTTGCCGACTTCCGCCGCGCCGGGTACCTGCCCGAGGCGATCACGAACTTCATCGCGCTGCTGGGGTGGTCGCCGGGGGGCGACGTCGAGAAGTTCGACCGGGACTTCCTGGCCGAGCACTTCGACGTGGCCCGCATCGGCAAGACCAGCGCCAAGTTCGACCGGGTCAAGCTCCTCTCGTTCAACATCGACTACATCACCGCGCTTCCCGCCGGGGAGTTCCGCGCCCGCTTCGCCTCCTGGTGCGCCGAGTTCAGCCCCGAGCTCACCGGGCTGGACGATCGGGGCTTCGCCCTGCTCTGCCAGGCGGTGCAGCCCCGCTGCAAGACCTTCCGTGACGCCGCCGAGCAGGCCGGCTTTCTCCTCTCCGAGGACGACCAGGTGCCCATGGACCCGGCGGCGGTGCAGAAGGTGCTCCTGCGGGGCGAGCCGCGCGGGGCCGACGTGCTCGCCGAGCTCCGCGCCGTCATCGAGCGCGTCGAGCCCTTCGAGCCCGCGGCCGTCCACGCGGCGTTGGAGTCGTTTTCCGCCGCGCGCGGCCTGAGCCTGGGCAAGGTCGCCCAGCCCCTGCGCGTGGCGCTGACCGGGGGGACCGTCAGCCCGCCCATCGACGCCACGATGGCGCTCCTGGGCAAGCGGCGGGCCCTGGCGCGCATCGACCGCTGCCTGGCCGCCCCGGCCCCGCGGTAGCCGCCGCCCGCCGTTGAATCGAGGACCCCGGCAGCCAGCGGGTATGCTCGTCGGCCATGCTCGCGCGCGTGCAGTCGTACGTCCTGCAAGGCATCGACGCCCTCCCCTGCGAGGTCGAGGCGGACGTGGACGAGGCGGGCGAGAACCGCGTGCCGGTGATCGTGGGTCTCCCGGACGCCGCGGTAAAGGAATCGCTCGAGCGCGTGCGCGCGGCCCTGGGCAACAGCGGCTACGCCTTCCCCCTGGGCCGCGTGCTGATCAACCTGGCGCCCGCCGACGTCCGCAAGGAAGGTCCGATGTACGACCTGCCCATCGCGGTGGGCCTGCTCATCGCCCAGGGCGTGGTCTCCAGCGGCGTCCAGCAGCGCACCGGTGTCGGCCGCCGCGCCATCAACGCCCGGGCCGGCCTGGCCGCGGGCGCCGGGCATCCGACCGCGGCCCCGGCCCGGGAGGCCCTCCTGCCCCGGGCCGGCACCGGGGGCCCGGCGGCCGAGGAAGTCGACCGGGCCCTGGGCCTCGGCGAGTTCGCCGACCCCGGGCCCGTGCCGCTCGACCCGCGGCAGTACGTCTTCGCTGGCGAGCTGGCCCTCGATGGGCGGGTGCGTCCGGTGCGCGGGGTCATCGCGATGGCCTCGCTGGCCAGGCAGCGCGGGGCCCGCGGCGTGGTCGTGCCCGCCGAGAACGCCGCCGAGGCCGCCGTCGTCGAGGGCATCCAGGCCGTGGGCGTGCGCACGCTGGGCGAGGTGGTCGGGCTGCTCTGCGGGCACCTCGAGGCGGCGCCGGCACCGCCGGTCGATGTCGCGGCGCTGCTCCGCTCCGCCGAGGCCCCCGTGGATTTCGCGGAGGTCCGCGGGCAGGAGGCGGTGAAGCGTGCCATCGTCGTGGCCGCGGGCGGGCACCACAACCTGCTCATGCTGGGCCCCGCGGGCACCGGCAAGACCATGATGGCCCGGGCGCTCCCGGGCGTGCTCCCGCCGCTCACGCCCGAGGAGGCGATCGAGGTCACGCGGATCTACTCGGCGGCGGGGACCATGGAGGCGGGGCAGGGGCTCATCACCGTCCGGCCCGTGCGCACCCCGCACCACACCTCGAGCATGCCCGCGATCGTCGGGGGCGGGGCGATCCCCAAGCCCGGCGAGATCTCGCTGGCGCATCGCGGCGTGCTCTTCCTCGACGAGCTCCCCGAGTTTCCCCGGGCGGTCCTCGAGACGCTCCGCCAGCCCCTGGAGGACCACGTCGTCACGATCGCGCGCTCACACTCGGCCGTGAAGTTCCCCGCCAGCTTCATGCTCGTGTGCGCCATGAACCCGACGCCGCGCGGCGACATGCCCGCCGACCAGGTCTCCCGGCGCGCGATGGAGCAATACCTCTCGCGGCTCTCCGGGCCCCTGATCGACCGCATCGACATCCACGTCGAGGCCCCCGCGGTCCCCTGGAAGCAGCTCTCGGCGGCGCCGGTTGGCACCAGCAGCGCGCACATGCGCGCCCGCGTGCTCGCCGCCCGCGAGCGCCAGGCGCGGCGTCAGGGGGCCGGCACGCCCAACGCCCGCCTCAGCGGCCGGCAGCTCGACACCATGGCCCCGATGGAAGAGGCCGCCCGGGCCCTGCTGGGCCAGGCGATCACCGAGCTGGGGCTCAGCGCCCGCGCGTACGACAAGGTGCGGCGCGTGGCGCGCACCATCGCGGACCTGGACGACCAGGCGACCCTGCGCGTCGCCCACGTCGCCGAGGCCGTGCAATACCGCCTGCTCGACCGCAGGGTGTAGCGTGGCGAGCCCGGCTACCGGTCCGCGAGGCGCTCCACGACGATGGGCAGCCGCAGCGGCGTCTCGGCGTCGGGCGGTGACGGAGCCGCGTCCCACCACAGGACCGCCGCCGGGTCCAGCTCGCGGGCCGGCTGACCGACGGGCGCCGGTTCGCTGAGTTCGACCAGCTCAACCCGGTGGAACGCCCGCCGCAGGTGGGCGCGGAGTCCCAGGAGCTGGGCCGGGCGCGGGCGCACGCTCACGAGGTAGTAGCCCACCGGCTCGGGGGCGATGTCCGGCCGCGGCCCGGCGGGACGCACCGGGCCGGGCGCGACCGGCGCGGGATCGGTGTCGTCGGCGATCACGATGGGCGCGGGCACCGGGCCGGCCGGAGCTCCGACGGGCGCCCGATCGGCCCAGGCCAGCGCCGGCCCAAATCCGGCGTGCCAGCGCGCGAAGCGGTCGTCCTGCGTGGCGATCCTGTCGAGCATGCGCAGCGAGAGCTCGGGGTCCTGCGAGCGGACCCGCACGCCCAGCCGGCCGGAACGCGCCAGCTCCAGGGCCAGCTCCGGGGTGAGGGGCGGACGGGTTCGGAGCGCGGTCACCCCGGGCTCCGCCAGCCTCCCGTCGCCCGCGCTGGTCCACGCTTCCGGGCCGGTGCGCCGCGCCGCGGCGGTGCCGAAGGTCAACCGGTTGAGCGGGTTCCATGGCGACCGCGCCGGATGCGTGAGGGTCAGCACGCCGGCCGAGTCCGCGGGCACGCGCCCGCCGCGGGGACCGGCGCGATCCGGACCGGCCTCCGGCTCGGGCAGCCCGCGGGCCACGCGCAGCGAGGGATCGTTCAGCATCGAGCGCGCCCCCACGACGATGCCCCAGACGCCCAGCCCGAGGGCGCCGGCGACCGCCGCGGCGGCGGCCAGGCGGGCCACGACTCCGCTCGGGAAACGCAGGCGCCGATGCCCGAGGCCGGGCGGTCGCAGGGCGACGATCCCGCTCGCGGGCTCGGCCGCGCCGAGCCCGACCAGCGCGGCGCGCTCGAGGGCCGTCTCAATCCCCGCCAGCAGGCCCGCGGGTGCGGCCAGAGGCCCGAGCGCACTGATGGCCAGGCGATCGTCCCGGAGCGACGTGAGCAGGGCGCGCAGGCGAGGGTCGGAGCGCAGCCTGACCTGGAGCGCACTGGATTCCGTTGGGACGCCGGCTTCCGCCGGACCGGCGGTCTCCAGCGGGTCGGCCTGCTCGACCAGCGCGAGCAGCTCCGCCTCGAGCTCGGGGGACAGGTTGTGAGCGCGACCGTTGTTCATGGGTTCGGCCTGGTCCGGGGGACGGCCTGGAATGGTTCTGGGGGGGCGCCCTGACGCCCCCGCTGCAAGCTCTCGATGTGCCCGCGTAGGGCCAGCCGGGCGCGGAAGATGCGGCTCTTGACGGTCCCGAGCGGGATGTCGAGGGCCGCCGCGATCTGCTCGTAGGGCAGGTCCTGCACGTCGCGGAGGATGAGCAGGGCCCGCTGGTCGGGCTCCAGGAGGTCGAGCCCGGCGGCGACAAGGCCGCGGCGCTCCGAGAGTTGGACGCGCTGATCGGGCCCGGGTTCCACGCCCGGCTCACCGGACCAGCCCGGCCGGTCGCCCGAGCCGCCCCGTTCCGGGCCATCCAGAGAGGCATGCCGCCGCAGCCGCGCGCCCCGCAGGTGGGTGAGGCAGGCATTCATCGTCACCCGGATCGCCCAGGTGCTGAAGCGGCTCTTGCCATCGAAGCTGCCCAGGCCCTGGATCAGCCGGACAAAGGCGTCCTGGGTGAGGTCGGTGGCGGTCTGGCGGTTTCCGAGCATGCGCACACAGACGGTGTAGAGGCGGTCCTGATAACGGGCGAGAAGCTCGGCAAGGGCCGCGCGGTCGCCCTGCTGGGCCGCGGTGGCGAGCCGGAGATCGTGCTCGTCCGGGTCCCCGGCGGGATCGTGTGGCGGGTCTGAGTGTCGCGGGTCTGGGGCCATGCGTGCCCGGTTGATGGTACAGGTTCTCCGCAGGTGATCCGAGCGGGATGCCAATCGTCGGGTCGGGCGCGTGGCGGGATGCAACGCAGGCAGCCGCGGCACGACGGCCGCGGCTGCCCGAGGGGTGGGGGTTCGGGTCTCTCGTGAGGGTTACCGGGGACGCCGGCGGCGGGCGGCGACAAGGCCGGAGACGGCCAGCAGGGCCGCGGGTCCCGAGGCGGGGACGATGGTGATCGAGGCGCCGTCGACGATCGGCGCACCGTTGACGGGCATGCCCATGAAGTCGTAGAGCGAGGCGTTGAGAACGGTCGAGCCCACGGCGACGGTGCGTCCGGCGGCGCCCGCGGTGAAGGTGTAGCGGAAGAGCTCGATCGGATTTGAAGGATCGAAGAGCGGGTTAATGAAGGCGGGAAGCTGCGCCACGTCGATCGCGCCGGTGCTGGCGGTGATCATCCGCATGCCCGGCATGGGCATTTCCAGCAGGGTCTGCGGCATGAGGCTCAGGAAGGGGTTGCGCCCGAGACCGGGCGCGGTGTAGTTGAGCGTGTCGGTGAGGTTGGCGTTGAGCAGGTCGGCGGTCAGGAGCGCGGTCCCGAAGCCGCCTACCAGCGGCGAGGGGAGCCAGGCCGCGTAACCAACCACCGTGACCGAGGCCCCCGGGGCGACGACCACGCTCTCCTGCCCGTTGACCTTCCAATCGATGGTCACGGGCTGGAGCTGGGCGCTGGCGACCGAGGCGGTGGCGCCGGCAACGACGACGGCAAGTGCGAGCGTGCGGGTCTGCATGGGTGTCCCTTCTTCGAGTGTGCGTGTCAGAGTGCACCGCGACTGTGCGGTACGAACCCGGTGGCAACCAGCGCCGACGGCCCTGGGGCCACCGGGCCAGCCTCAAGAAGCCCGCGCAGACCCGGCCGCCGGCACAACCGGGCGCGACAAGGACTGAAAACCTTCGACCCGGCGCCGAACACCGCGGGTACCCGGAGCGAAAGGCTTGGTCCTGAGGCAAGAATCCGGTTAGACTCCGAATCAGGCGGGTTACGGATTCGCCCGGGGGCGAGGCCGAAGCATCCATGACGGGTCGGGTGGAGTTCTCACAGAACTCCCAGGAGCGGAACCTGGAAGACCAGCGGGCCAGCACGACGCCGTGCGTACGCGTGGCCGGTTCGCGGCCGGCTACCGACCGCGTGCGCGCGCTGGCTTCGGAGGCGGGGGCCCGTGTCGTCGAGGAGGGGGCGGGGTCATGCGAGTTCGTGCTGGTGGGCGGCACGCAGGCCGAGGTCGTGGCCGCTCTGGGCCAGAGCGCTGGCCTTCCGGCAATCGCCCTGGTC
>DASPKO010000190.1:0-17022 GCA_035628055.1 Phycisphaerales bacterium
CGGTCGCCAAGCTGGTGCTGGATGAGAGTGGCCCCACCGAGATCGGCGGGCTGATCCTCCAGCCCAGCTACCGCGGGCACAAGCTCAAGCTCGGGCGCTTCCTGAGCATGGTCCGCTTTCACGTCATGGGGCTCTACCGCCCGCTCTTCGCCCCGCGCGTGCTGGCGGAGATGATGGCGCCCATCACCCTGGACGGGCGGAGCACGCTCTGGGAGTTCCTGGGTCGGCGCTTCATCAATCTGAGCTACACCGAGGCCGACCGCTTCTGCCAGCACAGCAAGGAGTTCATGACCAGCCTGCTTCCCCGGGAGGAGATTTATCTCTCACTTCTTCCCCCCGAGGCCCGCGCCGTGATCGGGCAGGTCGGGCCGGAGACCGTCCCCGCCCGGCGCATGCTCGAGCGGCTGGGATTCGCCTACCGCGACGAGATCGACCCGTTCGACGGAGGCCCTCACCTCGAGGCGGCGACCGACGAGATCACGCTGGTGCGGGGGACGCGCTCCGTGGGCGTGGGAGCGCCCGCCGCGAGCGCGGGCGAACTCACCGGGCACGGCATCGTTTCGAGTCTCGACCTCGACGGCGAGTTCCGGGCCGTTGAGTGCCCGCTGGCCGTGACCGGCGCGGGCACGGTGCGCTTGGCACGCTCGGCCCTGCGCGCCCTGCGCGTGGAGGAGGGCATGACAGTCGGCCTGACCGAGGTCTCGCGCCCCGACGCCCCGCGGCGCCGGCCGGGAAAGCCAGCGGCCGCAGCCCGGACGGACGGGCCCGGAGCCTCCGCGTGAGGGTGTCCCCGGGGCCGGCGCGACCCGGCGGTCCGGTGGGCGCCCCGGCACGCGCGCTCGCGGGGCGGGACCTCATCGCGGGCGCCTGGGTGGAGCTTGGGCCCCGGGGTTCGGCGCGCGGGCAGACCCTGCGCTGGCACAACCCGGCGAGTCCCGAGCAGGTCGTCTGGGAGGGCACGCCGGAGCCAGACCATGTGGACCAGGGCATCGCCGCCGCGCGCCGGGCGTTTCCCGCCTGGTCGCGCCTGCCGTTCGCGGAGCGCGCCCGGGTGCTCGAGAGCTTCGCGGAGATCGCCACCGCCCGGGCCGGCGAGATGGCCGAGCGTATCGGCGCCGAGACCGGCAAGGTGCTCTGGGAGGCGCGCGCCGAGGCCGCGCTGCTGGCCGGCAAGGTCCGCATCACGCTGGAAGACCCGGCCAGGCCCGAGGCCGGGCTGCGCCGCGTCGCCGCGTTCCAGCTCGCGCTGAGCGACTCGCGCACGGGCCGCTGCCTCTTCCGGCCCCATGGGGTGATGGCGGTCGTGGGCCCGTTCAACTTCCCCGCGCACCTCCCGACCGGTCACATCGTGCCGGCCCTGCTCATGGGCAATACGGTCGTCCTCAAGCCCAGCGACAAGGCCCCGGGCGTGGGCCAGCTCCTCGCCGAGTTGTTCGACGAGGCGCTCCGCCGGCACGCCGCCCCGCCCGGCGTGCTCAACCTGGTCCAGGGCGGGGCGCCCATCGCCGCGGCCTTGACCAGCCACCCGGGCCTCGACGGCGTGCTCTTCACCGGCTCGTGGCCCGTGGGCCGGCGGATCATGCAGGCGAACCTGGACCATCCCGGGCGCATCCTCGCCCTGGAGATGGGCGGGAACAACGCCGCGGTGGTGCTGCCCGACGCCGACCTGCGCCAGGCCGCGATCGAGATCCTCCGCTGCGCCTTCAACACCACGGGACAGCGCTGCACGTGCACGCGCCGGGCCGTGGTGCACGAGCGGATCGCGGATCGCCTCCTGCCCGCCCTGGTGGAGGCCGCCCGGCGCCTCGTGGTGGGCGATCCCCGCAGCGAGGGCGGCGTCTTCATGGGCCCGATCATCAGCCAAGCGGCCCGCGGCGCGGTGATCGAGGCCCAGGACCGCTTCGAGGCTACGGGCGCGGAGATTCTCCTGCGGGCCCGATGCCTGCCGGGCCCGGAGACATCCCCGGGCGGCTGGTACCTCTCGCCCGCGGTCGTGCGCGTGGACAGGTTCCACGACCCGCGGGGGACGCGCCCGGTCCCCGCAGAGAGCGAGAGGTCCGCGGCGCCAGGCGGTGCCGAGGGCGTCAAGACCGCCGAGCCCGAGCAGATCGTTTCCCCGGGCGACGACGTCGAGGTCTTCGGTCCGCTCCTGCGCGTCTGCGTGGTGCGCTCCCTCGAGGAGGCGATCGAGCAGGCCAACGCCACGCGCTTCGGCCTGGCGGCCTCGATCTTCACGTCGGACGCCGCCGCCGCGGAGCGCTTTCTGGCCGAGGCCCGCGCCGGCTGCGTGAATGTCAACACCGGGACGGCGGGGGCGAGCAGCAAGCTGCCCTTCGGTGGCCTGGGACACAGCGGGAATCATCGGCCCGCGGGCTCGTTCGCGCCTGACTACTGCGCCTACCCGGTGGCGGTGATGCACGAGACCGGCTCCGCCGCCACGCTGGCCGAGGGCATGAGCTTCGAGGACGCATGGCTGAGATGAGCGGGGACATCCCGGGCCGGTCGGCGCTCGTGCGGCTGTGCCTGCGCCTGCTGGGCCTGTTCGCCTTGGGACTGACGCTTCCCTCGGCGGGACGGGCGCTCGCCGCCTCGCTGCACGGCGCCGAGCTCGATCACTCCGTTCTTATCCCGGCGCTTCTTCTCCTGGCCGCCTTTTACCTCGCGGCCGGAGGCACCTGGCCTCTCCGGCCGTTCTTCTCGAGAAAGCTCCGCCATGGCTGACTACTCGTGGTTCCGGCTCCTGGTGAAGACGGTCGGGCTCCTTCTCGTCGCGCTGGGGCTCCCGCAGACGATCGCGATGCTTGGCTGGCTGATCAGCCTCTCGTACGCCCAGAACGCTCCCATGCTGGGGGGCCGGAGCTGGCTCTTCACCTCCCAACTCTTCACCATCACCGGGTACCTCGCCCAGCTCGCCTTCGGTCTTTACCTGTTCTTCGGCGGCGGCGCGGTGGTCCGCCGTTGCCTCCGCGACGTCTACGGCCGCTGCCCCGCCTGCGATTACGACGTGCGCGGCGTCACCGCTCCTACCTGCCCCGAGTGCGGCATCGCCCTGCCGGGCCGGCCGCCCCGGGCGGCGTCCTCACCCGCCGGCGGCTCGACGCCGCCTCCGCCAGCCATCCGCGCGACGCTCGTCGCCCCCGCGGAGCCCGGCGCGTGAACTACCGCACCGGTGTCATCCTGGGCCTGCGCCTGCTGGGCCTGGCACTGCTCATCTATTCCAGCGCCGGCCTCGCGGTCTTCCTCATGAGCCTCCTGGCCATCGTGGTCGCCGGTGCCCAGGGGGTGCCCGGTGCGTCGACGGCGGGCACCGCGGGCGCGCTCTTCCTGCTCGGGAACAGCGCCGGCGCGCTCGCCTGGTTCGCGCTGGGCGCCTACTTCTTCCTGCGCGGCCGCTGGGTCCACGCCCGCCTCTTCCGCGGGCTCTCGGCCGAAGCCTGCGGCGGCTGCGGCTACCCCCTCGCCGGCCTCACCGCGGGAAAGTGCCCCGAATGCGGGCTGCGCTTTGTCGGGGCGGCACCGGCCCGGTAGGCATGTTCGCACGCGACCCGTGGGCCTTCGCCCGAGCCGCGAGCGCGAGCGCGCGGCCCTGCGACGACGTGCCCCGCTTGCCCGCGGCTAGCTCTCTCCCAGCACGACTCCCAGCCGCCCCCGCGCGCGCGCCAGCTCCGCCTCGGCCGCCGTCCGGTCCAGCCCGCGCCGAGCCATCACGATCGCCGTCTTGGCCGAGCCGCCCGCGCGCTCGAGCAGGGCAAGCGCCGCCCCCCGGTCCAGCCCGGTCAGCCCGGCCACGACGCGGGCCGCGCGGTCACGCAGCTTGGCGTTCGTCGCCCGCACGTCCACCATGAGGTTCTGGTAGACGCGCCCGGCGCGCACCATCAGCGTCGTCGAGATGGTGTTCAGCACCAGCTTGGTCGCCGTCCCCGCCTTCATCCGCGTCGAGCCCGTCAGCACCTCCGGGCCCGTGGCCACGCTGATCACATGATCCACGCCGCCCGGCCGCTCCATCGGCACGCACACCAGCAGCCCGGCGAGCGCGCCCCGCGCCCCGGCGCAGGCCACGCCGCCGAGCACATAGGGCGTCGTCCCGCCGGCGGCGATGCCCAGCACCGCGTCGCGCGGGCCTACGTCCAGCGCTTCCAGTTCCGCGCGCGCCCCGTCCGGGTCGTCTTCGAGGCCCTCGCTCGACCGGCGGAGGGCCGCATCGCCCCCCGCGATGAGGCCGATCACCCGCCCAGGCTCGACACAGAACGTGGGCGGGCATTCGGAGGCGTCGAGCACGCCCAGGCGCCCGGACGTGCCGGCCCCCAGGTAGACCAGCCGACCGCCCGCGATGAAGCCCGGCTCGGCCGCCTCGATGAACGCGCTGATCGCCGGGGCCGCGGCGGCGACCGCCTCCGCTACGGTGCGGTCCTCGCGATTGATGACGCCGACGATCTCCGCGACCGAGAGCCGGTGCAGCCGCATCGAGGCCGCATGCCGGTGCTCGGTGGGCAGGTGCGACCGGTCGGGGGGAAGCGGGTGCGGGGTGGGGAAAGGGCCGGTCATGAGGTTGGATAGGCCCAGCAGCCCGAGACCGGGCCCGCCCCAGCGCCGCCGCGGGAGCCGGTCACGCCCGTGAGAGTGATCGGCACGCGGTCCTGGCAGAGTGCACCGAGAATGGCGAAGGCAACAGCCTCGCGGGAGCCGACCGGCACGCCCAGGTCGGCGGTCGTCCGCACCGGCTCGCCCAGGCGCTCGGCGAGCAGGTCCGCCAGGCAGCGATTGTGCGCGCCGCCGCCGGCCAGGATCGCCCGGGCGCCGCGCGGGAGCGCCGCGGCGATCGTGCCCGCGATCGCCGCGCACGCCGAGCGCAGCAGGTCCTCGGGCCCGAGCCGCACCGCGTGTCGCGACACCCACGCCCCCGCCTCGTCCCCGCTCCCCAGCGAGCGCCCCGCCCCGGCCTGCCCGGCCAGGATGCCCGCGAGCTCGGCCCGGGCCTGGTCGTCGGCGTGCCCGCGGAGCGCCGCCCCGCCGCCCTCATCGAATGCCTGCCCCAGGGCGCGCCGGGCCGCCGCGTCCAGCACCTGGTTGCACGCGCACACGTCCATCCCGCGAACGCCGCGGGGCCCCGCCTCGGCATCGTCGAGAGCGGCCGCCGGCAGGAGGCTCACGTTGCAGAAGCCGCCGAGGTTCACCACGGCCCGCGGCTCCGGACCACGGAAGAGCACCCAGTCGGCGGTCGGGGTGATCGGCGCACCCTGCCCCCCCTCGGCCAGGTCCGCCCCGCGCAGATCGAAGACCACCGGCGCCCCCGCCGCGACCACCACCGGCCACGGACTGAACATCTGCCACGAGACGGGCGGGCGGTGGAAGACCGTCTGCCCGTGCACGCACACCAGGTCGGCACGCTCGCCCGCGAGCAGCTCGCGCACCGCGTCGGCGTGCAGGCGCGAGAACTCCAGGCACAGTCCCGCCGCGGCGCCCGCGCTCAGCACCGCCCCGGCGGAAAACTCGCGCAGACGGGCGCCGAGCGGGCCGAGCGGCCGGCTCAGCGCCCGCACCAGGGTCCCCCGGACCGCGAACCCGCGCCCTTCGAGCCGCACCAGGGCCGCGTCCAGCCCGTCGCAGCTCGTCCCCGTCATGCACCCAACGGCAAGCCTCGTGCGCGCCGCTCTCACAGCCGGGGATGACTCCCGTCCTTGCTCTCCGGCCCGTGCCCGCCCGGCACGCCATTCACCGCCGGGGCCGGCGTCACCGTCACCGCGGGGGCGTGCTCGTGATCGCGCAGCGTCCCAAGCGCGACGGGGAGCTCGATCCCGGCCTGGCGGGCCAGCTCGTGCAGCCGGGGGAGGGCCCCGACCAGCCCCGACAGGAAGTCGCTGGTCGCGTTGCGCCCCGTGCCCCCCGCGGTCCCCGTGTCCCACACGGTGATCTTGTCGATCTTGAGGTTTTGGATCGCCTTGACCTGCTCCCGGACCAGCTCGGGCAGCTTCTCGATCAGCAGCAGCGTCGGCGCCACGGTGGGGTTCTCGGCGCACGCCTCGAGCAGCCGCCGGTACCCCTCCGCCTTGGCCTCGAGAACCTTCTGGATGCCCGCGGCCTCGGCCTCGAACCGGGCCATGATCGCGTCGGCCTCGCCCTGGGCCTCGCGCCGGCGCTTCTCGGCCTCGGCCTCGGCGGCGATCTCGATCCGCCGCTTCTCCACCTCCTGCGGGGCGAGCTGCTCCTTGCCCAGCCGCGCCAGCTCCCGCTCGCGCTCGGCCACCAGGATCGCCTCCTGGGCCTTCGCCGCCGCCACCTCGGCCCGCCGGCGCGCCTCGGCCTGGATCTCCTGATACTCCGCCGTGCTCCGGGCCATCCGCACCCGCGAGGTGTTCTCGCCCTCGACGGCGCTCGCCTCGGCCTCGGCGACCCGGACGCGCTGCTCCTGCTCGGCCTGCTTGCGCGCCGCCGCGGTCTCGGCCTCACGCTGCGCGATGGTGATCTCGCGGTCGCGCTTGGCCTGGGCCTCGCCCGTGACGGCCTGGGCCTCCAGGGCCGCCACGGCCACGCGCTGCTTCTGCTCCGCCGCCTTCTGCCCCTCCACCGCGGAGGCCTGCTCGCGCGCCACCCCGATGGTCCGCTCCCGCAGCGCGATCGACTCGCCGGTGGCGCCGTCGCGCTCCTGCTGGGCCACCTCGACCTTGGCGCGGTTGATCGCCTCCGCGGCCGCCCGCTTGCCGATCGCCTGGATGTACCCGCTCTCGTCGGTGATGTCGCGGATGTTGACGTTGATCAGGTCCAGCCCGATCTTCTTGATCTCCTCACCCACGTTCTCGTTGATCAGCGTCAGGAACTTCTCGCGGTCGCGGTTGATCTCCTCGATCGTCAGCGTGGCGATCACCAGCCGGAGCTGCCCCAGGATGATGTCCTGGGCCAGCTCGCGGATCTGCTGGTGGTTCAAAGGCAGCAGCCGCTCCGCCGCGTTGTTCATGAGCACCGGGTCGGTCGAGATGCCCACCGTGAACGTCGCCGGGACGTTCACGCGGATGTTGTTCTGCGAGAGGGCCCCTTCCAGCGGGATGTCGATGACCGATGGCTCCAGGCTGAGGTACGCGTAATCCTGGAAGAGCGGGACCACGAACGTCGCGCCGCCGTGGTAGCACGTCGCCGCCTTGGAACCCCCCGACTTGCCCCACTTCACCAGCACCTGGTTGGGCGGGCAGCGCTTGTACTGCTTGAGCGCCACCACCATCACGAAGAAGAGAATGAGCAGGAGCGCGCCGACCGGCAGCAGCCAGACCGCGATCGTCCCGGACCCGACGCTCAACGCCAGCGTGTTCATGTCGCCCTCTCTCCTCCGCGCGCCCGGCAGGCCCGGCGCCCGGTCAGTCCGCGTGGTCCGACCAACTCGCTTCTTGTTCCCGCGCCCGGCCTCAGGCGGGGGCCACCGTCACCGTGTTGTCGCCGTTGGCGCGTGTGACCCGCACCCGGCTCCGCGTCGGCAGGACCTCGCCCTCCGAGACGGCCCCGAAGATCCGGTCCCGGTCGTTCACCACCACCCGAACCTGCCCCTGGCCCTTGCCCGCCGGCGGGACCGTCACGTAGACCACGCCCTCGGCGCCGACGGCCCGGTCCACCCCGATGTTCCCCGACGACTGCAGGTCGTACAGCCCCTTGAGCGCCAGGCCCATGACGTACACCATCCCCACTCCTCCGGCCACTCCGAGGAGAACCGGCGTCACCCACGACCCCGGCAGCGAGCGTGCCGCGGCGAAGCCCGTCCACCCGAACCCCATCAGGAACGCGGACACCCCCTGCACCGACAGCACCTGGAAGGCCTGCGTGCTGTCGGAATGAAGGTCCAGCCCGTCGGTGTCGACGCCCAGGTCGAGGTCGAGGTCCGCGGCTCCCCCCACCAGCATCATCAGCAACCGGATGAGGAAGACCGACGTGCCGATCAGCGCCGGCAGCGTGAACCAAGCCATGCCATCGTCGAATAGGAACGACATCTGTGGCCCTCTCCGGCCCGGCCGGACTATGCCGCGCCGCTGCCGACAGCCTACCAGAACCAGTCCACGGGGCCATCCCCCGGAACCCGGCGACGAACCGGGGGCGGGTGGCGCCGCATGCTTCGGAGGGCCCAGGCGCCGGTTTCGGAACCGAGCCTGTCGCTTGCCCGCCCGCCGCGGCGAATCCCTCGCCCCGCGACGAGCCGGCGTCACTCCCGTGCCACGTCGCCCATCACGCGCCGCCCCGCCTCCACATTTTCCGCCAGGTGCTCGGGATTGGTCGTTCCCAGGACCACGCAGCTCACGCCGGCCTGCCCGAGGGTCAGGCGCAGCGCGGCCTCGATCTGTTCCGGGCGCGCCGCGTGCCCGCCCCCCAGCGCCTTCTTGACCAGCACCCCGACGCCGCGCCGACCGGCCGCCTCGAGCGCCGCCTCGGCCTCACGCTCGCCCGGGTTGTAGGTGAGCATCACCACGTCGCACGCCCCCGACTCGACGGCGGCGAGCGCGCCCGCCGCCGTCTTGGCCGAGATGCCCACCGCGCGGACGAGTCCGCGCCCCTTGGCGGCCGCGAGGGCGGCGAGCCCGGGGCCGCGCACCAGCCCCGGCTCATCGGCGCCGTCGGAATGCAGGAGCACGACGTCGATCCAGCGTGTCCGCAGCCGCGCCAGCGACCGCTCGACGCTCGCCGCGACGGCGGCGCCCGTGAAGTCGAAGCGCGAGCGCGCGCCGTCGAACTCCTCGCCCGCCTTCGTGCACAGCACCCATTCCTCCCGTGCCGGCACGCCCGCGGTCCCCAGCAGGGCGCCCAGCCGCTCCTCTGCCGTGCCATAGGCGGGCGCGGTGTCGAGCAGGTTGATCCCGAGGCGCGCCGCGCTGCGCAGGAGTTCCCGCGCGGCCTCGTCGTCCGGGAGCGCGTACCCGCCCCCGCCCGGATACTTCACTCCCTGGTTGCGCCCCAGCTTGACGGTCCCCAGCCCGAGCCGGGCGACGGTCAGCCCCGTCCGAGTTCCCAGGGGTACGCGGTCCATCGTCACTCCGGAGTGTCCGGCGCGTCCCACGGCAGCGCCGCGATGCTCGGCCTCGGCCAGGAGTCAAGCCTCGCACGATCCGCCACCGCTAGGGGTGCCGCCTCCCTTCCGCCCCGCGCATCCCGCACATATTGAAGGATCCGCTCCCCGACCAGGGGCGCGAAGGCCAGCTTGGTTGGCCAGGCCGCCAGCACGCCCGCCGCGACCTCGAGCACCGCCGGTCCGTCCGGCCGCGCGCCCGTGCCCGTGGCCGCCTCGGCCCGGTCGAGGCGCCGGGTGCGAAAGTCCACGTCCCGGGGCAGTGTCATCCAGGGCAGGCAGTCCCGCAGCGCCGCGCGGGCCGCTTCCACCTGCTCGCCCACTCCGCGCCCCACCCCCTCTTCCGCCAGCGCCCCGCCCAGGTACCAGACCATGCGGCCGGCCGCGTCGCGCCGCGACGTGACTGTCAGCCGGGGCATGGAGCCCGGGCCGACGCAGTGGCCGAAGAGCTCCGGAAGCCCCGCCGAGGACGCCACCACCATGTGGAGCGGGCGGCGCTGCATGCGGGCCCGGGCATCCCTGCCGAACAGCGCGAGGAGACCCTCGTTCCCGGTTCCCGCCGTCAGCGCTATCACCCCCGCCTCGAGCTCGAGCTCGCGGCCCGGCGCCGCGCGCGCGGTGCCCGCCTCGCTGGTGCGCCCGCCCCCGGAGACCCACACCCGCGCCGCGCGCCCGCCCTCCGCGGCCCGGAGCTCCCGCACTTCTGCGCGCACGATCACCCCGCCCCCCTCCGTCACCCGGCGTGCCAGCGCGGCCAACACCCCCGCCGGATCGAGCACGCACTCGTCCGCCTCGTACACGTCGATCCCGGCCAGCCCGCGCGGCGCCCCGCGGAAGACCTCCGGCCACCGTTCCGCCGGCACGCGCGCGGCCCGGGCGCGCAGCGCGCGCGAGGCGGCCGCCCCCGCCAGCCGCGTCACCAGCCCCGGGGTGGCCCACAGAAGTTGACGCTCGCTCAGCACCGCGATCCCCGAGAGATCGACCGGGCCCTCGCCGCGCAGGCACGCCCGCCACACGGCCGGCATCCCCGCCAGAGCCCGCGAGGCGCCGATGCTGTCAGGGCCCAGGGCGTACTTCACCCCGCCGTGGATGATGCCCTGCGAGGCGATGCTCTGGCCGGCGCCCAGCGCGCTGCGCTCGACCACGATCACCGAGTGACCGGCCCGCGCCGCCGCCGCCGCCGACCACAGACCCGCGACGCCACCCCCGACCACGACCAGGTCGGCCCGCACCAGCGGCATGCTCTCACCAGCCCCGTTCATCGCCGGCGCAGACTAGCAGCCGGGCGGGCTCGTGATGTCCGCCCGCATGGCCGGCGCCCCAGACCACGCGCCGCGCTCCTGCCCGCACTCCGGGCACGCCGCCTGCCACGCCTCCAGCCGGTAGCCGCACGCCGCGCACCGGCCGCGCCCGGCGCGCAGTCGCCCCCGGACCGCCTTGCCCGTGGCGAGGAGCGCCAGGCCCGTGAGCGCGAACGCGGCCCAGTTGCCCAGGAGCGGCCCGACGTGCACGCGCGCCGGAATCCCCACGCCCCGCCCGAGCCAGACGAAGTCGCGGTACCCGGCCTGCTGGACCCCACCCATCCAGAACGACCCGCTCAGGAACCGGAAGGGAATCCCGGCCGCGTAGGTCGAGACCTGGTGCTCACCGGGCCCCGGGACGCGCGCCCAGCGCGGCACGACGATGACCTCGAAGCGGTCGATCACGCCGCCGCCTCCCTCCGGCAGCACCGGCGGGCGCACCGGCGACAGCACCACCATCGAGTAGCCGAGAACATCGCACCGGGTCGCGGAATACTGGCCGGTCGTCCCGGCGAGCCACCCCTGGCCAAAGAACGTGGTCGGCACCACGCCGCGCCGCTGCTGCATCGCAAACGTCGCGGCCGCCACCGCCACGCACGCCAGCAGGGATGTCACCGCGACGGCGACGATGGTCAGGGGCCGCACTTAAAAATGGTACGGGCGTCCAGGTGCCCAGGCGTCGAGGTGCCCAGGCGCCGAGGTGCCCAGGCGCCGAGGTGCCGGGCCCGAAGACCAGGGGGTGCACAGTGAGAGCCGCGCCCCGTCGCGCGTCCTCACTTGCCCTGGCGCTGCGCCTGCCCGCCCGCCACGGAACGAATCCGCACGTCGTCGACGATGTAGAAGCAGCCGGGGTCCAGCTCCCGGGCCCGCGCCAGCAAGCGCGACACCCGCCGGCGGCGCGTCTCGATGAAGAGCATGCCCACGGGCCCGTCCTTGCCCCGCCCGTCGAACTCGGTGACGCCATACCCGTCCTCGCGCAGGTGCCGGGCCAGCTCCATCCCCCGGCGGGTGAAGACCCGGACGACCTGCTCGCCGTGGGCGATCCGGCGCTCGATGGTGATCCCCACGAAGTTGCCGCTGGCAAATCCAAGCGCGTACGCGACCGCGTAGTACCAGTGCTGCGGATCGACCATGCGGATGACCTGGGAGACCACCAGCACCCAGAGCAGCACCTCGAAGAATCCCAGCACCCAGGCGACGCCCCGGCGGCCATTGATGACCGCGACGGTGCGCAGGGTCCCCAGGCTCACGTCGCAGATCCGCGCCAGGAAGATGAACAGGCATGCGAGCACCACGTTCGATGGCAGCAGCATCACCACGGCGTCCCCTGGGGTGAATCGGGGGCAACCATAGGGAGAGCGGGCTCATGCCGGGCACTAGGAGAGGGGCAAGCCGGGCGCCCCGACCGCGCACGGATCGCGCCTTCCGCTCTCGCATGCCCACGGCGGATATCGGCCGGTCCGCGCCAGTGCGGGATCCCCGGGGAGGGACCGCTCGCTGGCGCTTGCGGCTCGTGCGCCGGCGGCTGGGGCGCTCGGGGTGCGCGGCACGCGGGGCGCCCCCGGGCCCAGCACGCCCGCCGGTCGCCGTCGCGCGTGCTCAGTGCCGACGGCACCGAGGCCTACTTCAGCAGCCGCTCCAGGAAGTGGATGTCCACCCCGCCCGCCCGGAAGCTCGAGTTCTGCATCAGGCGCAGGTGCAGCGGCACCGTGGTCTTGATCGGCTCCACTCGGAACTCGCGCAGCGCCCGCGCGGCCCGCGCAATGGCCCGCTCCCGGTCGTCGGCGTGCACGATCAACTTGCCGATCATCGAGTCGTAGTTGGGAGGCACCATGTACCCCGTCACCGCGTGGGTGTCCAGCCGCACCCCGGGGCCTCCGGGCGGCTCGAAGCGCGTGAGCGTCCCCGGGCTGGGGCGGAAGTTGTGCTCGGGGTCCTCGGCGTTGATCCGGCACTCGATCGCGTGCCCGCGCACGTGCACGTCGCGCTGGCGGAGCGAGAGCGGCTCGCCCGCGGCGACCTTGATCATCTCGCGCACGATGTCCACCCCGGTGATCATCTCCGTCACCGGGTGCTCCACCTGCACCCGCGTGTTCACCTCGAGCATGTAGAAGTTCTGTTTCTCGTCCATGAGAAACTCGACCGTGGCGGCCCCCGCGTACTCCGCCTCGCGGATCAGCCGCGCCGCGGCGGCGCACACCTGGTCGCGCCGGCGGTGATCCAGCCCGGGGGCCGGCGCCTCCTCGATGAGCTTCTGGTGCCGGCGCTGCACCGAGCAGTCGCGCTCGAAGAGGTGCACCGCGTGCCCGTGCTTGTCCCCCAGCACCTGCACCTCGATGTGCCGGGCCGCTTCCAGATACTTCTCGATGAAGACCGCCCCGTTGCCGAAGGCCGCCTGGGCCTCCTGAGCCGCGGCCTTGAGGCCCGAGCGCAGGGCCGCCTCGTTGTGGCAGACGCGCATGCCCCGCCCGCCCCCGCCCGCCGAGGCCTTGATGATCACCGGGTAGCCGATCTTGGCGGCGACCGCGACCGCCTCCTCCTCGTCCTCGATCGCACCCTCGGACCCCGGGAAGACCGGCACGCGGGCCTCGCGGGCCGCCTGCTTGCAGGCCACCTTGTCCCCGAGCCGCGCCATCGCCTCCGGCGAGGGGCCGATGAACTCGATCTTGCAATCGCGGCACACCTGCGCAAAGTCGGCCCGCTCGGAGAGGAAGCCGTACCCGGGATGGATCGCGTCCACGTTCCCAATCTCGGCGGCGGAGATGATCCGCGCCACGTTCAGGTAGCTCTCCCGGGCCGGGCCCGGGCCAATGCAGATCGCCTGGTCGGCCAGGCGCAAGTACGGCGCCCCCGCGTCGGCGGTGGAATACACGCAGACCGACTCGATGCCCAGCTCGCGGCAGGCGCGGATGATCCGGAGTGCGATCTCGCCCCGGTTCGCGATGAGGACTCGGGTGAACATGAGTGGGAAAAGGACGGAGAGGCCGTCAGAGGGAGAAACGCGGGAGAAGAAGGGGCGCGCCGCTGGCGGCCTCCCAGGAGGAGGCGGCCGTTTCGTTCTGTTCCAGACCTATGCCGGCCGCACCAGGAAGAGCTTCTGCCCGTACTCCACCGGCGTGCCGCTCTCGACCAGCACGCGTTCGACCACTCCCGAGCACTCGGACTTGATCTCGTTGAACACCTTCATCGCCTCGATCAGGCAGACCGTCGTGTCCGGCCCGATCCGCGAGCCCGCGCTCACGAACGCCGGCGAGTCCGGGTTGGGCGTCGCGTAAAACGTTCCGACCATCGGCGAGACGATCGCGGTCAGACCGGCCTCAGCCTCGGGCGCCGACCCCGCCGCGGGCGCCCCGTTGGAGCCCGGAGCGCCCCCCGCGTTGACGCCCGTCCCCCGCGCGGCGCCTGCCTGCGGGGCGGGAGTGGCGGCCGCGCCCGTCCAGGCACCGCCCGTCCCGGCCCCCGGGGCGAGGCCGCGCTTGATCGTCACGCCCTCCTGCTCGTCGTGCAGGTCCAGCTCCGCCAGGTCGTTCTCGACCATCAGGCGGACGAGTTCCTCGAGCTTGCGCATGTCGATCATCGCGAGGCAAACTCCATGCTCTTGGGCAGCGAGCAGAGGTTCCGGGCGCCCCGCTCGGTGATCACGTAGTCGTCCTCGATGCGCACGCCGCCCAGACCCGGCAGATAGATCCCCGGCTCCACCGTCACCACGTTGCCCACCTCGAGCACCGCCTCGGCGAACATCGGATTCAGCCGCGGGTCCTCGTGCCCGTCCAGGCCCATCCCGTGCCCGAGCCCATGGCCGAACTGCTCCCCATACCCCGCCCGGGTGATGTGCCGGCGCGCGATCGCGTCGATCTCGTGGGTCGTCCTGCCCGGCCCCAGCGCGGCCGCGGCCGACTCCTGCGCCTCGAGGACGATCTGGTAGATCTCGCGCATCGTGCGGTTCCACTTCCCGATCGCGAAGGTGCGGGTCATGTCGGCGTGGTAGCCCTGGTAGACCGCCCCCCAGTCGATCAGCAGCGGCTTGTTCGCCGCGACCTTGCTCGTCCCCGGGCGATAGTGCGGCAGGCTCCCGTGGGCCCCGGCCGCCACGATGGTCTTGAAGCCCGGCTCGTCCGAGCCGCGCATCTTCATCTCGGCTTCGAGCACCGCGGCAATCTCGAGCTCCGTCTGCCCCGGGCGCACCTCCTCCAGAACCGTCAGGAGCGCCTCCTCCTGCAGCCGGGCCGCCTTGACGATGAGCGCGATCTCGTGCTCGTCCTTCACCGCCCGGAGCTTGCCCACCAGGCCGCCGGTCTCGACCACCCGTCCCGCGCCCAGCCCCGCCTCGAGCGCCCGCTTGAGCGCGAGCGACATGTGCTCGGCCTGCACGCCCAGCTTGCCCGGGCCGCCCAGCAATCCGCCCACCACCTCGAGCACCGCCTCGGTCATTCCCTGCGCGCGGATGTGCACCCGGGCGGTGCCCGCGCGCCGCACCTCTTCGAGCTCTTCCTGGTACCGGAAGTCGCTGATCACCACGGCCGCCTGGCCGCCCGGGTCCGCGCCCGACGAGCCCGCGGGCACATACAGGTAGCTGTCCCCGCCGAGGAACCCGGTCAGGTACCCCACGTCCTTCGGATTGGTGACCAGCAGCCCATCGGCGCCGCTCGAGGCAATGAGCCCGCGCAATCGCGCCAGCCGCCCTGCGTGCGCCGCGGCCCCCGCGCCCTTTGGGGCCCGGGCCGGGGTCCGGGCCGGGGCTCGCGCCGCCCGGGCTTTCTTCGACCCCGCGGTGCGCGGGCGCGTCGCGGTCCGTGCCTTGGCCATAGACGGGGATCATACCGGCCCGGCGCTCGCCGCCCGCAACCGCCGAGCCGCCCATCCCGGGACGCCCGACCCCGCGCATCAGGTCTCTACCGGCCCTCCGGCCGCAGCTTCACCCGCGTGACGGTGCTCGAGCGGACCTTCATCCCCTCCAGGTCTCCCTCCAGAGCCGTCGTCTGCGTCGTATCCATCTGGCGCACCATTCCGCGCTCGGTGTCCCAGACATAGACCCCCTCGTAGTCCCCGCGCGTGAGCTTCAAGGGGGCGGCCCCCGACTCGGAGTCCATCTCCAGCCGGCCCGTCAGGGCCACGCTCGCCTCATGGCCCCGGGCCGAGGCCAGCCGGTGCTCCGTGGTCATCCGCAGCCTCCCCAGCGCACCCAGGTTGAAGTGGTCCACGTTGGTCCACTTCTCCCCCACGCGCGCCCGTCCCGAGCTCCCCTTGCTCGTGAAGATCGGGCCCAGCACGCTCTTGGCCTCGGCCGTGCCCCCGGTTGCGCCGCTGAGGGGCATCAGCGCCTCGGCACCCTCAACCTTGGTGATCGCGCCGTCCGGCCCCACGCTCACCGTCACGGGTCGGCCAACCACGCCGCCCAACAGCGCCCCCATCCCGTCGTCGGGCGCGCCCGGCTTGGTGCTGTCGAAGTTCATTGGGCCCATCGGGCCGGTTCCCTGGAGCTTGAGCGACTCGTACACCATCTCCAGCGTCGCCCCCTCCTGGTCGGCCCTGGTCACCCTCAACACCAGCACAATTGTCTGCTTGAGGTCCACCTCCCCGCCGCCCCCATCATCCAGCCCGGGCGCCCCCCCGAGCGTGTTCTGCCCGGCCGTGTGGATCTCCAGCTTGAACCGGTGCACATCCCCCTGGCGGAACTTGGGGCGGAGGTCGATGCCGCCCGCCGCGGGCCGGTCCACCTCGCCAGGCACTGGCTCCCCCGGGGCGGATTCGCGCGGCATCGGCGTCGGGCGCGGGTCGCTGGGCCTTCCCGGGACGGGCTGCGCGGGGGCTGGGGAGGTCGGCGCGGGCGCGACCGGGGCCGGCCTGGGGTCTTTCGGACGTGGCTGCGGGCGCGTCTGCGCCTCGGCCCGCCCCATTAACACGCCCATCAGCAGGAGCAGGGCCCCGCCCACCGCCCGCCGCGAGCCTGTCCGTCCGCCGTGCACGCGCCGCATGTCGGCCCTTCCAGTGAGCTCGGCCTCCCCGGCCCTGTTCGCGGAAAGTTTACCTCGCGTCGTGCACGCCCAACGCCCGTGCCGGCCCCGCAGAGGCCCGGCGCCCCGCGCCTCCGACCGCCCGCCCAAATGTAGCTACGGCTACAATCCCCACCGATGCCCGCTCACGCCCCCGACCGCCCCCTCGCCCGCCGTCCCGAGCACTCCCCGCACAGCCCCCTCTCGGTCCACGAGATGACCGTCGCGTACCAGCGGCGCCCCGTGCTGTGGGACGTGGACTACGACGCTCCCGCCGATCCGGCCCTGATCGCCATCGTCGGCCCCAACGGGGCCGGCAAGAGCACGCTGATCAAGGCCTGCCTGGGCCTGGTCCCGATGGCCAGCGGCGCCGTCGAGGTCTTCGGGCGTCCGGCGCGCCAGCAGCGCCGGCTCATCGGCTACGTCCCCCAGCGGGAGAGCGTCGACTGGGACTTCCCCGTCTCGGCCCTCGACGTCGCCGCCATGGGCCGGTACGGCATGCTGGGCTGGCTCCGTCCCGTCACCCGCGCCCACAAGGCGGCCGCCCTGCGCTGCCTCGATGCCCTCGGCATCGCCGACCTCGCCCACCGCCAGATCTCCCAGCTCTCCGGCGGGCAGCAGCAGCGCGTCTTCCTCGCGCGGGCCCTGGCCCAGGAAGCCCGCGTCTACTTCATGGACGAGCCCTTCGCCG
>DASPKO010000191.1:0-3295 GCA_035628055.1 Phycisphaerales bacterium
TACGAACTGCTTCTTCACGTTCTGCCGCGGGAAGGCCCTGGAAGTCCGTGTCGAACCGAACGACTTGCTTGTCCTCGGGATCAAACCCTGCGATCACAGCCGAAGGCAACCCGAGCGCGTGTGCCCGCTGGCGATACTCCGCTGCCCCGATTTTTTCGCGGGCATCAAGCAGCGCGAAAAACTGTTCTTGTGTCTGGCTTGCAACCCCATGGCGCTCCAACGACTTGCATATCACGCGCCGGTCGCTCACCTTGACGCGGATATCTTCAGCTCCAAGCCCAAGAAAGGAGAGGAGCTCGACCAGGACAGCTACCGCCTCAAGATTCAATTCATCCGCGTATACGCCCTCGCCCCCAATAACATCTACGTTCCACTGTAGGAACTCTCTCAATCTTCCCCTCTGAGGCCGCTCCGCCCTGAAACAGTTCTGTTGCCAGAACCACTTCGTCGGCCTGGGCAGTGAGCTCGCCCGGGCCGCGTACATCCGCGCCAGCGTCGGCGTGAACTCCGGGCGCAGCGCGTAGGTCTTCTCGCCGCCGGCGCGCTCGAAGCTGAAGAGCTCGCTGACGATCCCCTCCCCGCTCTTGACCGTGTACAGGTCGAGGTGCTCGAAGGTCGGCCCGTCGATCTCCTCGAAGCCGTGGCGGATCGAGACGTCGCGCCAGGCCTTCTCGATGTAGCGCCGGCGGAGCAGCTCCTGCGGGTAAAAGTCCCGCGTCCCGGTCGGCGCCTGGAAGACGTGCTGCTGCGAGGGCTGGCCCGGTGGCATGGGGGCAGGATACGGGGGAGAGGAGGCACGAAGGCACAGGGGCCCTAAGGCACGAAGGAAGCGACCGGAGCGCGGACAAGGGAGCCCCACCCTGCCGTGCCCTCTTGCGCCGCCTCCGCGTCCCCGCGGTGATCCTGTTCTCGCCGCGCGCCCGGCGTCTGGCCCCCGCTCCAACCTACGCTCATCCGATGCCGCCCCGCACGAGCATCCCCCGATCCCTCGGCGAGTTCTTCGGGCACATCGTCAAGGCCCTCCGCACCGACGTCTCGCGGCCCGCCCCCGCCGCGCCCCCGGACCCAC
Organism: Phycisphaerales bacterium; assembly: GCA_035628055.1. Lineage (GTDB taxonomy): Bacteria > Planctomycetota > Phycisphaerae > Phycisphaerales > UBA1924 > DASPKO01. Next base: position 1,070 of record DASPKO010000191.1, read on the forward strand.
CCGCCGGCGTGGTCACGCTCCGCCGCACCACGATCGAAGAGGTCAGTTTCCGCCACCCGGCCGCCGGCGGCCCTCCGCGTCCGGCCACCCCGTGCGCCGGCCCGGGCCCCGACCTTGTGGATGGCGCGCCCGCTCACCCCGCCGCCGACCCTCAAGCCGCGACCCGCGCGCGCGCCGAAGAAGAGCCCTGATGTTCCCTCGCACCTTGCCCGCCGCGTCCCGGGGCCGACGCTCCCGCGCGCTCGCGCACGCGGCGCTCGCCGCCGCAGTCCTCACGCTCGGCGCCCTGGCCGGCCCGACCTCGCTCACCGGCTGCTCCTCCCTCCCCGCGGTGGCGGGCGACGGGCCCACCGTCGGCCTGCGCAACGAGACCGACACGCTCCTCAAAGTCCAGTTCTGGACCGGTGAGCGGGACGACACCCGCCGCGGCGGGGCGCGCATGTCCCGGGCCGAGTCGCTCGAGGTCCGCCCGCGCACCCGGGCCCAGGGCTCCCTCGCCCACCTCCTGGAATACCGCTCCGCCGGACGCACCGTGGTCCGCGCCCAGATCCGTCCCGCCGGCACGAGCTTCGCCGGGCCCAGCGAGTTCTGGTACGAGCTCTCGCCCCCTTCGCCCTTCGTCATCCGGGCCACGCGCACGCCCGGCGGCGAGTTCGTCTTCACCCGCGACGGGCAGGGGACGCTCACGCCGGTGCCCCCCGAGCTCTGGGCGGACTAGCCCGGCGCACACGGGCACCCTGTCGCCCCGCGACGGTGATGTGCGCCGATGACCGTTGCGGCCAGCCCGGACCTCTCGCGGCTAGCGCCCCGCTTGCGCGCCCTCACGCTCCAGGCGTGCGCGGATCCCGGCGAACACCGCCATGGAGTCCTCCAACCCCCCTGGACGGCTCTCGCGGGCCCAGAGCTCGGCAAAGCGGGAGACCAGCTCGTCGAGGCGCGCGACCACCTCGCCCCCGCCCCGCCCCAACGCCCCCGTCCGCGCCATGACCGCGTGGTCCGAGGCCAGGCGGGCCAGGTCCAGCGTGAAGCCCAGGCCCGCTCGGGCGTGGTCAATGGCCGCCCCGCCGAAAGCGTTTGCCGGGACGTATGCGCTCCGGCTCCGCCCCAGGTCTTCCAGCCGGGAGCGGACGTCCTCCCACGCCTCCACCGAATCGACGCCGACGCCCCGCCCATCGGGCCGGTAGAGATCCAGGAAGAGCGCCGAGGCGTTGCGCACGCTTCCCGCGCGGCGCACCACAAGGTCGGCGTCACCCAGCTCATCGAGCCACGGGCCCAGGCCCAGGCCCGGGTCCCCCAGCACGTGCAGCGAGGCCGCCTCCGCGACCGCGGCGCCGCCCGCCAGCGTCCCACCCCACGCGGCCTCGGCCCCGGCGGCGAGCCCCGTGAGCGTGACGGGCCACTGCTGGTGGTGCCCGTTGTCGCCCCACTCGGTGATGAGGTAGCCCGTGGCGCCCGCCGAGCGCCCCTGCTCGGCCGCCGCGCGCAGGTTGGCGTTCCGCTCGCTCGTGCGCCCGGTGATAGACCGCCAGGCGCTCGTGCCCGGGGCGACCCAGGCCTCGCGCCCGCGCGCGCGCAGGCGCTCGCACCAGGCGGCAAAGTCGGCGTCGGGTTCATACCCCCAGGCCAGGCCCAGCACGTCGGAGGGGATCAGCTCCAGCGCCGCCGGCTCCGAGAGGGCGATGTCGGCCCACATCATGGGCCGCTTGCCCAGGGCGCGCGCGACCTCCGCCACCCGGCTCACGAAGTCCGCGTACACCGCGGCCCGTCCCCGCCGGGCCACCTCCGGGGCGCTGCGGCCCTGGCCCACGTCGAAAGTCTCATCGCACCCGATGTTCACCAGCGGCGCGCTGAAGCATGGCAGGAGCTGGCCGAGCAGGTCGGTCACCAGCGCCAGGCTCTGGGGATCGGTCGGGCAGAGCGAGAAGGGGCCCCGCCGGTGGAACGGCCGCCCGTCGAAGCTGAACGACCACTCCCCGTGCGTCTCGGCGCGTGGCGCGTAGCGCGGGTGGCGGAGCCAGCGCTCCATGTGCCCGAAGCAGTTCTGATTGGCGGCGAGCGTGACGCCGTGGCCCCGGCAGAGGGCGTCGAGCTCGCGGACCTCATCGGGCGTCAGGGGCGAGGCATGCCGCCAGACCTCCTCATGACCGGCATAGGCGAAAGCGTGCTCCGTGTAGAGCTGGAGGTGGTTGAGCTTGAGGCCGGCCAGCAGCCCGACGAGCGCCCGCA
>DASPKO010000192.1:0-5661 GCA_035628055.1 Phycisphaerales bacterium
TCTTCGCGTCTGTGCCGTTGATCGCGTTGATGGCCTTGGAGATCTCCCCGATGTACCGCTCGAAAACGTCGCGCCGCGCGGCTTCCCGCTGCATCTTCTGGCGTTTGCGCAAGTACGTGCCGAGCTTTCGCCCGCACTCCATCAGCGCGAGCTTCATCTCCTTGCGGATCTCGTCGTAGTCGGCGATGGCCTCCTTGCTCTCGCTGGTGAAGGGGACCCAGACGCTGGCCATGTGGATGAGGATCACCAGCGGGCCCACGGGGAGCGAGCCGCGCGGCTGCTGGAGGTCGTAGTTGCGCCAGTTGGTGTCGAGCACGGCTTTGAAGCTCGAGCAGGCCGACTGCTGGTAGAGCAGGGGAACGCGGTTGGCGAAGCGGATGACGCGGGCCGGCTCGTCGGAGGGGAGCTGCCCGCCGAAGGCGATGGCGGCCTCGATCTGGAAGGGGCGACCGCGGTAGACCGCCGGCTCGCGCGTGCTGGCGGCATAGAACTCGGCGCGTACGCCCTTGAGCATGCCGGCGAGGAGCTGGCGCACGCCGATCGGCGCCAGGCAGTCGGTGGGGGGCGGGGCGAGGCGGCAGTCCTGGAGGGCGCGGAAGAGCCGCTCGGCCAGGGCGTGGTCGAGATCGGACACCTTCGTGCGCGTGTGCAGACCGACGCCGCGGCACAGCTCGCCCGCCGTGGTCGAAGAGACCTTGCTGAACTCCTCCTGCAGGAAGTTGAAGAGCGTGACGTGCTTCGTGTCCTTGAGCATCTGAAGCAGGATGCCCAGCTCGATGCCGCGCGGGTGCGGCTGGATCTCTCGCGTCTCGGGGGGGAGCTCCGCGACGGCGCGGGGGAAGACGATCACGCCGCCCGTCTCGGTGGTGGTGGGGGTGGTGGTCGGGCCGGGGGCGGCGCCGGAATCGGGCAGGGGAGGGACCGGGCCCGGCGGCGCCGCCGGCCTGGTGGCGCGCCCGTTGAGCAGCCCCGGCTCGTCCTCCTCCGCCCCGCTCTCGCGCCCGGGCGGAACGAAGACGATCCGCGCGTGGGGGTTGGCGATCGCGGTCAGCTCGAGGAACTCGTCTACGCTGCCGCGGCCGCGCTGGTAGCGGCCCTCGAGCTCGATGCTCACGCTCGTGCCCGTGGGGTAGGCCGACGGGGCGAGGAACTCGCCGCGGACGGCGAGCTCGCGGGTGCCGGGGGTGAGGTCGCGCAGGCGGGCCAGGGGGAAGTCGTCGGTCTCGACGTCCGTGGTGACCTCGGCCCGGTTGGTCTTCGTGTTCATCGCCAGCTCGATGTGGTGGGCGCGAGCGCCCGAGCTGGGTCGGGTCTGGATCATCATGGGACGCCCGGTGGTGATCAGCCCGTACATGCCCGCGGCCGAGATCCCGATGCCCTGCTGCCCGCGCGACATCTTCAGGCGGTGAAACTTCGAGCCGTAGAGGAGCCGCCCGAAGATGTTCTCGACCTGGCGGCGCACGATGCCCGGTCCGTTGTCGACCACCGTGACGCGGTAGCGGCTGGAGACCGGCCGCTTCGCCCCGCCCTCCGGAGCGCCGCTCCGGGTCGGGGGGGAGGCGGCGCCGCCCGCGGATGGCTTCGTGCCCGCGGGCGTCCCGCCCTGCGGCAGCTCCTCGATCACCACGGTGATGTCCGGCAGGATGCCCGCCTCCTCGCAGGCGTCCAGGGAGTTGTCGACCGCTTCCTTCACGGTGGTGAGCAGGGCCTTGCGGGGGTTGTCGAACCCGAGCAGGTGCCGGTTCTTGGCGAAGAACTCGCTGACGGAGATCTCACGCTGCTGCCCCGCGAGGGTCTGGGCGGTGGCGCGCGGCCCGCCCCGCCTGGATCGGCCCGGCGCGGGCGGGTCGCCGGCCTCGGGGGGGGATGAACCGTCGGCGGTGTCGATGCGTGCCGTCCGTGGCCTGGGCATGAGGCGAGGATAGCTCGGGGCGGGCGGCAGATCGGCGGGGGCCGGGACGGCGGCGGGGGCAAACAGACCTGGCATGGCCGCCTTCATCGGCACATGCGCCGGCTCGGGACGAACGGGGCGGGCCCTGCCCCGGATCGCGGAGCTAGACCAGGTGCGCCGGCTCGGGGCTCGCTCCCTTGACCCTCGCCATGAACTGCTTGAGGGCCTCGGCCACCCGGTCGGGCTGCTCGACCGGGGAGAGGTGCCCGGCCCCGGGGACGACGACCAGTTCCGAGCCGGGGATGGACTGCTGCATCGCGCGGACCTCGTCCACCGGGGTGATGGCGTCGTGCTCGCCCACGATCACCAGCGTGGGCACATCGATGGTGGGGAGGAGCGCGATCGAGTCCTCGCGCTGGGCCATGGCCGTCAGGGCCGCGGCGACGCCCTCGGGCTTGGCGTGGCTGATGCGCTCCTTCCACACTTCCTTCATGTCGGCCGGCGCGTCGGGGGCAAAGAGCTTGTTGGTCATGCTCTCGGCGAGGACGAGACTCCCCTCGGCGAGCACCCGCTGGGCGATGAGAGCGCGCTCGCGGGCCTTCTCGGGGGAATCGGCGGCGGCGCGGGTGTCGGCGAGGACGAGGCCGCGGACGCGCGGGCGGTGCCGGCGGAAGAACTCGAGCGCGATGTACCCGCCCATGGAGAGACCGACGACCACAACGGGGTTGCGCTCGTTGACGCGGTCGAGGATGGCCGCGAGGTCGTCGGCCATCTGGGTGATGGACGTCTTGGGGCTGGACTCCGAGAGCCCGTGCCCGCGCACGTCGGGGACGATCATGCGGTAGCGGCTCTTGAGACGCTGGACGATGGGTGTCCACATCTGGCTCGAGAGCGGGAAGCCGTGCACCAGGAGGATGGGCCGGCCCGCGCCGTGCACCTCGTAGTGCAGGTGGATGCCCTGGACGGTGGCGTTCATGGGAGCCTCCGGATTGTCATGGCCACGGAGCGATGGCGGACGGGCGGCGCGGCACCGAGAGTTCGGCGGGAAGAAGGCGCCCCGGTCCTCCGTGGACGTGGGATCCGTTTCTATGGTGTCCCAGAGACCGGCCCGGGATCAATGGGGATGGGCGGAAGCGGGGGGAAATGGGAATCAGGCCGGAGTTGGGGCGAACCAGCAACCCCGACTTGAATGGTTTTTGTTTGGTGCTAGACTGAACCCGAACAGGAACCGAGTCAATGACTGCATTGCCCCTGCAAACGGCGGTTCGTCAGCGCCCCGACCTCCGGGGGCTGGCCGAGCGGGTCAGGTCCGTGGAGGAAGGCCGGTGTGGGTCGGGTCGTGGCCGGGAGCAGAGGGCGGCACCGGGGCTGGACCTGGGGTGGGGCGGGGTCGGTCCGGGGCCGGTGCTGGTGCGCGGGGCCGCCCATGAGTTTTTCTCGGGATGGTGGGCCGAGCCCGCGGGTCGGCAGTGGGTGGCGCCGGTGGCGGTGCTGGCGGACGTGGCGTGGCGGGCGCTGCGGGCGGCGCCGAGTGGCGACTCCGGGGGCCCGGGCCTGGTGGTTTGGATCGGGCGGCGGTGCTGGCCGCACCCGGTGGTGATGGTGCGCCCGGGTGGGGTGCCGGGGACGAGTGGGCGCGCGCTGCTGGAGCGCTCCATCCTGATCGAGGCCCCAGACGTGGCGGCGCGGGTGTGGGCGATCGACCTGGCGGCGCGGAGCCCCGCGACGGTGCTGGTGATCGCGGATGGCTCGGGCCTGGACATGAGCGCCACCCGCCGGGTGCAACTTGCCGCCGAGGCGGGAGCCGCGACGGCGCCCGGAGGCGTGGGCGGCCTGGTGCTGCTGGGGCGCCCGGAGCGGGAGCTGCGGGAGCTGTCGGCCTCGGCGACGCGATGGCTGGTGCGGCCCGAACCGAGCGAGACGGGGTGGCCCCGGTGGGGCGTGCGGCTGATGCGGGCCAAGGGGAGGGGGCTGGGCCGCGCGGCGCAGGTGGTGACAGAGGAAACCAGGTCGTGGGTGCTGGAGCCGGATCGTGCAGCGAGCTGTTTGCGTGTACCTTCCGACGTGGCCGGTGGACCTGGCGCGGCGGCGGGCCCGGCGGGGCGCGGGGCCGACGCCGGCGCCCGGCGCCGGGCGGTGTGAGCCGGGCCTGATCCTGGCCCGGCGGGTGGGCCAGTCGCGGATGGTGGGGGCGTGCTGCGGGTGGTGCGCGGGCCACGGGGTTGTGGCCGGGATGACGCTGGCGCACGCGCGGGCGCTGGTGCCGGGGGCCGAGCGTGGCGCATCGGTGCTGGTGATCGGGGAGCACCATCCGGAGGAAGATGCGCGGGCGCTGCGGGCGCTGGCGGCGTGGTGTGACCGGTTCGCGCCGGCGGTGTCGCCTCGGGGCGAGGACTCACTGCTGCTGGACATCACCGGGTGCGCCGGCCTGAGCGGGGGCGAGGCGGGGCTCGTCCGGCGGATCGGCGGGGCGCTGCATCGGCGGGGTCTGACGGCCCGCATCGTGGCGGCACCCACCTTCGCGTGCGCCTGGGCGGTGGCCCGGTACGGGGCGTGGGACCGGGCGATCGTGCCCGACGGGCGGGCCGAGGAGGCGGTGGCGCCCCTGCCCGTCGCGGCGCTGGACCTCGGAGCGGACGTGCTGGCCGCGCTGGCGGAGGTGGGGATCGCGCGGGTGGAGCACCTGCTGGCGCTGCCGCGCGCGAGCCTCCCGTCGCGGTTCGGGGCGGGACTGCTGGCCCGCCTGGATCGCGCGACCGGACGCGACCCGGGCGAGCGTTTGACCGCGGAGCGCCCGGTGGAGCCGCCCACAGCGGCACGGGTCTTCGATGGGGCGAGCACGCGGGCCGAGGCGGTGGCGCTGGCGGTGCGTGAATGTCTCGGGGAGTTGTGCGCCCGGCTCGCGGCGCTCGAGAGCGGCGCGCGGACGGTCGAGGTGACGTTGGACCGGCTGGGGTCGGCGCCGGAGAAGGTGCGGATCGCGCTCAGCCATCCCAGCCGCAGCCCGCGGCACCTGTGGTCGCTGCTGGCCCCGCTGGTCGAGCGCGTGAACATGGGATTCGGGGTCGAGGGCGTGGCGGTGGTGGCCCGGCGTGTCGGCAGGCTGGCGCACCGGCAGGCCGAGGCGTGGGAGAGCCCGGTCGCGGCGCGGGGCGGGCTGGACCGGCACGCGGGGGAACTGGTCGATGCGCTGGCGAGCCGGCTCGGGAGCGAGCGGGTGCTCCGGATCGGGGTGGTCGAGAGTCACGTGCCCGAACGCGTCTTCCGGCTGGAGGCGACGGGCGCGGCGCCGCGGGAGGCGAGCGAGACGGGCGGGGGAGTGGGCGGATCAAGGGAGACATCCTGTCGCAAGGCGGCGCTCCGCCGGCCGAGCCCGGAGCGCACGTGGGCGCGCCGGCCCGGGGTGCTCCTGGAGAGGCCGGAGGAGGCGCGGGTGCTGGCGATGGTGCCCGACGGTCCGCCGACGTGGATGCGCTGGCGCGATCGGGATTGGCGCGTGCGTGGCGCGGCGGGTCCGGAGCGGGTGGTGGGGGAGTGGTGGGCCGAGGGGCCCGGGGCGCGGCACGGGGTCACGGAGTCAGGAAGTCAGGAAGGACGGACGGGCCCGGAGGCCGTGCCGTGTATCACCACGCGGGATTACTTTCGTGTGCGGGATGACGAGGGGCGATGGCTGTGGGTGTATCGCGAACTGGAGACGGGGCGGTGGTTCGTGCACGGGGTGTGGGGGTAGGAAGAAGGCACGGAGGCACGGAGGCACGGAGGCACGGAGG
>DASPKO010000193.1:0-27112 GCA_035628055.1 Phycisphaerales bacterium
GACGCTGCTGGCGGGCGCCGCCGCCTGGGCGCTGGGGGCCCTGGGCCGCCGAGCGCCTGGTCGCACCGGGGCGCGGGGCCTACATTGAGCTTTTGGGCCCGTGTGGCGCTCGGAAGGACCGCGATGGAACTGGTTACCCGCGACGAGAAGGCGGCGCTGGAAGAACGCCTCTCGGCGCTCCTGGCCAATCGCCCCCTCATTTCCCAGCGCATCGCCGAGGCCCGGGCGCTGGGGGACCTGAAGGAAAACGCGGAGTACCACAGCGCCCGCGAGGAGCAGGGCCTCCAGGAGGCCGAGATTCGCCGCCTCGAGGAGCGCCTCGCCCGCGTCAGCGTCATCGATGAGTCCATGCACCGCGACCTGGGCGTCGTCTTCCTCGGCGCCACGGTCCGCCTCCGCGAGGTCGGCTCCGACGAGGAGGAGCTCTTCCGGCTCGTCGGCGAGTCCTCCGGCTCGGCCACACCGCGCGGGGACGTCGTCGAGGTGACCCTGAACAGCCCGATGGGCGAGGCCCTGCTCAAGGCCCGCGTGGGAGAGACCGTCGGCGTGCGCACGCCCCGGGGCGTCAAGCACTTCGAGATCCTCGGGCTCGTGTAGCCCTCGCACCCGCTCGGCGGCGAGAGCGTTATCGGGGCCGGCGACCGGTTTTTTCCTATGGATTTGGCGCGTGCCCGCTCGATAGACTCGCGGAGGCCCGCGAGCGCGGCGCGAGCCATGCTCACCCCACCCTGCCGGGAAGATGACCGTGGGTATCGATTTCGCCCTTGACGAGCTCTACGCCACCGGCTGGTCCGAGCTGGACTCCAGCGGGTGCGGCCGGAGCAGCGATGGTCGCGAGTTCCCCAAACCCGAGCGGGTGCGCCGGGAGTTCAGCGCCGCCGGCCTCGACCTGGCCATCAGCCGCGTCGACCGGTACGACTGTTTCCAGGCGCACTGGTCGGGCACTCCCGGAACCGCGGGGGGATCGGTCGTCGGGCGCACCGAGGCGGAGGCCGCCATCTTTGCGCTCGCCCAGCTCCGGCGCCAACTGACCGGCTCGTCACGGCCGCGCCTGGCGACGGCCGGGGCGTAGTCACCGCAACGCCCGCGCGCCAATCCGGTTCCCCGACAACACCTCGAACCTCTCCTGGCTTGAGAGGGGTGCGCGGCCCGGCTAGATTTACCCCGGCTTTTCGGACTGGCCCCATCGTCTAGTCCGGTCCAGGACGCCAGGTTCTCATCCTGGAAACAGGGGTTCGAATCCCCTTGGGGTCATTGACCTTGGCGCAGGGGCATCGCCGGCTCACACCGGACATGCCCCTGCTCTATTTTTGCACGGGCATACCGCCCCGTGCCAGTGGCAGGAGCGCCACTCGGCCCCTGCTTTGCACCAGCCGTGACCTCGATGCACCACCTGGACACCTTCCTCGTCCTCGACACCGCCGCGCAGGTGAAGGCATTGGCGCAGCCCGACCGCCTCGCGATGCTGCGGCTCCTCCGGGAGGAGCCGGCCAGCATCACCATGATCGCCGCCCGCCTGGACATCCCCCCCAACCGGGCCCACTACCACCTCCAGCAACTTCTCGAGCATGGGCTGGTTCGCGAGGTCGGAACGGGACGAAAGCGCTGGAAGAGCGAAGAGCGGTTCTACCTGGCCAGCGCGCAGCACTTCCTTGTCGATCCCAGCCTGGGATGCTGGGACGCGGACGCGACCGCCGCGCTGCGCCGCGCCGCCGAACTCATTTTCTTCGATTGGCGCCGCCGCGAGGTGCTGGAGGTCGACCTTGGCGCCGTGGCCGCGCGCGCGGTGCGCCACGGCGTCGGGGTGCGCCCGGGCGACCACGTGCTGGTGATGTACGGCCCGTACGCGCTGCAGATGGCCGAGGCCCTCGTGGTGGAGATTCGGGCCGCGGGCGGGCACCCGATCGAGTCCATCTGGTCGCGCGGGCTCCACGAGCGGCTCATGGAGCGGATGAGCCTGGAGGACCTGGCGGCGTGCCCGATCGTGGATCCGGCCCAGGACGCGCGCCTGGCCTCGGTGATCTTCGCCGCCAGTGGCATGCCCCAGGGCCCCCCCCCGACCGAGGCGCAGCGCCGCATGCTGGCCCCCATCCTGGAGAACATGTCACGCTGGAAGCGCTCGCTGCGCGCGCGCGGCGTGCGCAATCTCCAGCTCAGCCTCCCCCACCGCGGGGAGTTCTTTCCCGTGACGCCGGGCTGCCCCGAGCCGACCGACGCGTACTGGGGCGCGCTCCAAGTCCCTCATGAAGTCCTGCAGCGCCGGGGCGAGCTCCTCGCCGCCGCGGTCGCCGGCGCGACCAGCGCGCACCTGACCGGCCCGCACGGGGGCGACCTCCGCATCGAGCTGGACCCGCAGATCGTGCACGTCAGCGACGGGGTGATCTCCGATCGCGACGTCGCGGCCGGACAGGTGTTCGACGAGCTTCCGGCGGGAAGCCTGGTGGTGCTTCCCCGCCCCGGGGGGGCCGACGGAACGTTCCACGCCGACTACGCCTTTGCGCGGGGCCAGCACTTCCGGGACCTGACAATCACTCTCGAGCGGGGCCGGATAACCGGCCTGGCGGGGCCCAAGGAGGTCGACCTGCTCGGCGACCACCTGCGGGCCATGGCCGGTGACGGAGACCTGATCTCCGCGGTGCAGATCGGCCTGAACCCGGGGTGCGGGGGCGGGGTGACGGGCAAGCCGAACCTGGACATGGCCGCCGAAGGAGTCGTCGGGCTGGTCTTTGGCAATAACGAGATTCTGGGCGGGAAAGTCTCTGCGACGTTCACGCTGATGGTTCCCGCCCGGGGCGCCACCCTGACGGTGGGTCGGACCGAGGTGGTGCGGGACGGGGTGCTGGGTGCGGAGTTCGTGGGCTAGGGAAGGCCGCCCGGGTGGAAGGCGACTTTTTTTGAACTCGGGCCCGGATGTCCGGGTCGTCCCTTGGCTCGGGGTTTGCCGATGGGGTAGACTTGTTGCAACCGAAGCCCGTTCTGGGCCTAGGTATTGATCGGACGGAACGAAAAGCCAGGGAGCACGCCCATGACGCGTACGCGCAGCGCTCGCACGAGCCGGTGCCGGGGTTTCACCTTGATCGAGCTGCTCGTGGTGGTGGCGATCATCACCATCCTGATCTCGATCCTGCTCCCGGCCCTGCGCGGGGCCCGGGCCGCGGCCTATGCGGCCAAGGAGCAGGCCTCCGGTCAGCAGAAGGTGGAGGCCTGGACGACCTACGCGGTGATGAACCGCGACGAGGCGTTCACCGGGTACATCCCCTGGGCGGCGGGCCACCTGAGCAACATGCCCGGGGCCCATGTGTGGCTGCACCCCGACCCCTGGATGCCGGGCTACATGGTCGAGGGCAACGTCATCAAGGTGAACGGCCTGCGCTTCATGGGCGCCACCGAGCTGCCGCTCGAGGCCCTCATGGTGGACCGCGCCACCTTCAAGGACTTCAACTCGCGCCCCAACGGACCCGCGACCATCTCGACCGGCTCACCTCCCACCACGCTGTACGACGGTGGCGGGGGCACCGTGCAGGCCGCCGCGGCGTACCACCCGTCGCTGGGCATGAACACGACGTACGTCGGCGGCAACTGGCACCGCGGCGCTTTCCCGAACTACAGCACGGGCGCGGCCTACAACCGCATCGGGCATCCGAACCCGAAGTGGTATGTGACGCATCTGCACGAGATCCGGCGCTCCTCCCAGCTCATGATCTTCACCTCGGCCCGGGGCGTCGACATCAAGACCACGGGCTTCACCGGTGGCGGCATCAACTATGGCCGCAATCCCGCCGCATGGACCGGCTCGTCCATCGTCGCTCCGGGCTTCTGGGAGGTCGTCCCGCCGCGCTCGGGCTATCCGACCAACTCGACGGTCGTCACCTGGGTCACGTCCAACAAGTTCACCGAGGCGACCGACCCGAAGAACTGGGGCTTCGTGCACCCGCGGCACGCCGACCGGGCCGTCTCGGTGATGACCGATGGGCACGTGGAGATGCTCAGCCTGAAGGACCTGCGCGACATGCGCCGCTGGGCCAACAAGGCCACGAACCCGGACTGGGTCTTCTCCCCGCTGGGCCCCCCGTAAGCGAGCGCCGCCGGATCGAACCGAGCGTCTGACGGCATATCAACACACGGCGGGCCCGAGCGATCCATCGTGCACGGATCCCGGGTCCGGGCACGGGGCTCTGGCTTGAACCTGGACGAGCTGCGCTATCGCTCCCGCCGGCTGATCGACCGGCTGCGCAGCGGGGAGCTGGAGCGGCAGAAACTCATCGCCCTCGCGCTGGTCCTGGTCGTCCTGGTGCTGTTCATCGCGCTCAACCTGTGGCCGGCGCTGCGGCCCCGCCCGGTCGCAACCGAGCCGCAATCGGCGGGCTGGACCGCGGCGCGGGAGCTCAACGCGCAGCTCCGCGAGCGCGGCTTTCACGACGTGGAGTTCGCCGTCGAGTCCGAGCGACCCCTGAAGTTTGGCCTGGTCGGGGGCGTCATGACCGAGGACGACCTCGAGGAGCTCCAGCGCGTGGCTCGCGAGCTGCGCCCCGAGGGCGACTACGACGTGCGCGTCGAGGTCATCGAGCTGATGAGCGAAGAGGACAACGTGATGCCGGCGGATGGGGCGGGCGCCACCGACGCGGGCGCGGACGAGCCCGTCGGACCGGACGACTGAGGTCGTAACCAAGCCGCGCCCGGTGCTACCCTCGCGCCATGATGCCGGGTGCGCGCGATCTCCTTTCCGAGCTGCGGGCCCGCGGCCTGCTCCACCAGGCGACCGCGGAGACGGAACTGGCCCGGCACCTGGCCACGGGGCGGCGGCGCGTCTACGCCGGCTTCGACCCCACCGCCGACTCGCTGACGATCGGCAACCTCGTCCCGATCATGCTGCTGCGGCACGCCCAGCGGGCCGGGCACGAGCCGGTGGTGGTCATGGGCGGGGGGACGGGGTGCATCGGGGACCCCTCGGGCAAGAGCGCCGAGCGCGAGCTCATGACCCTGGAGCGGGTCGAGGCCAACGTGCGGGCCCAGCGGCGGATCTTCGAGCGCCTGCTCGGGGAGGGCGCGGGCGACGGAGCGGGTGGAAGCGGGCCCCTCGTGCTGAACAACCACGACTGGCTCGCGCGGCTCGGGTACCTCGAGGCGCCGCGCGACATCGGCAAGCACTTCTCGGTCAACGCGATGATCCAGAAGGAGTCGGTGCGCGAGCGGCTCGAGGCCCGCGAGCAGGGCATCAGCTACACCGAGTTCTCGTACATGGTGCTCCAGGCGTACGACTTCGCCCACCTCCACGCGGCCCACGGGGTCACGGTGCAGGCCGGGGGGAGCGACCAGTGGGGGAACATCGTGGCCGGCGTGGACCTCATCCGCCGGTTCGCCGCCGAGCGGGGCGCGGGGAGTGCCCAGGAGGCGTACGGCCTCACCGCGCCCCTGGTGACGCGGGCCGATGGGGGCAAGTTCGGCAAGACCGAGGCGGGGGCGATCTGGCTGACGCCCGAGCGGACCAGCGCGTACGCGATGCACCAGTTCTGGCTCAACACCGCGGATGCGGACGTGGGCCGGTTCCTCCGCTTCTTCACCCTGCTCCCGGTGGAGGAGATCGTGGGGCTGGAAGCCCGGCACGCGGCCCAGCCCGCGGAGCGGCTGGCGCAGCGCGAGCTGGCGGGCAGGGTGACGGAGATGGTTCACGGCCCGGAGGCGCGCGCGCAGGCCGAGCTGGCGGCCCGGGCGCTGTTCTCGGGCGAGCTGCGGGGCCTGACCGAGAGCCTGCTGCTCGACGCGCTGAGCGCCGCCCCGCGGAGCGAGCACGCGCGCACGGACCTTGCCGGGGAGGGGGTGCCGGCGCTCGACGTGCTGGCGCGCACCACCCTGGCCGGCTCCCGGACCCAGGCGCGCAAGCACCTCGAGGAAGGGTCGATCCAGGCCAACGGCAGGAGGCTCGAACCCGACTCTCGGCTGACGCTCGACGACCTGCTGCACGGGTCGGTGATCGCGCTGCGGCGCGGCAAGAAGACCTGGCACGTGACGCTGTGGCGCTGAGCCGGGGCGACCCCGCCTGGTCGGGCGGTTTGCGGTTTTGGAACCTCGCCCCTTGTAGGGGCGTGCGGCAGGCCGTACAACATGGCGCGGGGGGCACGCGGGCAGGGCCGGGAACGCCAGAGGCCCCCGGCGGGAACCCTCCATGAGCCAGGCACCGACGTCGCTGGAGACCACCGCGGGGTACGCCGCCCCGACCGTCACGCAGTTCTCGGTTTTCCTCGAGAACAAGGTCGGGCGGCTGCACGAGATGGTGCGGGCGTTCGACCATTCCATCGTCGGCATCTGCGCCCTGGCGGTGCACGACGCGGCCGACCACGCGGTGGTCAGGCTGATCACCAACAACTCCGCCGAGACCAAGCTGCTGCTCACGCGGCATGAGTTCCCGTTCACCGAGATGGAGCTGCTGGTGGTCGCGATCGGGCGGACGCACAGCCTCGAGCGGCTCTGCATGTACCTGCTGGGGGCCGAGCTGAACATCCGGTTTGCGTACCCGCTCATGACCCGGCCCGACGGAACGCCCACGATCGCCCTGGCAGTGGATGACGCCACGCTCGCCGGGCAGATCCTCCGGCGGAAGGAGTTCCGGCTCTTCGGGGAGGCGGACCTCCCGCGGGCGACCTCGTGAGCGCCGAGGGCGCGACTCCGGGCGGCGCACCGAGCGCGGGAGCGGACGCTCCGGGCCAGGCCGCGCTGACCTGGGCCGCGCTGCTGGCGCACTGGACCGACTTCGCCCGGGCTTCGCTGGCCCTGCCGGCGGGCGCAGAGGGGGACCGGTGGCGCGCCGCCGCGGCCCCGATCATCGGCCTGCAGGCGGTCACGTTCGCGCTCGGGGACCTGGACCGGCTGGCGGGGGCGGACCACGCGGGGGCCGGCGAGCGGGCCGTCGCGCTCGACCGGGCCGAGGTGCTGGTGCGCCGGCACGGGCGCGAGCTGGAGGCGCTCTGGGCCGGGAGCGAGATGCCGGCTCTGGTGCGCGAGCTGGCCGACGACGCCCGGGCCGCGCTGGAGGCCGCCCGGCACGCGGGGGTGGAGTGGCGCGTCACCGCGGAGCGGCTCGTGACGGACCACCCCGGCGAGCTGCTGGGCGTCCTGGGCGACGCCGGTTTCGTGGGCGACCTGTGGCTGCCCGTGCCCGGCGCGGCCCTCTTTGCCGGAGCGCCCGCGGCCTTTGCGCGGGGGCCCGCCGGGGGCGACCCGGGCGTGACGGCGAAGCGCGCCGTCAAGGAGTTCCTGGTCGAGGTCTCGCGGCCGCTTCCCGTGCCGGGCCCGCGGCAGGTCTACCGACAGTTCGACTTTGCCAAGGGCCGGGCGGTGCGCGACCTGGTCGCGCCGCTCGCGGAGCACGCGGGCACGGAGGTGCCGGCCGGGCAGCCGCAACTGGTGCGGGTTCTGGAGCGCGGCGCCCCGCGCCCGGTGACACTGCCGATCCGCGGGATGGCGGACATCGGCCCGGTCCCGGTCGAGTTTGCCGGCGCACGGGCCCGTCGGGGTTGAGGTAGGATCGGGCCATGGCGCGGCCCGTGACGCTCTTCACCGGCCAGTGGGCCGACCTGCCGCTCGACAAGGTGGCGGGGCTGGCCGCCGGCTGGGAGTACGACGGGCTCGAGCTGGCCTGCTGGGGCGATCACTTCGACGTGCGCCGCGCGACCTCGGACCCGGCGTACTGCCGGTCGCGCTGGGACCTGCTCGGCGCGCACGGGCTGACCTGCTACGCGATCAGCAACCACCTGGTGGGGCAGTGCGTGTGCGACCCGATCGACGCGCGGCACCGGGCCATCGTGCCCGCGCACGTCTGGGGCGATGGCGACCCGGAGGGCGTGCGCCGCCGCGCCGCCGAGGAGATGCGTCAGACGGCCCGCGCGGCCGCGGCCCTGGGCGTGAAGGTGGTCAACGGGTTCACGGGCTCATCGGTGTGGCACAAGCTGTACGGGTTCCCTCCTCTCCCCGGCGCGGAGATCGCGGCGGGGTACGCGGACTTCGCGGAGCGCTGGGCTCCGATCCTCGACACGTTCGAGGAGGTCGGGGTGCGCTTCGCGCTCGAGGTGCATCCGACCGAGATCGCCTACGACATTCACACCGCGCGGCGGGCCCTCGAGGCCGTGAGCGGGCACCCGGCCTTCGGGTTCAACTTCGATCCATCCCATCTGGTCTGGCAGGGCGTCGATCCCGCGCGCTTCGTCGACTCGTTCGCGGCGCGCCTCTTCCACGTGCACGTCAAGGACGCGACCCGGAACGTGGATGGGGAGGCTTCGGTGCTGGGCTCGCACCTGCCGTTCGGCGACCCGCGGCGCGGCTGGGACTTCCGTTCCCCCGGACGCGGTGAGGTGGATTTCGAGGCGATCGTGCGGGCTCTGAACCGGGCGGGATACGCCGGGCCCCTGAGCGTCGAGTGGGAGGACCCGGGCATGGCCCGCGAGCACGGCGCCCGCGAGGCCGCGGCGTTCGTGCGCCGCCTGGACTTTGAGCCCGCGGCCCGGGCCTTTGACGCGGCCTTCGGGCACTAGGAGCCGGTGATGGCGGAGCGCTCGCGCCGGCGAATCCGGCTGGGAATGGTCGGCGGCGGACGGGGAGCGTTCATCGGGGCGGTCCATCGGATGGCGGCCTGCCTGGACGGCCAGGCCACGCTGGTCGCGGGCGCGCTCAGCTCGCGCCCGGCCGAGGCGGTGCGCTCGGCGCTCGAGTGGGACATCGAGCCCGGGCGGGCCTACCCCACGTGGCGCGAGATGCTGGAGCGCGAGGCCGCGCTCCCGCCCGAGGCGCGGCTCGACGCGGTCGTGATCGTCACCCCCAACGCGACGCACCTGGAGATCGCGGCGGCCTTCGCCGGGGCGGGGTTCGGGGTCATCATCGATAAGCCGATGGTGACGACGCGGGCCGAGGCGGCCGAGCTCGCCGCCGCGGTGACGGGCTCGGGCGTGCTCTGCGCCGTCACGTTCACATATACCGGCTACCCCATGCTGCGCGAGGCGGCCCGCCTGGCCCGGTCGGGGAGCCTGGGGACCATCCGGAAGGTGTTCGTCGAGTACCACCAGGGGTGGCTCGCCACGCCCCTCGAGACGACCGGGCACAAGCAGGCCGCGTGGCGGACCGATCCGGCTCTGGCGGGGCCGGCCGGGGCGCTGGGCGACATCGGCTCGCACGCGCAGAACCTCGTGGAGATGGTGACGGGACTCGAGATCGGCTCGGTGTGCGCCGACGTGGCGGTGCTGGTTCCCGGGCGCCGCCTGGACGACGACGCGGGCGTCCTGCTGCGCCTGACCGGCGGGGCGCGCGGCGTGCTCACCTGCTCGCAGGTGTGCGCCGGAGAGGAGAACGAGCTGGGGCTCCGCGTCTACGGGTCCGAGGGGGGGCTGCGCTGGACGCACGCCCGGCCCGATGAGCTCACCATCATGTCGGTGCGGGGCGAGCGGACCATCGTCACCCGCGGCGGGACAGGCGTGGGCCCCGGGCCACGGTCGCTCACCCGGCTGCCGGGCGGACACCCCGAAGGGTTCATCGAGGCGCTGGCCAACATCTACCGGGCCGTGTTCGCCGCCCTGCGCGAGGGGCGTACGGCGCCGGGCGAGGGTCCCGACGGGCCGGAGGGTCTGTGGTTCCCCAGCCTCGCCGAGGGCGCGCGCTCGGTCCGGTTCACGGAGGCGGTGCTGGAGAGTGCCCGGCATGAAGGGGCGTGGGTCGACGTCGGGCGGAGTCACCGGGCCTCGTGAGAGCACCGTGGTTCGGCCAGCCCCCGCTCACGCCGTCTGTGCCGGGCCGCGCAGCCCCGCGGCCTCGACGCCGACCCTGAACGAGAACTGCTCCTCGTGCGCGTCGACCAGCACGTGGTCGCCCGCGTGCACGTCGCCCCGCAGCAGCTTGCCGGCCAGCGGGTTCTCGATCCGCGTCTGGATGACGCGCTTGAGCGGGCGGGCGCCGAAGGCGGGATCCCACCCCTCGGCGGCGAGCTGGAGCTGCGCGTCGTGCGTGAGCTCGAGCGTGATGCCCCGCTGCCCGAGCCGCTCGCGCAGCCGCCCGAGCTGGATGTCGACGATCCGCGCGATCTGCTCGCGCCGGAGCTGGCGGAAGACCACGACGTGGTCGATGCGGTTGAGCAGCTCCGGGCGCAGGAAACCCTCGGTGCGCAGCAGCTCGCGGAGGGAGGCCTCGATCTCCCAGTCGTCGGCCCCGGCGCTCGAGAGCTCCAGCAGCCGCTGGCTCCCCAGGTTGCTCGTCATCACCACGATCGTGTTGCGGAAGTCGACGGTCCGGCCCTGCCCGTCGGTGAGGCGGCCGTCGTCGAGCACCTGCAGCAGCAGGTTGAAGACGTCGGGGTGGGCCTTCTCGATCTCGTCGAAGAGCACCACGGCGTAGGGGAGGCGCCGCACGGCCTCGGTGAGCTGCCCCCCCTCCTCGAACCCGACGTACCCGGGCGGGGCCCCGATGAGGCGGGCGACGGCGTGCTTCTCGCCGTACTCGCTCATGTCGATGCGGATCATTGCGTCCTGGGTGTCGAAGAGGAACTCGGCCAGGGCCTTGCAGGTCTCGGTCTTGCCGACGCCCGTCGGTCCCAGGAACAGGAACGAACCGACGGGCCGGTTGGCGTCCCCAAGGCCCGCGCGGGCGCGGCGCACGGCGTCGGAGACGGCCCGCAGGGCCTCGTCCTGCCCGACGACGCGCCGGCGCAGCTCCTCCTCCATGCGCAGCAGCTTCTGCCGCTCCCCCTCGACCAGGCGCGCCACCGGGATCCCGGTCCACCCCGCCACGACCTCCGCGACCAGCTCCGCGTCCACCTCCTCCTTGACCATCGCCTCGCCGCGCTCGTTCCGCTCGCGAAGGCGCGCCTCGGACCGCTCGAGCTCGGCCTCGAGCTCGCGGATCTCCCCGTAGCGGATCCGCGCGGCGGTCTCCAGGTCGCCCCGGCGCTGCGCCTGCTCGAGCTCGACGCGCTTGCGGTCGAGCTTCTCCTTGAGCCCCTTGACGTGGTCCAGCTCCCCCTTCTCGCGCTGCCACCGGGCCGAGAGGGCGGTCTGCCGCTCGCGGAGCTCCGCGATCTCGCGCTCGATACGCTCCAGCTCCGACCGGGGCGCCTGCGGGCCCGCCGTGCCCGCCGGAGCGCGCGGGCGCGGGCCGGCCTCGGCGCCCTGGCCGCCCGTCCCCAGCTCCAGGCGCAGGGCCTGCCGCTCGATCTCGAGCTGCGTGAGCCGGCGCGTCAGCTCGTCGAGCTCCTGCGGCATCGAGTCGTACTCGAGGCGCAGGCGGCTGGCGGCTTCGTCGATGAGATCGATCGCCTTGTCGGGCAGGAACCGGTCGGTGATGTAGCGGTGGCTGAGCGTGGCGGCGGCGAGCAGCGCCGCATCGAGGATGCGCACGCCGTGGTGCGCCTCGTACCGCTCCTTCAGCCCCCGGAGGATGGCCACGCTCTGCTCGACCGTGGGCTGGGGCACGAAGACGGGCTGGAAGCGCCGCTCGAAGGCCGGGTCCTTCTCGATGTGCTTGCGGTACTCCCCCAGCGTGGTGGCGCCGATGCAGCGGAGCTCGCCCCGCGCCAGGGCGGGCTTGAGCAGGTTGCCGGCGCTCACGGCGCCCTCGGCGGCCCCCGCGCCCACGATCGTGTGCAGCTCGTCGATGAACAGGATCACCTCCCCCTGGCTCGCCTCCACCTCGCGCAGGACCGCCTTGAGCCGCTCCTCGAACTCGCCGCGGTACTTGGCGCCGGCGAGCAACTGGCCCACGTCGAGCGCGATCAGCCGCTTGCCCCGCATGCTCTCGGGGCAGTCGCCGTTCACGATCCGCAGCGCGATCCCCTCCACCACCGCGGTCTTGCCGACGCCCGGCTCCCCGATGAGCACGGGGTTGTTCTTGGTGCGCCGCGAGAGCACCTGCATGCAGCGGCGGGTTTCCTCGTCGCGGCCGATCACCGGGTCGAGCTTGCCCTGCTGGGCCCGCTCGGTCAGGTCGATCCCGTACTTCTTCAGGGCCTCGTAGGTGCTCTCGGCGCCAGGGTCGTTGATGGTCTGGATCCCGCTGGCCTTGCGGAGCGCGCCGATCGCCTCTTCAAGCCCGCGCCGCCCGCCCCCGAGCAGCCGCAGCACCTCGCGCGCCTCGGGGCCGCCCGCGCCCTCGGCCAGGGCGAGCAGCAGGTGCTCGGTCGAGACGTAGGCGTCCCCGAGCCGCCCCGCCTCCTTCTCCGCCGCCGCGAGCAGGGCGATCACGGTGCGCCCCGCGGATCCCGCGCCCGCGGTCGTCGTGGGCAGCCGCTCCAGCTCCGTCTTGAGGACGCCCCGCACGCGCGCGGGGTCCGCCCCGGCGCGCTGCAGCACCGACCATGCCGCCCCCCCCTGCTCGCGGAGCATCGCTTCCAGGACGTGCAGCCCCACGACCTCGGGGTTGTTCCGCGCGGCCGCGTCCGCCTGGGCGTCGGCCAGCGCCTGCTGGGCCAGGTTGGTGAGTCGGTCGGTCCGCATGCGGTCCCCTCCGCCTGAGCGGGCGATCCCGGCGCGTCCCGGGCGCCTCGCTGCATTCTTGCGTGGACTTGAGGAGCGGCAAGCCGCGTGCCGGCCGCGGGCCCTCGGGGTCTCACCGGCATTGCGCGGTGGCCCGCCGCGCTCCTGCCAGGTTGACAGCCGGACCGTCGCGTTTAGGCTGACGGGGCGGGGAACGCGGGTTCCTCCAAGGAGAAGGCGCATGTCACAGGTCCTGGGGTGGCTCGGCCGGCGGCTCGGCGTGCTGGTTCTGCTGGCGATTCCGGCGCTCGGCGCGGCAGGTGCGGGCGCGCAGCCGCCGGGGATCAATGCGCTCACCCCTGAGGAGAAGGCCCAGGGCTGGACGCTGCTCTTTACCGGCACGGACCTCTCCGGGTGGACCACTTCGGGTGACCCCGAGGCCTGGGCGGCGCGCGAGGGCGAGCTGGTCGTGGTCAAGCCCGGCGCCGGCTGGTGGCTGCGGACGGAACGGATGTACCGCGACTTCGAGCTCGCCCTCGACTTCCTGGTGCCGGCCAATGGCAACTCCGGCGTGGGGCTGCGCGGCTCATCCGGCGGGGACCCGGCCTTCACCGGCATGGAGGTCCAGATCTTCGATTCGCACGGGAAGCCCCCGGCGGACAATCAGGCCGGCGCCGTCTACAACGCCATCGCGCCCGAGTCCCAGGCGGTGCGGCCCGCCGGGGAGTGGAACACCTACCGCATCCGGCTCGTCGGGGACACTCTCGATGTCTGGCTCAACGGCCAGCACGTGCAGAGGGCCCAGAAACTCGACGACCGCGGGTACGTGCACAAGCCCGAGAACCGCAGCCCCCTGCGCGATCGCCTGACCACCGGGTTCATCTCGCTGCAGGACCACGGTGACGCGGTGAGGTTCCGCAACCTCAAGATCCGCGATCTCTCGCCCGACCCGGACTCGGGCGGGTGGCGGCCGCTCATCGGCAAGGACCTGGCCGGCTGGACGAAGCGGGGCGCGGGCGAGTGGAAGGTCGAAGAGGCCACGGGCACCCTGGTGGGGAGCGACGGGCCGGGCCACCTCTACACCACCGAGACTTTCACCGACCTGGAGCTGCGCGCCCTGGTGCGCGTCAACGCCAAGGGGAACTCGGGGATCTACGTGCGCGCCACGCCGCCCCGGGACAACCCGGACACGTGGCCCGTCGGGTACGAGGCGCAGATCGACAATCACGACCCGAAGAACTTCACGGGCGTGGTGTACGGGCGGGCCTACCCCGCGGGGATCACGGCGCCGCTCACGCGCGACGAGGCCTGGTTCGATTACCGGGTGCTGGCCATGGGCGACACCGTCCGGACGTGGATCAACGGCGTGCCCATGGTCGACGCGACGCTGACCGAGCTCGCGGACGGGCACGTCGCTCTGCAGGCCCACCACGCGGGCAACCGCATCGAGTACCGCGACCTGGCGGTGCGCCCCCCGCGCGGGGCGCCGGACCGCCCGAACGCCGGCGCCGCGCGACACGCGCCGCGGGCCGCGGGGGACCCGGTGCGGGCCCTCTATTGCACGCAGGCTCTGGGCTACGCGCACGAGGTCCTGCCGGAATCGCGGAACATCCTGGCGGACGTGGCGCGCCGGCTCGACTGGCTGGAGGTCGAGCACGTCGACGACCTGGCCGAGGTGACGCCCGAGCGCCTCGCCCGGACCGACGTGCTCATT
The DNA here is from genome assembly GCA_035628055.1 of Phycisphaerales bacterium. Taxonomy (GTDB): domain Bacteria; phylum Planctomycetota; class Phycisphaerae; order Phycisphaerales; family UBA1924; genus DASPKO01. The sequence continues at coordinate 14,158 of DASPKO010000193.1, forward strand.
CTCTTTACCACCGGGGCCGTCCCCATCGACACGCGCATGCTCGAGGGGTGGGTCGCCAGCGGCGGCGCCGTCGTGGGAGTGCACTCGGCGACGGACACGCTCGCGGACGACCGGGCGTACGTGCGCCTGATCGGCGGCACCTTTGACGGGCACCCCTGGAACCAGAAGGTGCGGATCATCGCCAGCCCGCGCAGCCCCATCACCGCCCCGCTCCTCGACGAGAGCGGGGAGGGGACCGACCCGGCGAGCGGCGGGCGCGGCTTCTTGATCACGGACGAGATCTACCAGTTCCGCGAGATCGCCCCTGACAACCAGGTTCTCATGCACCTGGACCCGCAGACGCCGGGAGCCCAGCCGGGCCGCGATTACCCCCTGGCCTGGACCCGGCAGGTCGGCGCGGGACGCGTCTTCTACACCGCCCTGGGGCACCGGCCGGAAGTGTGGCGCGACCGCCGCTTCGTGGCCCACTTGGTGGAAGGGATCCGCTGGGCGGCGCGCGAGCCGTGACGACCCGGACCAACCCTGAGGACGAGGTCGATCAGTCCCGGGGGCTGGGCGCAGCCGCGCGCTGGAGCTTTGTGATCGCGCTGGTGCTGGCCTGGGGCGCGGTCTATGCCGCGCTGTGGCCGGCGCCCTTGCGACCACACGCTCGGCAGCGGGTGGTGCGATGGGTTCACGTGGACGCGGCCGGGCGGACCAGGACCGTGACTCCCGACGAATCTGCCACGGGCCGCGTCGAGATCGAGGCCACGGTCGAACGCGCCGGCGCCTCGCTCATCGCGGCACGATGGGTCTCGCGCGTGGAGGCCGAGTTTGTCGCTGCCGCCGGGGGGTCGCCTACACCAACCCCGCACGCGTTGGCGGACGTTGTGGCCGCCATTGTGCGTGAACGGCCGGAGTTGTACGTGTGGCGGGGCGTGCCGGTGGGCAAGCCGGTCGAAACCCCCTCGGTCATCGGACACGTGCACTCCGGGTCACCCGTGGACTGCCCATCGCCATGATCGCCGCGCTTCTGTTCTGGCTGTTCAGCGGGCTCTCCCGCGGGCGACGCGAGCTGCGTCGCCTCCGTCAGGGCTGGTGTGTCCAGTGCGGCTACCCGGTCGGGTCGCGTGTGTGCCCGGAATGCGGGCACGAGCTCAGCGCGGTGGGGCCCCGCGACCTGGCCGCCCATCGGAGGCCCGCGGGCTCAGGGCTGGACCCGCACGATCCTTGAGCCCGCGCGCCGAACCTGCCGGGCCAGTTCCAGGATCGTCAGGTCCGAGCGCAGCGCGCCCGGCTCGGCCCCGGTAACCCGCGCCAGTTCGTCGAGACTGAGTGCCGCGTCGGTGAGCGCCGCGAGAAGGCGGCGCTGCGACTCGGTCAGAGCGGCGGTCCCAACGCCGATCGTCGCCGCCGCGGCCGGCTGGCCCGCCCTGACCGCGGACCCTCCGGCTGCGAACAACCCGCGTGCGGCGGGCTCGCGCCCGGCGTCCGTGCCGGCCCCCGGCGCGCCCCCATCGCGTGCGGGGCCGCCGTCCTCGCTGGCCCGCACCGCCGCGAACCGGTCGGCGTGGGTCCCGATGTGCAGGTGCCGGGCGGGAGACTCCAGGGCCTCGATCACGTCGGCGGGATGCACCACCAGGGCGGCTGCGCCGGCCCGGAGCAGGTCCAGCGACCCCTGGCTCGCCGGCGAGTCGACGCGTCCAGGAAGGGCGAAGACCTCGCGGTTGTGCTCTTCGAGCGCGTGCCGGGCGGTGATGAGCGCACCCGAGCGCCGCCCCGCCTCGATCACGATCACGCCCAGGGTCAGGCCCGAGATGATGCGGTTGCGCGCCGGGAAGTTCTCGCTCGCGGGGGGTGTGCCGAGCGGCAGCTCGCTGACCAGGGCCCCGCGGCCGGCGGCGATCGCGTCGAACAGCGGCGCGTTGTCCGGCGGGTAGCGGTGGGCCAGCCCGCACCCCAGCACCGCGATCGAGCGCCCGCCCGCGGCGAGCGCGCCCTCGTGAGCGGCCGAGTCGATCCCGCGGGCCCCGCCGGAGACCACCGTGAGCCCGTGCCGTCCCAGGTGGGCGGCAAAGCGGGCCGCCTGCTCGCGCCCGTAAACTGTGCACGAGCGCGAGCCCACGATCGCGACCGGGTAGCGGTCGGCGCCCGCGGGCTCGATGGCTCCGAGCACGTACAGGATCGGGGGCGGGTCGGGAACCTCGGCCAGCAGCGGCGGGTAGTCCGGGTCGCCCAGCGCCACCAGGGCCACGCCGAGCGTCTCCGCCAGGTCGAGCTCCCGGCGCGCCGCCTCCGCAGCGCCCGCGAAGCCCGCCGCGATCGCGCGGGCCTTTTCGGCCCCGATCCCGCGCACGCGCCGCAGCCCGCTCTCGCCCGCGTCCACGACGGCCCGGGCCGATCCGAACTCGGCCAGGGCCCGCGCGATGAGCACGGGACCGAGCCCGGGCGTCATCGCGAGGCGCAGCAGGTCGAGCAGGGCGGGCTCCTCCACGCCGCCAGCTTACCAGCGCGGTCCAGCGCCGCCCCCGCGGGGGCCGGGCCGTGCCGGCTCGTACGATGCTCGCCATGCGCGAGTCGGACCTGCTCGAACGGATCTTTCGGCGCGCCCTCACAGCGGGAGCGGGCGCCGGGGGTCGCGTCGAGGTTGGCCCGGGCGACGATTGCGCCGTGCTGGCCCCCGGCGCGCCCGCCGAGCGTCTGCTCGTCACCGTCGATCAGCTCGTGGAGGGCCGGCACGTCCTGCCGGGCGACGCGACCCCGGTCCGGCTCGTGGCCCGCAAGGCCCTGGCGCGGAGCCTGAGCGACATCGCCGCGATGGGGGGCACGCCCCGCTGGGCGCTCGCGGCCGCCGCCCTGCCGGAGCGCTACCCGCACGCCGCGGAGCTCTTCGACGCCCTGCACGACTGGGGGACGCACTGGGAGTGTCCGCTGATAGGCGGGGACATTTCCGCCCTTCCCGCGGGGGCCCCGCTCACCCTGAGTGTGACAGTCGGCGGCACGGCGCACCCGTCCCGCGGGCCGGTCCTCCGGTCCGGGGCGCGCCCCGGCGATGGCGTCTACGTCACCGGAACCCTGGGCGGATCGTTCGGAGCCGGTGGCCTGGGCAAGCACCTCCGGTTTGAGCCCCGCCTCGTCGAGGCCGCCTGGCTCTGCGATCATTTCGGGAGCGACCTGCACGCCATGCTGGACACCTCCGACGGCCTCGGCCGCGACGCCGCGCGGGTCGCGCGGGCCTCGCGCGTCCGGATGGTCCTGGACCCGGCCCGCTTCCCCCTGTCGGAGCACGCCTCCGGCTGGCGCGCGGCCGCCAGCGATGGCGAGGACTACGAGCTGCTCTTGACCGTGACCGGCACGCGCGACGTGCCGGCCGCTTGTCCGGCGACCGGCACGCCGCTCACGCGCATCGGGGCGGTCGAGATGGGTTCGGGGTGCGTGCTCCGGGCACCCGGCGGCGGCCCCGACGTTGACGCGGGCGAGATGGGCTGGGACCCTGCGCTCGGCGGAGCCGGGGACACTGCGCCGTGAGCATCGTCATCGTCCGGGTCATGACGCACGCCGAGGAGCAGACCGAACGCCTCGGGGCGGCGCTGGGACGGCTGGTGGAGCCCGGGGAGCTTCTGGCCCTGCACGGCGAACTGGGCGTTGGGAAGACCCGGCTGGTCCGCGGGCTCGCCCTGGGGCTCGGGCTGGATCCCGGCGAGGTGAGCAGCCCGACCTTCGTGCTGGCGCACCAGCACGCCGTGGGTGCGCGCGGCATCGGGCTGGCGCACCTGGACGCGTACCGCCTGCATGGGGCCGACGAGCTGGAGAGCCTCGGCCTGGACCGGCTGATGACACCGCGCGCCGTGATCGCCGTGGAGTGGCCGGAGCGCGTCGAGGGGGCCATTCTGGCGCGCGGCGACGCCCGCCGCGCCGACATCTTCCTCGAGCACACCGGGGCCGAGCGGCGGCTCATTCGCCTGGAGGTGCCGCGCGGCTGGCGCGGCCGGCCCGGGTGGGACGACCTGGCCGGGTTGGGGCGCGCCGAGCCCGACCACGGTGAGCGCGACGCCGGCGCGGGCCCGGCGCGTTGTCCCGTCTCCGGCCGCCCCGTGGCGCCCGACAGTCCGACCTTTCCCTTCTTCGACGAGCGCTGCCGGATGGCCGACCTCGGACGCTGGATGACCGAGACCTACATGCTCGGGCGCGACCTCACCGAGGACGATGCCGCCGATCCCGATCTGCCCGACGGCGCCCCGGAGCCGTGAGCCCGGCAACTGCCCCGGCGCCCGCTGCGTAGGGCCCTGCCGAGGCGCGGCGTGGCCGCCGGCGCTGCGGGGCGGGCCGGACCCCTGTAGGATGCGCCGATGAACGACCGTCGAGCGGGTGGTGGGTTGGCCCCGAGGTTGGTCCGCCTTGGCGGGATCCTCATGTGCCTGTTTCTGCTGGGCGGGCCCGCGCTCGCCCAGCCGGTCGGCGCCGGGGCGCCGGGGGCAACCGCCCCGGCGCCGGGCGCTCCGGCCGCCGGCGCGCCCGCGGCCGACATCACCCTCTGGGGCCTCTTCCGCGAGTCGTTCGACTTCTTCACCGTTCTGCTCGTGCTCGGCTCCCTGGTCGCCTGGACGGTGATCATCATGGCGGTGATCGACGTGCGCCGCAAGAACATCATCCCCGAGGAGAGCGAGCAGATCATCCGCAAGCTCGCCAAGGGGGGCCTCTGGTCGGACCTGCGGCAGTTCGTGCGCGAGGACGACGCCTTCGTCAGCCGCGTGATGCGGGCCGCCATCGAAGCGCCCGTCGACGACAAGGAGGCCGTGCGCGAGGCCGCGGAGCTCTCCGCCTCGGAGGAGGTCGCCGGCTGGTTCCGCAAGATCGAGCCCCTGAACGTGATCGGGAATCTCGGCCCCCTGCTCGGGCTGGCGGGCACCGTCTACGGGATGGTGATCGCGTTCGCGGCCCTGGGTCAGGCCGGCGGCCAGGCGACTCCGGCCGGCCTCTCGGTGGGCATCTCCAAGGCGCTCTTCCACACGCTCCTGGGGCTCCTGCTGGCCCTGCCGGCCCTGGCGGTCTTCGGGCACTACCGTTCCGTGATCGACCGTCTCTGCACCCGCGCCATGGTCATCTCCGCCGAGCTGGTCGAGATGCTCCCCACCGAGGCCCGCACGCGCCGCGGCGACGCTCCCGCCCCCGGGGTGCGCCCCGCGGCCGGCGCCGTCCGTTCCCCGGCTGGGTCCCCGCTCCCGCCGGGGCCCATGGGTCCCCCGTCTCCCGCGGCGCGGAACCCGTAGCCCATGATCCGGTCGCGCCGCATCCGCCGCGAGCATTCCTTCGAGGCGATCAACGTCACCCCGCTCATCGACGTGGTGATGGTGCTGATCATCTTCTTCCTGATCGTCGGGCGCCTGGCCGACGACCCCGCGCAGGGGCTGCGGCTGCCGGGGTCGAAGGTGGGGCAGCTCGAGCCGGGAAAGTCGGTGCTGGTGGTCACGATCCTGCGCGAGCCCTCGGGGGCCCAGTGGGTCGCGGGCGCGGCGCGCGTGCTGGTCGAGAGCCAGGACATGCCCGGGGCCGAGCCCCTCGAAGCGCTCGTCCGCGCGCGCCTGGCCGAGGCCCCCGGGACCACGGTGCAGGTGCGTGCGGACCGCGACCTCCCTTATGGCTCCATCGAGCCGGTCCTTCGCGCTCTCGGGCGCGCCGGCGCCCGCAGCGTGCGCCTGGCGACGGAGCGGCTCTCATGATGTCCGACGGGCCCCCGGCCCCGCCGGCGGGACCGGACGAGGCCGCGGCGGCGCGCCCGGCCTCGCGGCGCCGCCGGAGCGGCGGGGGCTTCCGCCGGCGCGATGCCCTGCACGGCTGGACCATGCACTTCGGGCCCAACATGACCCCGATGGTCGACGTGGTCATGGTGATCCTGATCTTCTTCATGGCCAGCGCCGCGTTCATGGGGAGCGATTGGTTCCTGCAGACGGCCCTGCCGACGCTCCCGGGATCGACCGCCTCGCGCCCGCGCGACCCGTTGGAGCTGCCCCCGGTCCACCTGAACGCCGCCCTCGACGTCGCCGAGGACGGTCAGACCGTGGTGACATTCCTGGAGCTCCAGCGGGTTCCCCTGGAGCGGTTCCTGGAGCGCATGGGCCGGTTCCCCCGTGGGCCCGAGACCGCCGCGATGCAACTGCTCGTGACGCCCACGCAGCGCGTCCCCTACCGCGACGTGGTGCGGGTGCACGAGGCCGCCGAGGCCGCGGGCATCTACAAGGTGCAGCTCGGCGTCAGCCGCGGGCACTGAGCGGGGCCGGCGCGCCGGGCGCGGGGCGACTCAGTCGAGCTGGCGCGGCGTCGTCGAGGCGACCAGGCGGATGACCGGGACTTCGAAGCGCGCCCCGACCATCACGTTCGTGCGCACGTTCCCGGCCTCGTCCACCGACTCGACGTGCAGTTGCCCGCTCTCGTCGGCCACGATCACCTCCTCGCCCCGGGGCCGAACGGTCAGGTCCATCGTCGCGCGGCGCAGCGTCGGGCCCGGGAGGTACTCGAGCGTGAAGGAGAGGTCCAGGACTCCGTCGAGCAGCGGCTGCTCGGTGGTCGTCGTCCCCGTCGGCGTCGTGCGCTCGACGACCATCCAGAGGATGTAGGGCCCGCGCCGCAGGTACGAGGCCCCCGAGCCGACCGCGATCACCTCGGCGGGGCGCCGCTCGAGGCGGGTCACCTGGCGCACCCCCGCGGCCTCATCCTCGAAGGAGACGAACTCGACGCGGTCGTAGATGCCGGGGTTCTGCGCGGCGTCGAGCACGTCCGCCGGGTAGGGCCCGAACTCCTTGCCCGTGCGCAGCATCGCCAGCACGCGGTGCACGACCAGGCGGGAGACGAGCTGGTCCGAGGCCGATTCGCTCGTGGCCTTGTAGGCCTTGTACGAGACGTCCAGGGCGCTCAGCGTCGCGGTGAGCAGGAGCGAGGTGATCGTGAGGGCCACGAGCATCTCGACGATGCTGAAGCCCCCGCGCCCCCCGGCCCGCCGGGACGGCCGGGCGCCCGCGCTCGGAAGCGGGCGACGCATCAGTGGCCCTCCCGGTACGTCCCGCGCGCCGGCACCGCGCTCAGCGGGAGCATGATCCCGTCGGGCATCGGCCGGTCGGGGTCCCAGTTGAGGACCACGCGTCCGTAGCCGTAGAACGGGATCGGGGTCGCGCCCGCGTCGAGCTGGGCCTGCGTTGGGGTCTGGTCGTGATTAAGGTCGGCGATGCCGTCGCTGTCCAGGTCCCACCCGACGATGCGCTGCCCGTTGTGGACGGTCAGCGTCTCGGGGTCGAGGGCCTCGCCGTCCTCGTGCTCGGGGCCGAAGTACCCGATCGTCGCGTTGAAGCTGGCCGGGTTGCCGACGGGGTTGCCGAGGTACTCGAGCGGCCCCTCCCCCGCGGTGGGTGCGAAGGTCAGCAGGAGGGTTCCGTCGACCTGCGTGTTGCCGCGGATGTCCATCACGCCCGCGACGATGAGACCCTGGAGGTGCACGTGGTGGGGGTCGGGCCCGCCGGGGAACGTGTCGGTCGGGCTGTTGAAGCTTCCGATGTCCACCGAGTAGTTCGGGACCATGATGGAGGTCTTGCGGATCTCCTCGAGGTCCGCGGGGTCGGGATTGAGCAGCGGGTTGGCCGGCTCGACGGGGTGCGCCTCGGCGAAGCGCGTGCTGCCGGTGAACTGCAGCTTGTTGCGGACGTGCGTGTACTGCGTGGGGGTGTCGCTGACCAGGGTCCCGACGATCAGGCAGTCGTGGAACCGGAGGTTGTTGGAGTAGAGCTTGGTGCTGCGCTCGGCGCCGGTGCGCACCTGGCCGTCGATGGTCGGGGGATCGGGGAAGTCGTCGTAGTTCGCCGGACCGTCCATGGGGTCGCCCGTGACCCACCTGGGAAAGTCGCTCTTGTCCAGCGGGTCGGTGATGGGAACCGGCAGGCCCTGCGCGGGGCTCCAGGTCATCTTCCCGTAGAGCGTCCAGTTCGGGTGGGTGTTGTCGGTGTACGAGCGGATGTAGGTGACGCCCACGAAGGTGCAGTTGATGAACAGGGCGTTGGTCCCGGCGGGGATCTGCACGTTCGAGAAGACCATGTTCTCGTAGCGGGGGCGGATGTACCAGTCGGAGAAGGCGGGCGAGTTGAAGGGCATCTTCTCGTAGAGGTGGCGGCCGGTCCGCCCGAAGACGTAGGCGTCGTCGAGGTCGGCGCGCCAGTAGCGGGCCTCGCCCGGATTGGCGCTGTCCTCGACGTACTGCGGCAGCGTCGCCGCGTCGACGCCGAGCTGTGCGGCCACCTGGGCGGCGAACGACTGCCCGTCCGCCGCCTGGCGGAGCGGCGTCTGCGACTGCGTGAAGGTCTCGGCGCTGATGGACGGGAGCTGGCGCTCGGTCGCGGAGAAGACGACCGGGGGCTGCCCCGGCTCGGGCACGACCGGCCCGCGCACGTACTGCCGGTAGTCGCCCTGGGCCGTGGACCAGTCGGGCTCGGCGACGCGGAAGACCAGCCGCCCGCGCACCTTGGCGTAGCGGTCCTTGCGGTCGATGAACCCGTCCCGGTAGCCCAGCACGCGGTCGGAGTAGGTGCCGGTGGCGGGGTCGAAGTCGTTGAGCGGCTCTCCCGAGTCCCAGCGCCCGTTGGAGTTGTCGTCCCGGAATCCGTGCACGCCGTTGGCATTGCGGTCCGGCGCCGCCGAGTCCAGCAGGATCGCCAGGTCGTCGTCCCCGGTGAACTCGGCTGGGCTCCCGTCGGCGGGGGTGCCGGCGGTCAGGGCCGGCGAGAGCGTGACGCGCCCGTCGGCGTTGGTGTCGTAGTGGTTGATGAAGACGTCGAACTCGTCGGTGTACCCGTCGGCGGTGGCATCCCCGAAGGCGTTGTCCACCTGCCCGTCGCCATCGAAGTCGTCGTCCGCGGGGATGCCCTGCCCCTCCAGGGCGTGGTTGACGCGCAGGCGGTTGTCGCCGTCGGCGTCGTACGCGGCCAGGTTGGCAAAGAGCGTCTCGAGCTTTGCGTCGAGCTGGGGGCTCAGGCCCAGGAAGTCGGAGCGGATCTCCAGCGGGTGCCCGTTGCGCTGCGCCACGTCCGTATAGAGCGCCCCGAGCTTCCCGGTCACCAGCACGTTCTTGCCGATCATGATCCGGCTCGGGCTGAGCACCGCGTGGTCCACGCGCTTGACCAGCTCGATGTCCTGCTGCACCACCCGGGTGACCGCCCGGTACGTCCCGTCGGCCGCGGCGGCATAGTGGAAGCTCGAGCCCAGCTCCGTCACGCTGCTGTACCCCGTCACGATCACCCGCACGCGGGCCTGGCCGGCCAGGGGCGCGTAGGTGACCTGGTACGCGGGAGGGCCGGCCCCCGGGGCGCCGCCCACGGCCTCAACCCCGACCGCCGGCGTGGTCACCCAGCCCGTCGAGCGGAACGTGGACAGGTCGGCCCCCGTGGGGGCGGAGTGGATCGTGGGCACGGCGGGAGCGCCGCTGACCGCGACGAGATTCCCCTCGGCGGCGTGGGCGTTGGCCAGGGCCTCGGCGATGCCGGCGGGCAGGGCCGGCTCGCTGAACCCGCTCGGCGGCGCGTTCACCTCCACTTGCCCGTCCGAGATCGAGGTCGTGCCGGTCCAGAGCCGCCAGGCAAAGTCCGCGTCGACGTCGCCGCGCTCGACGACGAAGCGCGAGGCGGCCTCGTGCAAGCGCGAACGGGCGACCGCCAGGCCGGTCTCGGCGGCCCCGAGCGCGCGCATCACGTGCAGGTGCGTCTGCGCAGTGCGGAGGTTGCCCTTGCTGACGATGGCCATCGCGGCCGCCAGTGAGCCGAACACGACGACGAACATCATCGCCAGCACGCTGGCGACGCCGCGGCGGCCCCGGGCGGGGCGGCGCCGCCGCGACGGGGCGCGGGGCGGGACCGGCGATGGGCACGGCGGCGGGATTCGGGACTTCGGCTGGCGCATAGGGCGGCTCACGGAACGATCCACACCACGCTGGCGATCGAGCGCGGCTCGGTGTCGAAGCGCCCCAGGTACCGCGTCTGCACGGTCACGCGGAGCGGGTACTGATCCACCGCGCGACCCTCGAACGTCCCCTGGGCGGGCTCGAAGTACGAGGCCGCGCGCGGGACCGAAGAGTTGAACGGGTCGAGCTTCTCGACCCGCACGTGCTGGCTCCAGCCCTGGAGGGGCACCGGCAGGCCCTCGGCGTCGAGCATGGCGCTCCCGCTCGCGAGGATCTCCGGGATCACGTTGCCGAAGGCGTCGACGGGCCCGGGGAGATCGTTGTCGGTGATCGAGGGCGTGCCGTCGAAGCGGAAGACCAGCCCGTCGAAGTCATCGAGATCGTCCAGGTCGTCGACGCCGACCTCGCCGGGCTCGCGTCCCCAGCCGTGCAGCACGGTCCCGGCCCCGCCGTCGGCCAGGTAGAGCCCGGTGACCGGGTCGTGGCGCGCCAGCGGGCGGGTCATCTCGCGGATCTCGTTGGCGAGGTAGGTGCCGGTCGCCGCCTGGCTCGACCAGTCGTTGGTGCGGAGAAAGGTGTGCTGGGCCTCGACGATCGCCAGCACGCCCACGCCGATGATCACCGTGGTGAGCGCGGCCTCGATCAGCGTGAAGCCGCGGGCCGGCGCGGCGCGGGGCGCCGGGCGTGCGGCGGGGCCGCGGGCGCGTTCGGGGCGGGTGGGGAGGGGACGCATCGCCATGGGGAGACCGCACCGGGGCGCCGCGGGCGGGGGTCATCCGTGCCCGGGCGCGCCCGTGCCCTCTGGATCGGTCATTTGACGATCTGGCTCATCTTGAAGATGGGCAGGATGATGGCCATGGCGATAAAACCGACCACCGAGCCCATCACGATGATCATGATGGGCTCGATCATCGAGGTGACGGCCTTTATCCGGTCCTTGAGCTGCTTGGCGTAGTACACGCTGATCTCGTCGAGGACCTCGCCCAGCTTGCCCGACTCCTCGCCCGCCGAGACCATCTGCACGACCGAGCGGGGCAGGAGCGTGGTGCGCATGAGCGGCGCGGAGACCTTCCGGCCCTGCTTGACGTTGCCGTAGACGTCGCGCCACATGTCCTTGTAGAGGCGGTTGCCCGAGATGTCGCCAGTGATCGCCAGGGTGTCGAGCATGGGCACGCCGGCGTTGATGAGCTGGCCCATGGTCTGGAGGGAGCGGCTGATGAACAGGGCCCGGAACATGCTGCGCACGATCGGGAAGCCGAGCTTCAGGCGGTCGAGCCAGAAGCCTCCCACCTCCGTGCGCGCAAAGGCCCAGGTCCCACCGACCAGGCCCAGCAAGGCCGCCACCACGTAGTACCAGCTCCGGACCATGAAGGCGCTCAGCCCCATGAGGAACTTGGTCGCCCAGGGGAGGACCTCCTCCTTGCCCTGGAAGACCGCGCCGAACTTGGGGAGCACGAAGGTGAGCAGGAAGATTGTGACCGCGACGGCCATGGTCCCGATCACGCCCGGGTAGATCGAGGCCCCGATGACCATCTTGCGGGTCTCGATCTCCTGGGTGATGTAGCCCGCGATGCGGTCGAGCATCTCCGCGAAGGAGCCCGACATCTCCGAGGCCCGCACCATGTTCACGTAGAGGGGCCCGAAGAGCTTGGGATGGCGCGCGATCGCCTCGGAGAACTGCTTGCCGGCCTCGACGTCGGACTTCAGGCCCTGGATGACCTTCTTGAAGCCCGGGTGCTCGCACTGCTCGGCGATGCCCTCGAGCGCGGCCCGGATGTTGATGCCGGCGCGGATCATCACCGCGAGCTGGGTGGTGAAGTCCAGCACGTGCTTCTGCTTCGGGCGGCCCGCGTTGAGCTCGCGCACCCGCTGGCCCAGCGTGGGCGGGGCGTCGCTCAAGGTGGCGACGTTGATCGCCAGCACGTGCGCCCCCTGGGCCCGCAGGGCCGCGGCGGCCGCGCTCACGGTCTCCGCGGCGAGCACGCCGGCCTGCACCTCGCCCCGGGGGGTCCGGACCTGGAACTTGTAGTTGGGCATGGGCTTGGTTCGCGTGCGGGGCGCGGGGTCGGCGCGAGACTTCCGGCGACGAGGCTCAGGCGACGAGCTGGCGGTCGAGCTTGTCCGGGTAGGCCGCCTGGGCGATGGCGTCCTCGCGGCTGATCATCCCGTTGAAGTACAGCTCGGCGATGGCCGTGTCGAGGCTCTTCATGCCGATCGCCCGGCTGGTCTCGATCACGTTGGGGATCTCGAAGGTGCGCGCCTCGCGGATCAGGTTGCGCACCGCGGGGGTGCACAGCAGGATCTCCACGCCCGGGCACATGCCCGGCTTGTCGATCCGGCTGAAGAGCGTCTGGCTCACCACCGCCTGGAGCGTGTTGGCGAGCATGGAGCGGATCTGGTTCTGCTGGCCCGCCGGGTACATGTCGATGATCCGCTCCACCGTCTGGCTGGCGCTGCAGGTGTGCAGCGTCGAGAGGACCAGGTGGCCGGTCTCCGCGGCGCTGATCGCCAGGGCCGTGGTCTCCAGGTCGCGCATCTCGCCCACGAGGATGATGTCCGGGTCCTGGCGGAGGGCGTGCTTGAGCCCGCTGGCGAAGCTGGGCATGTCGTGGCCCAGCTCGCGCTGCTCGATCACGCAGCGGCTGCTCTGGAAGGTGTACTCGACGGGGTCCTCCAGGGTGATGATGTGCTTCTTGTAGCGCTCGTTCATCGCCTGGATCATCGCGGCGAGCGTGGTGCTCTTGCCCGACCCGGTGTCCCCGGTCACCAGCACCAGGCCGCGCGGCAGGTACGTCAGCCGGGCAATCACCTCGGGCAGGTTCAGCCCCGCCAGGGGCGGCACCTTGGTCTTGATCATGCGCATCGCCAGGGCGACCGCCCCGCGCTGCATGTGGGCGTTGACGCGGTAGCGGGCCATGCCCTTGGCCTCGAAGGAGAAGTCCGCGTCCTTCTGGCGCTCGAAGGTCTCGCGCGACTCCTTCTGGGCCATCTCCTCGAACATCGCCCGCGTCGATTCGGGCGTGAGCACCGGGAAGTCCATCG
>DASPKO010000194.1:0-7720 GCA_035628055.1 Phycisphaerales bacterium
GCACGCTGGTGCGCTGCGGTCCGGCGAGGTAGTCATCTCCTGGGAAGGTCGGGGCGTATCCGCCGCCGCCGGGGCCGGGCGTGGCGTAAGGGTTCTGGCTCATGGGGCGCAGCGTACCCGGGGGCCGACGGGTCCTGCCACCGGGCAGGCCCGATGCCCGGCCGGGTCGCGGTACCATCGCGGCCATGTCCGGCCCCGTTCGCGCCGAACCGGCCCCGCCCCTCTCGGTGGCCATCGTGTGCAAGGACAACCAGCGGACGATCGGCCGCACCCTGGACTCGGTCCGGGGGCTGGCCCGGCAGATCGTCGCGGTGGATTCCGGCTCGACCGACGGCACGCTGGACCTCCTGCGGGCCGCGGAAGCCCGGGTCATCGGTTCGCCCTGGCTGGGGCACGTGCGCACGAAGCAGCTCGCCCTGGAGGCGTGCGCCGAGCCCTGGGTGCTCTGCCTCGACAGCGACGAGTCGCTCAGCGCTGAACTGGCCGGCTTCGTCCGGGCCGCCTGCGCGGGCGGGGCGGAGCCAGGCGTCGACGGCTGGGAGCTGCGCCGCGTGGTGTATTACCGCGGGCGGCCGCTGCGGCACGCCTGGCAGCCAGAGTGGCGCCTGCGTCTGATCCGGCGGGAGCGCTTCCGCTGGGCGGGCCTCGATCCGCACGACTATCTGGAGCCGCTGGGCCCGGCGCGACTGGGCCGGGCCGTGGGCGTGCTCCGCCACGACTCCTTCGAGACCTTCGCCGAGCACCTGGGGAAGCAGGCCGGGCACGCGCGCTCGATGGCCCGGAGCCTGCACGCCAGCGGACGGCGCGGGTCGCTGGCCCGGCTGGCGATCTCGCCGGTCGGCGCGTTCCTCAAGCAGGTGGTGGTCAAGCGCGCGTTCCTGGACGGCACGCCCGGATGGCTGGCGGCGGCTTCGACGGCGGCGGGGGCGCTCATGAAGCACGCCGTGCTTCTCGAGCTGTCGCAGCCCCCCGAGCAACGGGGGGCCGAGCGAGCTGGGTCCGAGCGGGGCGACCCGGGCTAGCGGGCGACGGCGGAGGCCCCGCCGATGCCGCCCCCCCGGCGCTCGGCCTCGGGCACGATAACGACGCGCCCCGCCACCGGCCCCGCGCCGGCGCCGCTCGCCGGGGCGCGCGCGGGATAGCGATAGACGCGCTCGACGCGCGGGCTGATGCGGCACAAAAGCTCGTGCGTGATCGATCCGGCCGCGCGCGCCAGGGCCGGGAAGAAGTTCTCCTGCCCGCGGTCCGGGCCGGCGAGCTCGACCTCCATGCCCCGCGCGCCGAGCGCGGCGGGGGCGTCGGTCACGTCGAGAATGAGCTGGTCCATGCTGACGCGTCCGACCACCGGCGCCAGCGGCGCGGCCGCGCCATCGCGGCCGGCGGGCAGCGCCTCGCCGGCCCCCGAGGTTTCTCCCTTGCGTTCCCAGCGGCGCCCCGTGAGCGCGACGGAACCGGCGTTGCCCAGCGCCCGCGGATACCCGTCGGCGTAACCGACGGGCACCAGGGCCAGGCGGGTCGGAGCGCCGTCGGGCCGGCGCGGAGCCGTCCAGGTCGCGCCGTACCCCACGGTGAACCCGGCGGGAACCTCCTTGACGTGGACGATCCCGCTGAGCCAGCGGACCGCGGGGCGGAGCCCGCCCGGGCCGGCGGCCTGGGCGGCGAACTGCATCGACCCGTCGGCGCTGGCCTCCTCGACCCCGAAGCCGTACAGCGACTGCCCGACGCGGACCATCGTGCCGTGATACTTCTCCGAGCGGAGCACGCCGCACGTGTTGGCGGCGTGCAGCTCGGGCGCCAGCGGCCCGGTGGGCAGGAGCTCGCGCACCGAGCCGAGGAAGCCGCGGAAGACCCTGGCCTGCTCGGCGGTGAAGGCCGCATCGCAGCAGGGGCTCGAGAAGTGCGTCATCAGGCCGGCGAGCCAGACCTTCGCGCCGGCCCTCGGACCTGAGACCATCGCGCGGACGAGGGGCACCGCCTGTTCGGGGAGCAGCCCGCCCCGACCCAGCCCGGTATCCACGAACAGGTGCCCGCCCAGGCGGGCGCCCAGGCGACCCGCCGCCTCCGAGAGCTCGGCGTATTGCTCGGCGTCGTGGATCGCCGCGTGAACCCGGCCCGCCGCCGCGGCGCGATAGAGCGGATCGCCCCGGTCCAGCTCGCGCATGGGCATCAGCACGAGCACGGGCAGGGCGATGTTCGCCTCGGCCAGGGCGCGGGCCTCGTCGGGGGTGTAGACCGCGAGCATCGAGACGCCGGGGCAGGCCGCGAGCCGGGAGGCGATCCGCACCGCCCCGAGCCCGTAGGCGTCCTGCTTCACCACGGCGCAAATGCCGACACGGCGCGCCGCGGGTGCGAGCGCCGCCCCGGGCTCGGCCCGGGCCGCGCCCCCGCCGCCCACGAGGCGCGCCAGCACGCCGACGTTGTGATCGACGGCCTGAAGATCGATCTCGACCCGGCTCGTGCTCACGCGCTCCCTCGCTGCGACGCCGGCGTTCCGAGCCCGTCGGGCGCTCGGGGGTCGGGCGGCCGGACGGCCCGCCGGGGCCGGATTTGTATCGACCATCCCCCGCCACTACGATCAGCGTGCGCCGAGCCGGGAAGTCCCCCGGGACCGGCCCGGACTCATGCTACCACGCGGCCGGCGCCACAGGCCGTCCGGCCGTCCGTGAAGGACCCTGCGAGACCCAATGCCCCAGCACGACACCCGCCACGACACCGCCACCGACCGGCCCGGGAACGTCTCGGCGCCCCTCCCCCCGCACGCCCCGGGGGGATCCGAGGAGATCTTCTCCAAGTCCGACTTTGCCTCGCTGGGCCTGCGCTCCAGCGTCCTCAAGGGCGTGCAGGACGCCGGGTTCGTCAGCCCGACGACGATCCAGGCCCAGCTCATCCCGGTGATCCTCGAGGGGCACGACGTGCTCGGGCAGGCCAAGACCGGCACGGGCAAGACGGCGGCGTTCGGCCTCCCCATCCTCCACATGGCCGACAAGGGGCGCGAGTTCCAGGCCCTGGTGCTGGTCCCGACGCGGGAGCTGGCGATCCAGGTCGCCGTCGAGATCAACGAGCTTGCCAGGCACACGCCGATCCGGGCCTCGGCGGTCATCGGCGGGGAGCGCGTGGCCGACCAGACCAAGCGCCTGGCCAAGGGCCCGGAGATCCTGGTCGCGACGCCCGGGCGCATCATGGACATGCACGAGCGGCGCATCGTGCACTACCGGCACGTCCGCTTCGTCGTGCTCGACGAGGTGGACCGGATGCTCGACATCGGCTTCCGCGACGACATCCGCCGCATCCTGCGCGACTGCCCGAAGGAGCGCCAGACGATCTTCGTCTCGGCGACGATCTCCCCGGAGATCGAGGCCCTGGCCCGGACGCACGCCCGCGAGGCCAAGAAGCTGGTGGCCTCCACGGGGTCGCTCACGGTCTCGCTGGTCGAGCAGCACCACCTCACCGTCGAGCCGTGGGACAAGCGCCGCCTGCTGGTGCACCTGCTCACCCACGAGGAGCCCGCGCTCACGCTGATCTTCTGCCGCATGAAGCGCACCGTGGACGAGCTCTGCAAGTACCTGGTCGAGAAGGGCATCGACGCGCACGCGATGCACGGGGACATGTACCAGGGCAAGCGCAACAAGATCATGCAGCGGCTCCGCGAGGGCAAGCTCGAGGTCCTCATCGCCTCCGACCTCGCCTCGCGCGGGCTCGACGTCGACGGGATCACCCACGTCATCAACTACGACCTGCCCGAGGACCCGGACATCTACGTGCACCGCATCGGGCGCACCGCCCGGGCCGGTCGCCGCGGCGTCGCCTGGTCCTTCGTCCGTCCCGACGAGGGCAAGCTGCTCACCCAGATCGAGGACCTCATCAACGCGGAGATCCCCAAGTTCGACTACCGGGATTTCGTCCCCGGCCCGGTGCCGCGGGGCGTGCTCGAGGAACGCGACCGGTCGAGCCAGAGCACCAAGAAGGCCGCCGCGTACAACCGCTTCGCGGCCTCGAACGCCCCGCCCCCTCCCAAGCCCCAGGTCGTCGACCGCAGCCGCTTCCCCGGCGGCATCGTCCCCACCAAGATGCCTCCCAAGCGGCTCGGCGGGCGGGTCAAGACCTCGCGCGGCGTCAAGGAAGCCCTGGCCCAGCAGAACACGGCCAAGCCCAAGGACGAGCAGGGCCCGCCGAGCGCCGGCTGACCCCGCTCGGAAGGCCCATCGAGGCCCTTGCTTTGGGTGGCCCCGTGCCGGTAGTCTGAACTCGCCGGGCCCGCTGGACGGGGAGAGAGAGACCCTCGCTCAGCTCGGGCGCTCTGTGTGCCGGCGCGAAGGCTGCTTCGCGCACCGGCGGCGTCGTCCACGACGACAGCGCCACTGCTGCGGCCTGCGATCCGTGACCGCGGGGTGGTCCCGCGGAGCGCGGTTCGGTTCTAGCGAGGAGAGAGAGATGGCAAGCTGGTACTCTGGGGGCGGCCTGGCGGGGCTCGTGGGGGCGCTGGCGATCGGGGCGACGGCGGTGGCCCAGCCCGGCGCCGAGCCGATCGGCGGGCCGAGCCAGGCGCTCGACTCGAACGCGACCTGCCTGTGGTCCTCCACGATCCACCCGGCCCTGGGCGCGGCGCCCCAGTCATGCCTGGAGCTCATGAACGGGCTCAACGCCCAGAACTTCAACGCCGCCGGCGGGTGGAACGTGAACTTCGGCGGGGTGCTCAGCCCCGGCGCCATCCAGGTGGACCTGTACTACGCCTGGGTCACCAACGAGCCGACGGTGACCTGCGGCGGGCAGAACTTCCCCGGCACGGCCACCGGCCAGATCGGCGGCACCGTCCTCTGTCTGAGTTACACCCCGGGCGCGGGCGATCCCGCCGGCAACGACGTCCACTGGATCCAAGGAATCAGCACCAACTGCCCGAGCCAGTTCGGGATCGACAACGGCGTGGCGCAGCCCGGCGGCTTCACGCACTACCTCGACAACGGGCTCAACGGGGCCCCGGGCGTCGACCCGTTCTATGACACCAACGGCGCCGCCGACTCGAACTTCTTCCTCGACATTCCCTTCCGGTCCTGCGGCTCCGACTGCGACGAGTTCTGCGTCTGGGATGCCTGCGTCTTCCTCGCGACGGGCAACGTCGCGACCCAGACCCTCACCGTCTACGCCACCGGGATCAGTTGGGGATTCTCGTTCCTGTGCACGCCCGTCCCCGCGCCGGGAGCGACGGCATTGCTGGCCCTGGGCGGGCTGGTGGCCTTCCGCCGGCGGCGATAGGCCCCCGCGCTCCGGTCCGCGTCGTGAGCGTTCCGACAGGGCCCGGTCAGGTGACCGGGCCCTTCCTCTTGGGGCGCTCGGCGCCCCCGTGCCCCGCACGAGACGGCCCAGGCGGCGGGTTTGGAGTTCCGGTGCCATCGATGCGAGCGAGCGGGCGTCCGGGCGGACACTCCCCTGGGATTATCCGGTGCACAACCGGTCGAGATCCTGTCTTCTTCCGGCGGCCCCGCGACGGCCCGGTATCCTGCGGTTGTCTTGCCTGGGAGATCGGTCCGACGGAATCCGCGGGCGTGCCGAGCCAAGCGCACGGAACGACCGAACGGGTTGCGTGACAGGGCCGGTCTGACGAGTAGGCGCCGCGGAGGTCCCGCCGGTTCGGCCGAGCACAGCGAGGCACGGACCGACGGGACAACCGGGGAACCGGCTCGGGCGGCGAGGCCCGCCACGGCCCCTCACGGGCGCCGGGGCGGTGTGCCGCGGAACCCCGCGTCAAGCGGAGGACTCCCGGCCACGCAGCGGCCGGAGCGGCCCGGGAACGGGCCAATCCGACTGAAATGGAGCCCACCGCGAGGTGGGCTCTGTGCGTTTTTGGGCCTCCCGTGCGCCGAGCTCAGCCCGGACCGGCGGGCCTAGCGGTCCAGCTCCGCCGCGACCACGTTGATCGAACCGAGGATCGCCACGATGTCGCTGAGCATGTGGCCTTCCGTGAGCTTGGCCATCACCTGGTAGTTGATGAAGCAGGCCGGCCGCGTGCGCACCCGCCAGGGGCGCGGGCCCCCGTCGGCGACGATGTAGAACCCCTGCTCCCCGTTGGGCCCCTCGTTCGCCCCGTAGACCTCCGCGACGGGCGCCGGCCAGCCCCGGTTGGTCATGATCAGCTCGAAGTGCTGGATGAGCCCCTCGATCGACCCGTACACCTGGCTCTTCGGGGGCTTGACGACCTTCGAGTCGCTGAAGGCGTCCACGGGTCCGGAGGGAATGGCGTCGATGAGCTGGTCGATGATGCGGATCGACTGGCGGATCTCCTCGAGGCGCACCTGGAAGCGCGCGAAGGCGTCGCCCGCGCTGGCGATGGGGACCGAGAACTGCACCGCGGCGGCGCCCTGCCCGTCCCAGTTGTCGGCGTAGCAGAGGTACGGCTCGTCCTTGCGCAGGTCGCGGCGCACCCCGCTCCCCCGGGCCATGGGGCCCGAGAGCGACCAGGCGATCGCGTCCTCGCGGCCGATCACCCCGATGCCCACGGTGCGGTCGACGAAGATCCGGTTCTTCAGGACCAGCTTCTCCAGGTCGTCGACCGCCCGGGGCAGGTCGGCGTGGATGAAGTCCTTGACCATGCGGCGGAAGACGCCCTCGTCGGGCAGGTCCTGCATCAGCCCGCCCACGCGCGTCCAGTCCGGGTGGAAGCGCTGCCCGGCGATGTAGTCGCAGATGTCGTAGATCTTCTCGCGCGGGTTGAAGGCATACAGGAAGGCCGTGAAGGCCCCCAGGTCCAGCCCGGCCGCCCCCACGCACAGCAGGTGGTTCTGGATGCGGGCCAGCTCGTTCATGATCGTGCGCAGCGCCTTGCAGCGCGGCGTGATCTCGATGCCCAGCAGCTTCTCCACCGCCCCGTGCCAGGTGATGTCGTTGTGCACCGGGGAGAGGTAGTCCATCCGGCTGACGATGGTGACGTACTGGTTGTAGTCCAGGTGCTCGCCCAGCTTCTCGAAGCCCGAGTGCAAATAGCCGATGTGCGGGATGCAGCGGGCAATCCGCTCGCCGTCGAGCTCCAGCACCAGGCGCAGGGTCGTGTGCGTCGCCGGGTGCTGGGGCCCGAAGTTCAGCACCCAGCGCTCGCCGGCCCCCGCGCCGTCGCGCAGGTAGGGCGTGGTCTCGGCGTCGACGTCGTAGCCTTCCTGGGGGCGGATCGTGTAGGGCACGGCGGGCCTCGCGGGGATGACCGGGTGGGGCGCGAGTATAGGTGGACGCCCTGCCGACACCGGCCGGCTAGGCGCGCCCGCCCCGCACCGCCTCGATCGCCGCCACCGCCAGCTCGTCGCAGCGCTCGTTCTGCGGATGGCCGGCGTGCCCGCGCACCCAGTGGAAGCTGACCTGGTGGACCTTGAGCAGCTTGTCGAGGCGGAGCCAGAGGTCCACGTTCTTGACGGGCTTCTTCCCGCTGGTGCGCCACCCGTTGCGCTTCCACGTCGCCATCCACTCGCGCAGGCCCTTGAGCACGTAGAGCGAGTCGGAGTAGAGCTCCACGCGCGAGGGCCGCGTGATCGCCGACAGCCCCTCGATCACGGCCTGGAGCTCCATCTTGTTGTTGGTGGTGAGGCTCTCACCCCCCGAGGCTTCCTTCCCCGCCCCCGAGGCCGGATGCCGCAGGACGTAGGCCCACCCGCCGGGGCCGGGGTTCCCCGAGCAGGCCCCGTCGGTGTACAGCTCGACGAGGGGGAGCGGGGCCGCGGCGGGAGGCCCCGCCGGCACG
>DASPKO010000195.1:0-7817 GCA_035628055.1 Phycisphaerales bacterium
ATCCGCTCGTAGAGCACCCAGAAGGGGTCGTCCTCGTACATCGCGATCTCTTCGAGGATGACGTTCTTTTCCATGGCAAAGTCGGCGTCGCGGATGCTCGGACGCATCATGTCCGCCAGGAGGTCCAGCGCCCCGCCCTCGCCCAGCATCCGCTCCGGCACCACCGCCGCGTGAAAGCAGGTCAGCTCCGAGGTCGTGTACGCGTTGTTCCGCGCGCCGATCTGGTCCATGGCGCGGTTGAGCTCCTCGGCCGAGCGCCGGTCGCTCCCCTTGAACATCATGTGCTCGAGGAAGTGGCTGACCCCCATCGCCGCCGGGGCCTCGTCGCGGGCCCCGGTCTTGACGAAGAAGCCCGCCGACGCGGAGTACGCCCCGGGCATCTCCTCGGCGATGATCGTCAGCCCGTTCTCGAGGATGGCCTTGTGGAAGACGACGGTCATGGCGCAGGGTAGAGGCACGAAGGCCCGGAGGCACGCGGTGTCGGGGGATAGACCCCGTGGCCTGGTGCCTTCGTCCCTCTGACACGTCCCTTAGAACATCTGGAGCTGTGGCGTCGCCACTTCCTCGGTCGTCGGGTGCTCCACGTCCACCCGGTAGTCCCCGCTGTAGCACGCGGTGCAGTAGTCGGGGGCGGCCCGCTCCATGCACGAGGTCAGCCCTTCGAGCGAGAGATAGTGCAGCGAGTCCACCCCCAGATACCCGCGCACCTCCTCGACCGTCCGCCCGCTGGCGATGAGCTGCTGCCGCGACGCGAAATCCACGCCGAAGTAGCACGGGTAGCGGATGGGCGGGCAGGAGATCCGCAGGTGCACCTCGCGGGCCCCCGCCTGGCGGATCTGCTCGATCTTGGCCCGCGTCGTGGTGCCGCGCACGATCGAGTCGTCCACCACCACCAGCCGCTTGCCCTCGACCAGCTCGCGGATCACGTTGAGCTTCAGCCGGACCGCGGCGTTGCGCTCCGCCTGGCTGGGCTTGATGAACGTCCGCCCGACGTAGCGGTTGGGCACGATCGCCTCGCGATAGGGCACCCCGCTCGCCCGCGCGTACCCCACGCCGGCCGAGCGCCCCGAGTCGGGCATCGGGACGACGTAGTCGGCCTCCACCGGGGCCTCGAGGGCCAGCTTCTCGCCCATGAGCTCGCGCGCGATCTGCACGTTCTGCCCGAACACGTTGCTCGAGGGGTTCGCGAAGTAGACGTGCTCGAAGATGCACATCGCCAGCCGCGGGGGACGGTCGGCGTAGCGCCGGCTGCTCAGCCCGCGGTCGCTGATCGTCACGATCTCCCCCGGCTCCACCTCGCGCTCGAAGCTCGCCCCCGCCACGTCCAGGGCCACCGTCTCGCTCGCCGCCATGTACCGACCGTCCGCCAGCCGCCCGATCACCAGCGGCCGCCACCCCCACGGGTCGCGGCACGCCTCGAGCCGGTCGGGCGTGAGCAGCACCAGGCTGAACGCCCCCTGCAGGTGCCGCAGCGTCGCGCCGAGCGGGTCCACGGCCCGCTGCTGCACGGGCGATGCCAGCAGGTGGACGATCACCTCAGTGTCCGAGGTCGTGTGGAAGATGTGCCCGGCCTGCTCGAACTGATCGCGCAGGGCGGCCGCGTTCACCAGATTGCCGTTGTGCGCCAGCGCGATCTGCCCGCCGATGTACGACTCGATCAGCGGCTGGGCGTTGCAGGCCAGCGAGCCTCCCGCCGTCGAGTAGCGGTTGTGCCCGATCGCCCCGCGCCCCCCGTTGCGCTCCAGCTTCGCGAGGTTGTCGGTGTCGAAGACCTCCGAGACCAGCCCCATCCCCGTGAGCCCGGAGAGCACCCGCCCGTCCGAGACCGCGATCCCCGCCGACTCCTGACCGCGGTGCTGCTGGGCGTACAGCCCCAGGTAGGCCAGGTGGGCCGGGCTCGGGCCGCCCCAGACGCCCACCACCGCGCACTTTTCCTTCTTCTCATACGCCGCGTGGTGCTCGGACCCCGCATGCGCCCGCACCGCCCCGGTCCCCACGGCGCCCCCGCGCCCGGCGGGGAGGAGCACCGGCAGTTGGACGCGGCGGGGCATGGGCCGGGCATTCTAGCGCCGGCCCCGGTCCCGCCGGCCCCGCGCGTGGCCCGGGCGCACGCCGCCACGGCGGCCGCGCCGGGCCAGGAGCCCCGTCAGGCCGATTCCTTGCGCTTCACGCGCAGGTCCGCCAGCCGCGGCGGGCGCTCCACGTGCGCCGCGTCCAGCACGTAATCCATCCCGCGGTTGTCCGCGTCGGGCAGCTCGTACATGAGCCCCAGCATGATCTCTTCGAGCACCGCGCGCAGCCCGCGCGCCCCGGTCTCGCGCTTGAGCGCCCGGCTGGCGATCGCCCTGAGAGCGGCGCTCGTGAAGCCGAGCTTGGCCCCCTCGAGGCTGAACAGGTGCTGGTACTGCCGCACCAGCGCGTTCTTGGGCTCGGTGAGGATGTTGATCATCGCGTCCAGCGTCAGGGGCATCAGCGGGGCGATCACCGGCAGGCGCCCGACGAACTCGGGGATCATCCCGAACTCGATCAGGTCCTCCGGCGAGACCTGCCCGAGAACCTCCTCGCGCTCGCGGGCGTCGTCGCGCAGGCCCGGCCCGTCCATCGAGGCGAACCCGATGCGCCGCTTGCCCAGGCGCCGGCGGATGATCTCCTCCAGGCCCACGAAGGTCCCCCCGCAGATGAACAGGATGTGCGAGGTGTCCATCTGGATGTACTGCTGCTCGGGATGCTTCCGCCCGCCCTGCGGGGGCACGTTGGCGATGGTCCCCTCGAGCATCTTCAGCAGGCTCTGCTGCACGCCCTCGCCCGACACGTCGCGGGTGATCGAGACGTTGCTGCTGGTCTTGCCCACCTTGTCGATCTCGTCGATGTAGATGATCCCGCGCTGCGCCGCCTCGAGGTCGAAGTCCGCGTTCTGCAGCAGCTTCAGCAGCAGGTTCTCCACGTCCTCGCCCACGTAGCCCGCCTCGGTCAGCGTGGTGGCGTCGCCGATCGCGAAGGGGACGTGCAGGATCCGCGCCAGCGTGCGCGCCAGCAGCGTCTTGCCCGAGCCCGTGGGCCCGATGAGCAGGATGTTGCTCTTGTCCAGCTCGACGCCCGTGTCGTCCTTCTCCGCGTGCAGCAGCCGCTTGTAGTGGTTGTGCACCGCGACCGAGAGGGCCCGCTTGGCCTGATCCTGCCCCACCACGTACTGATCGAGAAACTCCTTGATCTGCCGGGGAGGGGGGATCTCGGTGAAGAGCGAGCCCGCCGACGAGACCCGCCGCTTCTCCTGCTTGAAGATGTTCTGGCAGAGGTCGGTGCAGGTCGCGCAGATGTAAACGTTCGGCCCCTCGACCATCGGGCCGACCTCGCGGCTCGTCTTGCCGCAGAACGAGCAGGTCGTCACCTTGCGCCCGCGGAAGCCACTCCCCGATCCGCCTCCCGCGCCGTTCCCCGCGGCGCCCCCGCCGCCCGTGCCCGGCCCCCCGGACCCGCCAGGATTCCCGTTCGCCCCGTCGCCGCCATCGTCGTGCCGGTTCTTCGCCATGAAATGACTCACAAAGCCGCCGGGGGCGGGGGAAGGTGTGGTCCGGTCGCTCCGCTCCCCACTATCGGCACCCGGGGGGGGCCGCTCGACCCCCGGACCACGGGCAAACCGGCGTGGAGGCGCACGTTCCTCAGTGTATTCCGGCGCGCGCGGGGCGCGGGTCCGCCTCACTCTGAAGAAGCTCGCTCCACCCCGCGCAGGTGTTGCAACTCGCACGACCCGAACGCGATTCCGAGTCTCAATAACCCGGCGGCGCTCCGGGCCCGCGCGTGCCCGGCCTTGTCCCCCCCGAACCCGGGCCAGCGGACGCACGCCCGGTGAGACGCCCGGCCAGCCGCTCCCGCACGCGCCGGAACTCCTCCTCGGACATCTCCCCGCGATCGCGCAGCCTCCGCATCTCTTCGAGCCAGCCGGCTGCGGCCGGGCCGCCGGGCTCGCCCCCGAAGAGCCGGCGGCGCATCGCGAGCACCACGATGCCCAGGACGACGACGACCGCGATCAGGAGCCCGACGATGACGAGCACGCGCGCCGGCGCGGCCGAGCCGCCCGCGCCGACGGAAGCCAGGAGCGACGCGCTCACCCGGTCAGGGTAGCGAGGAAGGGGGCCGCTTACGAGGCCAGGGCGTTGCGGATCGGCATGAGCAGGTTCGGGATGGCCCGCGAATCGAGCAGGTCCTCGCCGACGCGGCGGATCTGGTTGAGCACCTCGGGCAGCACCTTCACGTCGCTCACCGGGCCGTAGCGCCGCACCGTCAGGTACACGCTGATCGGGTGCTCGCGGAAGTCGCCGGAGCGCACGTTCCGCGTGCTGGTGCGGGTCTTGATCTCGAAATGGGCCTGCAGTTCGCAGGCGTCGTCGAGGCAGATGCCAAACAGCGGCTGGCAGTCGATGGGCACCGCGTTCTCGACGTCGAGCAGCGTCGCCAGCGGCGAGCCGGCGATCAGGGCCTCGTACACGATCGCGTCGTGGTTGCCGGCGGCGAGCAGGTCGAACCCGTAGAGCAGCTCGACATAGTCGAGGTCGAGCGGGCTGATGTCCAGGAAGTAGGGGGCGATCTCCAGCACCAGGCGGTGGAGCTGGTAGGCCTCCGACAGCGACTCGGGGTTCACGCTCCCCGAGCGGATGCTGGTCTTGCGGAGCCCCAGCCACTGCTGGATGTGGTCGCGGCCCGCCGTGGACTCGAGGGCCAGCTCGTTGTTGTAGCGCCGGAACTTGTCCATCCACGGGTTCTCGCGGCGCACGCGGTCGAACATCGCCAGCACCGTGTCCCGGCGCATCGGCAGATCCATCTTCAGGTTGATGCGCTGGTTGACGTAGAAGTCGTTGCAGAGCGCTTTGTAGCTGTGTGCCATGCGTCGCCGGCCTCCGTCTTGGCTGCCAAGGGCAAGTCTACGTCCGCGGGGATCGGCGTCGATCCGCCCCGGCCCGCGCCAGGCCGGTTGCCTAGTCGCCTCCCGAGCCGGCCCTCGAACGGTGCTAGGGATCGGTCCTCCCGGGCGCCCGCCGGGGCCGGTCACGCGCCCGTCAGCCAGGCGACCACCTCGTCGGTGCGGCTCAGATCGGGGAGCGCCAGGTGTGCCCCGGCCGCCCGCAGGTCCTCGACCCGGTGCATCCCGGTCGCCACGCCCAGGGCGCGACACCCGTGCGCCAGCGCGCAGCGGACGTCGTGCGGGCTATCGCCGATCACCGTCACGCGCTCCGGGTCGATCGCCCGCCCGTGGGCCCGCGCGTACGCGCTCAGGGCCACGGCGGGCAGATGGTCGCGCGACGGCGGCTCGTGCGGCGACTGGTCACCCCAGATGCGCACCGGGAACCCGTCCGGGTCGATCCCCGCGGCCCGCAGCTTCATCGCGCCCGTGTCCGGGTAGTTGCCGGTCAGGAGCCCCAGCGTCAGTCCGGGTCGCGCCCGGAGTGCCGCCAGCAGCTCCGGCACGCCCGGGAGGGTGCGGGCGATACCGGGCACGGCCAGCCGGCGCCCAAGCGACGCCCGGTATCCCTCGCGCAGGTCCGCCAGCGCCCGGGGCGTCGGCTCCAGCCCGTTGTTCCTCAGCAGGTCGGCGATGATCAGGGGGTCGAGGCGCCCGGCAAAGTCCGTCCCCTCCGCCGTGAACCCGGGGCCGTAGAGCCCGCGCCCGGCGTCCTGCATCGCCGCGATCCCGGTGCGGCTGGTGGTGATGAGCGTGGCATCGATGTCGAAGAGAATGAGCATGCTGGTGGGGCCCGCCGCGCGGTCAGTGGCGGACGCGGAAGCCGCGCTCCTCGGGGTCGGGGGCCAGCTCGTCGGCTTGGGCGCTCGCGATGTTCCGCCCCATCGCCCCCGCGAGCTCGCCCAAGAACCGGTCCGCCTCGCCCGTGCTCCCCTGCACCTCGAGCAGGACCGTGCCGTCGGGTTCGTTCCGCACCCAGCCCGTCACCGCGAACCGCCGGGCCATGTCCGCGGCGGTCGCCCGGAAGCCGACGCCCTGCACCCGCCCGGCGTAGCGGACGCGCCGGCGGATCATGGATAGTCCTGCCGGGTCGGGCGCACCACCACGTCGCAGACGTGCACGTGGGCCGGCTGGGCCACGATGAAGGGAATGAGGCGGGCGACGTCGTCGGCCTCAAGCACCGGGCCGATCTTCTCCATGTGGGCCCCGAAGCCGGCCGGGTCATAACCGGCCGCGTCCTGGAACCCCGTGCGCACGATCCCGGGCTCGATCAGGGTGACGCGGATGCCCGAGCCGCACACCTCCCGGCGCAGCGCCTCGGCCAGCGAGTGCAGGGCGAACTTCGAGGAGCCGTAGAAGGACGAGAAGGGGGAGAGGTGCCGTCCCACGGTCGACCCGAGCACGACCAGGTCGCGCGCGCGGGCCCGCCAGTCCGGCGCCGGAGACGCCCCGGCCCGCTCGGCGCCGAGCATGCGCACGCAGGCCGCGCGCATGAGCCGGGCGGCCCCGAGCAGGTTGGTCCGGTACAGCTCCTCCCACTGTCCCATGTCGGAGGTCATCGTCGAGCCGGCGAGCCCGCGCCCGGCGTTCACCACGACGCAGTCGGCCTCGCGTCCGAAGCGCTCCCGCGCGGTGTCCAGCAGCCTCCGGATCACCTCGGGATCGGCGGCGTCTCCGGCGACGACCGCGCAGCGTGCCGAGTGCCGGGCGGCCAACTCGGCCGCGAGGGTGTGCAGGATCTTCGCGCGCCGGGCGTTGATGACCACCGCCGCTCCGGCCTCGGCCAGCCGGGCCGCGATCGCGGCCCCGATCCCGGAGCTGGCCCCGGTGACCACCGCCACGCGCGACGACAGGGCCGGCGAGGATTCCGGGGCGCTCATCGGCGGATGGTACCCGCCGGCGCGGGCCGCCTGGCGACCGCCACGGGGGGCGTCGGGGCCGACCCGCACGCCGCGCGCACGCCCTCGATGGCCCGGTTCACATCGGCGCGCGAGACGAACGGTCCCACACTGAGGCGGAAGGCCCCACCGCCGCCGGGCGGGGCCGTGCCCAGCGCGCGGTGCGCCAGCGGGGCGCAGTGCAGCCCGGCCCGCCCCAGGATGCCGAAGCTGGTCTCCAGGATCGTCGCCAGCTCGAGCGCCGGAAGCGTCTCATGGACCATCGAGACGACCCCGACGCGGTGGCGCGCGCCGGGGCCGGGCACGCGCAGGCCGGGTAGGCGCGCCAGGCCCTCGAGGAGCGCCTCGGTGAGCTCCGCCTCGTGCGCGCGCAGGCCGTCGATCCCGCGCTCGAGCATCCACCCCACGGCCTCGGAGAGGCCGGCGATGCCGACGGTGTTGGGCGATCCCGGCTCGAAGCGGTCGGGCATCGTCTGGGGATGTGCCTCGGCCTCGGAGCGCGTGCCCGTGCCCCCCTCGCGCACCGTGCAGAGGCGATCCTCGATGCCGGGACGGATGTAGAGGCCTCCCGTGCCCGTCGGGCCGAGCAGCCCCTTGTGCCCCGGGAAGGCGAGGAGGTCGATCCGGGCCTCGGCCACGTCGAGCGGGCAGTGCCCGAGCGATTGCGCCGCATCGACCAGGAAGATGACGCCCCGGGCCCGGCAGGCCGCGCCGATCGCGGCGACGTCGAGGATCGCACCCGTCACGTTGCTGGCGTGGTTGACCGCGACCAGGCAGGTGTCCGGGCGGAGCGCCGCGACCACGTCGGCCGCCGCGGCGGCCCCGGTCTCGGCCTCGACAGGCACGCGCGTGACCTCCGCCTGGCCCGCCGCCTCCAGGGCCGCGAGGGGGCGGAGCACCGAGTTGTGATCGAGGGCCGTCGTGACGACGTGCACGGGCCGCCCGGGCGCCTCGCGGCGCCG
>DASPKO010000196.1:0-2084 GCA_035628055.1 Phycisphaerales bacterium
CTGGGTCCCGGGGGCGTGCTCGGCGAGCCCACCCGCCTGGGCTCGACCGCGCTCGCCGCGGTCTTCATCGAGGACTTCGACGGGGACGGCCTGGCCGACCTGCTCGGGGCCGCCCCCGACGACGCCACCCCGCTCCGGCTCTGGCTCCAGCGCCAGGACCCCCGGAGCCGGGAGAAGAACGGCATGCTGCCGGCCGAGACCCGCTTCGAGTCGCCCGCGATCCGCGAGGCCGAGCCGGTGCGGTTCCCCGGGCGCGCGGCGGCCTCGATCGGCGTGATCGAGAAGGCCTCGCGGCGGATGGTCTTCTATGACGTGGTGAGCACGCCGGCACCGCAGACCAGTCCGGAGGCCGCCCCGGTGCGCGAGGTGCGGGCCGAGGTCGCCGCGTTCACCGGCGGCGCCTCCGCCGACCGCTCCGTCGCCATGGTGGACCTGGACCTGGACGGGCTCGAGGACCTGCTGGCGACCGACGCGGCCTCCAACACGGTGGTCTGGCACCGGCAGGCCCCGGGTGCCGGGCTCGGGCGCGGGGAGCCGTTCAGCGCGCTCAAGAAACCCAAGTCGGTCGCGGCCGGGCAGTGGGACGGGCAGGGACCGCCCGAGGTGTTCATTCTGTCGGAGGAGGAAAAGGCGGTCGGCGTGTCGGCGTTCGACGCGGCCGCGGGCCGGCTGGCCTTCCCGACGCCGCTGCCGGTCAAGACCGCGGGGGCGACGCCCGTGGCCATGGACTTCGTCGGCGTGGGGGCCGGGGGAATGCTCGCCGTGATCGTGCGCGACCGCCGCGACCATACCCTGGAACTGCACGCGCCGGCCTCGGGCGGTGTCCGGGGCCCGGAGGCGATCACCGCGGTCAAGCTGGAAGGGGTCAGCCGTCCGCCGCAGGCGATGCTCGCCGCGGACGCGGACCAGGACGGGGCGACGGACCTGCTCCTGTTCACGCCCAACGAGCCGATGGTCATGGTGCGGGGCGCCGCCGAGGGTGGGGCGGGGGGGCCGCCCACCCAGGTGCTGACGGACAAGACCATGCCGCAGTTCGGCCTGGTGCAGGCGGCGGGGCCGGACAACACCGCGCTCCTGGATATCGACGCCAACGGCAAGCCCGAGCTGCTGATCGCGGACGAGAACTTCGTGCGCGCGGCCCGCTACAGCCCGGAGACGGGGTGGAGCGTCGTCGAGCAGATCACCATGCCCGAGCCCGGGACGCAGTTCGTGGGCGTCGCGGTGCTCCCCGGCCCGGAGGGCGAGGTGATCGTCGCCTCGGACAAGGGGCACGGCCGCCTGGTGCTCATCGGCCGCGCGGGGGAGGGGAGCCCCCGGGCCTGGACCGTCACGCAGCAGCTCCGCCTCAAGGGATTCGACCTGGGCCCGGTCTTCGCCGGCCGCTTCGGCGGCGGGCAGGAGCCCACGGTGCTGGCGATCGGCGCCGACGGCTTTGCCCTGGTCCGCCTCGATGGGGCCGCGGCGCGGCTCGAGCAGTTCGCCGCCTACCGCTCCGAGTCCGAGGACCGCAACGAGCACGAGATGGAGCCGGGCGACCTCAATGGCGATGGCTTCGTGGACATCGCGGTGCTGGATTCCGGGGACCGCATGTGCCAGCTCCTGACCTTCTCCGCGGCCCGCAAGCTCCACCTGGCGACCGAGTTCGAGGTCTTCCAGACCAAGCGCTTCGCCCGGGGGCGCGGGGGCGATGGGGAGCCCCGCGACGCGATGGTCGCCGACCTCACCGGCGACGGCCGGCACGACCTGCTCATCACCGTGCACGATCGCCTGAACATCTACCGCCAGGCGGTGGCCCCCGGGCCCCGCGCCGAGGTCGCCCGCTGACGCCGGGATGCAAACGCTGGCCGAAATCCGTCGGCTGCTCGCCGAGCGCGGCGTGGAACCCAAGAAGTCGCTCGGGCAGAACTTTCTGATCGATCACAACTTGCTGCGCAAGCTCGTCGAGGCGGCCCGCGTCGGCCCCGGCGACCTGGTGCTGGAGGTCGGCCCCGGGACGGGCACCCTGACCGAGGAGCTGCTGGCGCGCGGGTGCCGGGTCGTGGCCTGCGAGCTCGACGACGTGCTCAGCCGGGCGCTCGGCGAGC
>DASPKO010000197.1:0-5727 GCA_035628055.1 Phycisphaerales bacterium
TCGATGTCGCCACCTACGAGTTCGAGAACGTGCCCGCCGCGGCGGCGGCCTTTCTTACCCAGCGGGTGCCGCTCTTCCCCCCCGGCGCCGCCCTGCACGCCGCCCAGGACCGCGTGCGCGAGAAGGAGCTGCTCGCGAGTCTTGGGGTCCCCGTGCCACGCTTCGCCGCGGTCTCCGGCCCGGTCGACCTCGATGCGGCCCTCTCGCGGGTCGGCTTACCCGCCGTCCTCAAGACCCGCACGATGGGCTATGACGGGAAGGGCCAGGCGGTCATCCGGACCCCCTCCGAGGCCCGCGAGGCCGTGGGGCGCCTGGCCGCGGAGCACCGGCTGGCCGCGGCACGGGCGGCCCCCTCGTCGGCGGGCGAGGGCGCCCTGCCCACCCCGGTCTCCGGACTGATCCTCGAGGAACTGGTCCCCTTCGTGCGCGAGCTCTCGCTCATCTCCGTCGGGGCACGCGAGGGCATCGTCGCCCACTACCCGCTGGTGGAGAACCATCACGCCGGGGGAATGCTCCGCACCACCCGCGCGCCGGCCCCCGGGTTGGACCCGCGGCTCCAGGCCCGCGCCGAGCGCCACGCCGCGGCCGTGCTCGAGTCTCTCGGATACGTGGGGGTGCTCGCGATCGAGTTCTTCGAGGTCGCCGGGGCAGGGGGTCCGGAGCTGCTCGCCAACGAGCTGGCGCCGCGGGTGCACAACTCGGGGCACTGGACGATCGAAGGGGCGGCCACGAGCCAGTTCGAGAACCACCTCCGGGCGATCCTTGGGTGGCCCCTCGGGCCGTGCGATGCCCTGGGCCCGTCGCTGATGTTCAACCTCGTGGGCTCGGTGCCGGACCTGCCCGCGCTGCTGGCGGTGCCGGGCGCCGCGGTCCACCTCTACGGCAAGACGCCCCGCCCCGGGCGAAAGCTCGGGCATGTTACGGTGCGCGCCGCCGGAGTCGGCGCCGCGGGCGAAGCCGGAGAGCGCGGCCTGGTCCGGCAGGCGGGGCACATCGCCGAGCTGATCGCGCGCGCCACGGCCGCAGGGCCGGGCTGAGGCGGGCAGCGCCCCACCCGGACGTGTACCCCGCAAAAGGAAAGGCGCCCGCTCGTGAGAGCGGGCACCCGGAGAGAACATGCGTTCGGGCCGGCCCGGGTAGACGGGGCCGGGGCCTTAGCAGCCGTTGAAGGGGGGCTGCCCGGACAGCGCGCCGAACCAGATGTTCAGGAACGTCGAGATGTCATTGGTCCCGATCGTGCCCGAGCAGTTGATGTCGGCCTTGAGCTGGCCCGTGGAGATGTCGTCGAACCAGGAGCTGAGGAAGGACGAGATGTCGCTGGTGCTGACCGCGCCGTCGCGGTTGAAGTCCGCCTGGCACTCGCACACGTCCAGAGCGCCGTTGGGCCCGCCGACCTGGTGGAACCCCCCGACCGGCCCGGCCGTCCGCGTGAAGCAGTCCAGGGCCGGATTGGCCGCGATCTCCGCGGCGTCCGCCTGGCTGTTCTGATTGCAGTCGGTCGAGGGCGGGCAGTCGTCCGCGACGTTCAGGATGAACGTCCCGGGGTTGCTCGTCCCGAAGGACGCGACCCGGATCAGGACCACCTGCCCGGCGAACACCGGAGTGGTTACAAAAGAGTCACGGTTAGTGCCCGCATCGCCCGGGCACTCGGCATCGGTCGCGTCGTCGTCGCAGGCCAGCTCGGCGCCGGCGCACGAGCCATCGAAGAGGGTCAGCACGGTGTCCATGCCCTGGTCCTGACCGGGCGCGTCGTGCGTGCCGCACGTCGTGACCGTCAGGGTGCCCGCGCAGGTCGCGGTGTAGGAGTACCAGAGGTCCGGGGCGGCCGCGGTGGAGTTGCAGCTCCCGGTGCCGTCGTTGGTGGCGAAGTTGAGGTCGCCGTTGTAGGTGCCCGGGGTCACCGCGACCGCGGCCCCGCAGTTGTCGTTGGCCGGGCAAGCCCCCGCCACGACGATGTTGAGCCCGAAGTTGCCGCTGCCGGTCGTGTCATTGGTGACCAGCACCCAGTACTGCTGCCCGGCGATCGAGCAGAAGCGGGCGGTCGCGGCGTCCGGGCGGTCGAGGCAGGCCCCGGCGATGGTGGCGTTGGCACGGACGCAGGTGAGCGCCCCGCAGGAGCCCGTGTAGACGTAGACGCGGGTGTTGAAGTCGGTCGAGGGGCTGCAGGTGTTCACCTCGAGCCCCTGGCCGTTGCCCGTGAACGTGAACCAGACGCCGGAGTTGAAGGTCGAGAGGCCGGTGCAGGTGGGCTGACCGGGATCATTGGTGGCCCCGATGTTGTTGAAGATGCCCGAGCCGGGGACCGACATGGCGGTCGCACCGGTGCAGGTGTCGTTGGGCAGGCAGGCCTGGAGGTCGGTGACAGTGAGCTCGAAGTCGCCCGTGGCGGTCGCCGACTGCCCGGTCACCAGCACGTAGTAGGTAATGTTCGCGGCGGCGCAGAAGTCCGCCACGGCGCGGTTGGTGGGGCTGCACAGGCCCGTGCCCGCGTCCGCATTGCCGGTGACGCAGGTCAGGGCGCCGCACACGCCCTGGTAGATGAGCACCTTGGTGTCGAAGGTGGTGGCCGCGCTGCAGGTGGAGACCCGCACCACGCGCTCCGCCGGGGCCGTGAACGTGTACCACATGCCGTTCCCCGTGACCGTGGTCACGCAGGTGCCGGCCTCGCCCGTGTCCGGGGTGGCGTTGACGTTGTTGCCGCTGACCGTGAAGGTGCCGCCCGCGGGCAGGGCCCCGAGGCTGACCGCGCCGGCGCACGCGTCGTTGGCCGGCGGGGCGCACGAGCCCTGGTCGGCGACGTTGAGGCTGAACGTGCCCGACCCGGTCGTGTCGTTGGTCACCAGGACGTAGTACACCTCGCCCGGGTTGGAACAGAAGCTGACCGCCGCGGCGTCGGGACGCAGGTCGCAGGCCGGGGAGGCCACCGCGTTGGCGCCCACGCAGGTGAAGTTGCCGCAGGTGCCCGAGAAGATGTACACGCGGGTGTTGAAGTTGGTCGCCGGCCCGCACGTGTTGACGTTCAGACGGTTGCCGTTGCCGGTCACCGTGAACCACACGCCCATGTTCCAGACGCTAAAGCTGTTGCAGATCGGGAGCCCGGTCTCGCTGGTGGCCCCGCTGTTGTTGAAGGTGCCGGAGCTCCCGACGGTCACGGGGATGGCGTTCTCGCACAGGTCGTTGGTGGCGCACCCGCCCACCTCCGTCACGGTCAGCTCGAAGTCGCCGGTGGCGGTGGCGGTCTGCCCGGAGACCAGGACCCAGTACGTCTGCCCGGGCGTCGAGCAGAAGGTCGCGATGGAGCGGTTGCTGGGCGTGCACAGGGCGGCGCCGGCGTCGGCGTTGCCCGTGACGCACGTGAAGCTCCCGCACCCGCCCGTGTAGATGTGCAGCTTGGTGTCGAAGTTCGTGCCCGGGTTGCAGGTCGAGACCGTATAGACCGCGCCGGTGCCCTGGACCGTGTACCACACGCCCGGGCCCGTCACCGTCGTGACACACGTGGCGGCCTCACCCGTGTCGATCGTCGCCGTCTCCGTGCTGCCGGTCACGCCCACGCTGCCCCCGCCCGGGATCGACGGGAGCGGGATGGCACCGGCGCAGAAGTCATTGGCCGGGGGGGCGCACGAGCCCCGGTCGATGATCGAGAGCTCGAAGTTCCCGGTCGTGGTCGTGTCGGGCGTCACCAGGACGTAGTACACCTCACCCTGGTTGGTGCAGAAGCGGACGCTGGCGGCGTCGGGGCGGATCCCGCAGGCCGGCGAGGCCGTCGCGTTCGCCGCCACGCAGGTCAGGGCCCCGCAGGTGCCCGAATAGACGTACACCCGGGTGTTGGAGTCGGTCCCGGGGTTGCAGGTGGTCGCCTCGAGGCGGTTGCCGTTGCCCGTCACGGTAAACCACAGGCCGTTGTTGAAGGTCGAGAGGCCCGAGCAGGTGGGCTGCCCGGGGTCGGCGGTCGCGGCGACGTTGTTGAACGTGCCCGAGCTCCCGACCGCGATCGGGATCGCGCCCCCGCAGTTGTCGTTCGGCGGGCAGAACCCGGCGGCGGTCGCCGTGAGCCCGAAGACGCCGGAGCCGCCCGTGCCGTCGCCCGAGACCAGCACGTAGTACGTCTGGTTGGCCATCGAGCAGAAGACCGTCGTGGCGGTGTCGTCCCGGAATCCGCACCCGGTCGAACCTCCGCTGGCGTTGATCACGCAGGTCTGGCCGCCGCAGACGCCGGTGAACACCGAGATGCGGCTGTTGAAGCCCGTCTCGGCGTTGCAGGTGGTGAGGCTGATCAGGCCCCCGTCGCCCACGATGGTGTACCAGACCCCGGCGAGGGCCGGGTTGGTCCCGCAGCCGGTGGCGATCGCATCGTCGGTAGCCCCGCCATTGAACCCGACGACGGTGGACCCGAGCGTCAGGGCGATGGCGTTCTCGCACAGGTCATTGGCGGGCACGGTGCCGCAGGCCGGGGCGGTGCAGGCCACGCCGTTGTCGGTGAAGGTCAGCGTGAAGGCCCCGCCGGCTCCGGTGGTTCCGAAGCGGCTCACCAGCACGAAGTAGGCGACGCCGGCCTGGGTGCAGAACGTCGCCCGGGGGGCCAGGAAGTTGGGCGAGGTGCACCCGTCGTCGTCCGCGGCGACGCACAGGGGCGTGGTGCAGTCGTTGCAGAAGATCCGCATCGACAGGTCCAGCGCGATGGCGCTGCTGCACGTGTCGACCGTGACGGTGTTCCCCGTCCCCGTGAAGGTGTACCACAGCCCGCGCCGCCCCGAGCCCGAGCCCGTGGCGCTCGAGAGCCCGCAGAGCGCCAGCCCGGCGTCGTCGGTCGCCGTGGCGTTGTTGTCGGTGAGAACGACCTGGCCCCCCGCCGGGAGCGTCACCGCCGTGGCCCCCGAGCAGACGTCGTTGACGCCGGGGCCGCGCAGACCGGCCGGGGCCTCGCCGCCCCCGCCGAAGTTCTCCTTGTACCAGAGCATGACGCCCTCGACTTCCTCCTCGGTCATGCCCGGCTGGAGGAAGTCGGCCCAGGGCTCGGCCTGGGCGGGCGGCTGGTCGCCGGCTTGCTTGTCGCCGGGCTCGAGCGCCAGCGCGGCGCCACCGCCAAACGTGCTCGCGGCGGCCAGACCGAGGGCCCAACACAGACGGGTACACCATGCGTTCGTTGTCACACACCACCTCCTGAAAAGGCTCCGGACCCCCACCGGGGTGGCCCGTCACCGCTCGCTTTGATTCAGACCACCGCGACCGACCGCGCGCACGGCCGCGCCCCGCCCGCGCGGAAAGCTCCAGCCCGCCTCACACAAAGGGGGGATAGACGATCTACTCACCTCGGTATCCGTTTGAGAGAACTCAACCACATACACCACGCTTGATGACAAACAAGCCCCGGTCATCTCCTTCATGTCTGCGGAGGCGGACCGGGTAGGGGCCGGCGCACTTCCGAGTGCCGAAACCCGGCTTTTCCGGGCCTACGATCTTCCAGTTCTCGGCCCGACGCCGGTTATAGGGAATCCGCATGAGTATTCAACAAGGCAATCGTTCGGACCCGCTCGACGTGGTCATCGGGGCCGGCCCGGCCCACGAGCGCGACCCCAGGGCCGCCGCCGAGCAGGTCGCCGCCGCGGAGCGGGCCGAGGCCGCCGGTGACCGCTCGGCACAGATCGAGGCCCTCCGCCGGGCCGTCGCGGCCGACCCGACCGATCCGCGTCTCTTCTTCCGCCTGGCCTACGCCCTGGACCTGGCGGG
>DASPKO010000198.1:0-4437 GCA_035628055.1 Phycisphaerales bacterium
CGTGCGTGACCCCCGCCTCGGCAAAGAGCAGGCGGCGCCCGTGCTCGGTCACCACCAGGTGGACCTCCGCGCCCAGCGCGAGCATCCGCTCCAGCAGCCGCAGCGCGTACATGGCCCCCGAGGCGCCGGAGATGCCGAGCACGAAGCGTCGTCCCGCGGCGGGCAGCTCGGGGGGCATGGCGGATAGTACCGACGCGGGCCCCGGCGCCCGGTGCCGGCCCGGGAGCCGCCCCCTGCCCTGCTCGGCACGGTCTCCGCCGCGCGCGTCGGCCGCGACCCTGCCCGGCGGACGGCGCCGTCGGATACAGTCTGCGCCGGTCGGCGGCGTCAGGGCGCGCCGCGCCGAGGGAATCCCAACATGACACGGACGTCACGCCTCGCGTTCCCGCTCCTGGCCGTGGCCGCGGCCCTGGCCGCTCTCACGTCCTGCGTGGGCTACACCGCCCACCCCCTGAGCAAGGACGAGTCGGCCTTCAGCGACCCGAACTCCCCGACCGCCCACGACGTCATGGCCGTCGCGGCCCGGTGGGTGGTGCGCCACTATCCGCCCGGGGGCGACGAGGGGCGCTACCAGATCTTCGACGACCCGGGCGTCGCGGACACCCAGGACCACGGGGGGCGGTTCGTGCTCAACGTGCCCGCGGGCATGCGGGCGGCGACCTACCGGCGCGTCCTCTCGGAGACCAGTCGCCTGGCGCTGCCGGTGACCGCGGAGAACATCGACGCCGGCCTGCCCGTCTACCACGTGGGGCGCGTCTGGGTGTGGGGCGACCAGGCGAAGGTGGACATCTTCAAGCCGGTCTCGCCCCTGGGCCGGCGCGGGCCGGGGGGCGAGCCGCTGTACCAGGCGGTCACCGTGAACCTGCGGGGCGGCTTCAAGCCGTGGGGCGTGACCTCGCACCACGTCTGGACGGTCGGCGCCCTGCCCGTGCCGCCCCTGCATTACCTCGGCGACGGGCCGGAGGCGATGACGCGTCCGCGGGAGGCCGAGGACGAGGCGGCCTCGCCGCCCGACGCCGCGGGCGAGCCTGCTTCCGGGAACGAATGAGTTCAGCGGCGCCACGCTGGCGCGCGATCGTGCGTCCGCGGTCCGCGTTGTCTCGGTTTGCCTCACCCGGCGCTGACCCCGTGGGCGCGCCGACCTGCCCGGAGTGTGGGTGCCGCCGCTCATGAACGCGGTCACGCCCCGTTGTGCCCGCTGCGGCTACGACCTCTCGGCCCAACTCGCCGGGCGGCGCGCCGTGCACGGCCGCCTCGCCGCAGGGATCATCTGCCCGGAGTGCGGCGAGCCCGACCCGGTGATCCGGCGTGTCGGGGGCCAACCCCGGGTCTCCCGAGCGCTCGCGCTGGTCTCCTTCGCCCTTCCGCTGAGCATCGTCGCCGCCGCGCTCATGATGGACCCAAGTGCCTTTGGGTTTCCCGCGTCGCGGCCGGCGCTCCGCGTCTTCCTCGGCGGGCTGATCGCCTGGCCGCTGTTCCATGCGATCTCGTTCCACCGGCGGCTGGAGGCCCGGTCGTTCGAGCCCGTTCTCGCCGCCCTCGGGTTCGGCGTCGTGTCGCTCTTCAGCCTGGCGCCTGTCTGGTTCCTCATCGTGCTGGGTGTGCTCGGCGCGCTGGGGCGATAGATAGGGCCCTGGCCCCGCACGCAGCCCGGGCCTCCGACACCGGTTGAACAGGTGGGCGTGAGCGACCCGGCGAAACCCGTCCGCGTCGCCTGTGGCCCCGTCGCTCTTGGCCCGGTCGCCCTTGGATAGCCTTGGCGGACCCCCGCCCCGGGCCGGCCGGGCGGTCCGCCCTCGTGGCGGTCCGTCAGTTCCGATGCCAGTGATCCGCGATTCATCCGTTCCGCGCTCCGCCAGGTCCGATCCAGGAGAGCATGCCGTGAAGCACCCCGACCGCCCTGCCCTCTCCACGGCCGCGCCCTTTCACCTGGCGATGACGGCGCTGGTGCTCCTGGCCGGCACGGCGCGGGCCACCCCGCTGCCAATCTCTCTTCCGCCCGCACCTGCCAAGACGCCGTCGAAGCCCGGCGCCGGGTCGCCCCCCTCGCCCGCGCCCGCGCGCCCAGGGACGGTGGCTCCGGCGACGCCGCCACCGCCGACTGCGCCCGCGCCCGGTGCCGCGACGCCGGGCGCGCAGCCTCCGGCTCCGGGCGCGGGGCAGCCGCCCGCTGCCCCGGCCGCGGTTCCGGGGCCGACCGACGCGGGGGCGCAGCCCGAGGCCGTTGAACCCCTCGGGCCCGGAGATACCTTCCGCTTCGGTCCCTTCTCGGACCCGGTCCAGCTCTCGCAGTTCGTCATCTCGGTGCGCGACCAACTGGGCCTGCCCATCATCTCGTTCGACACCGGGCTGCAGGACAAGACGGTCGTCCTCCCCGCGCCGATCGAGCTGCCCGCCGAGCATGTGATCCCCTTCCTGGTGCTGCTGCTCGAGCAGAACGGGTACACGCTGGTGGAATCGGTGCCCGGGGTCTACGTGGCGCAGCGGCTCGAGGACGTGCAGCCCAACGTGGGCGCCGACCGCCTCGCCACCACGCGGGTCATCCGCACGCCGGGGATTCAGCCCAGCTCGCTGGCGCCCAGCCTGCTGACCCTGGGCATCCAGCAGGGCGTGGCGGCGCCGGGAACCAGGGTCGCGGCCGCCTCCTTCCTTGACGACATCGGGATCATGATCGTCACGGGCACGCCCCGGCAGGTCGGCCTGGCCGAGGACCTGGTCCGGGCCGTGAGCGCCGAGCGCGCCAACCTGCTCCCGCAGCGCTTCGACCTGATGCACGTGGCGGCGGGCTTTGCGCGCGACCGCATCCTCGAGCTCGCCGGGGAGCTCGCGCCGGCCCCGCGGCAAACCGGCGCCGCGACCCAGCGGCCCGGCGCGGCGGGCCAGCCGAACCAGCCCGCCCCGCAGGTCGCCGTGGGCATGCTCTCGAACCTGGCGCAGCGGCTGACGGTGGACCCGCAGGGCAACGCGCTCTTCTTCCGCGGGCGGATCGACGAGACCTCGGCGCTCCGCGAGCTCATCCTGATCGTGGACCGTCCCAACACGCTGCTCACCCGTGCCTACCGCGCCAGCGACGCCGTCGCGATGGAGGGGCAGCGCCTGGGCCTGGGGGCGGTGGGGTACGCCGACGGGCAGAGCGCGCCGAGCTTCGGCGCCGCCGGAACGACGCGGGGTGGCCAGGCGACCGCGACCAACCAGCCCGCCGCGGCGATCGACGCGAGCGCGGGCCCGGGCTTCACGGTCTTCCCCGAGTCGGGGATGTTCATGTACCGGGGCACCCCCGAGCAGCACGAGCGCGTCGAGCGCCTGGTGGTCGAGCTGGCGGACCTCACGGCCAGCGAGCTCATCGTGGTCGAGCTCTACAAGCTCAAGCACTCCAAGGCGACCGAGGTCGCCGAGATCATGCGCAACCTGCTGAGCAACCAGGTGCCCACCGGGACCGGGCCCCTGCTGCAGCGCGGCCTCGGTCGCGGCGGGTTCGACCGGCGCCTGGGCCAGACGCAGTTCGACCGGTCCCAGCAGGCGCCCGTCCCGCAGACCCCCGAGCAGGAGGCGCGGCGCCAGGCCGAGGCGGGCTCCTCGCTCGCCGCCATCGAGGCCGACGAGAACACGTTCGTGCTCGCCGACGAGCAGAACAACCAGGTGATCGTCAAGGCCCTCAAGCGCGTGCAGCCGCAGTTCGAGCGGCTCATCCACAAGCTCGACCTGCGCCGCCCGCAGGTCTACATCGACGCGAAGATCGTGGCCATCACCGGCAACGAGGATTTCCGCCTCCGGTTCGAGCAGCAGATCCTCGCGGGCGAGTTCGCCTACGCCACCAGCTTCGGGATCACGCCCCCGCTGACGAACATCCAGGACAAGCGCACCGTGCCCAGCGCGGCGGGCCTGGTCACCGCGATGATCAAGAGCGACCAGGTGCCCATCGTCCTCCACGCCCTGCAGACCAACTCCGACAGCCGCATCCTCTCGACCCCGCAGCTCCTGGTGGACGACAACGAGCAGGCCGAGGTGAGCAGCTTCAACGAGGTCCCCTTCGCGGCGACCACGCAGAACGCCAACACCACCACCACCGCGCAGGGGGGGACCGCCGAGGCCGGGACCCTGCTCACGGTCACGCCGCAGATCAGCGAGGGGGGCTACCTCAAGCTCGACTACGCCATCGAGCTCTCCAGCTTCACGGGGGCGGCCAGCAACGGGCTCCAGCCCCCCACGCAGCGGAACAACATCAGCTCCGCCTCCGTGACGGTTCCCTCCGACGCGACCATCGTCGTGGGCGGCCTCACGTTCGAGGCGACCCAGGACACCGTCATCAAGGTCCCGCTGCTGGGCGACATCCCGCTCCTGGGACTGCTCTTCCGCGACACCGCCAAGGCCACCCAGCAGACCACCCTCTACGTCTTCATCACCCCCAAGATCATGCGCGACCCGAGCTTCGCCGAC
>DASPKO010000199.1:0-11959 GCA_035628055.1 Phycisphaerales bacterium
TTGGTGGCGTATCCGGCCCGGCGGGCGGCGGCGAAGACCTGCTTGAAGTGCAGCGCCTGGCGGGCGTCGACGCAGTAGATCACCCGCTCGGCCCCGAGCGTCCAGACCCGCCGGCGGATCGCCGCCAGGTCGGTGGTGGCGTAGAGGTACCCTCCGTCGCTCTTGCGCACCAGGCAGGGCTCGGCCAGGCCCTCGACGCGCACCACGAGCGCCCCGTCGGATTCCTCGGCGATGCCCCGGGCCCGCAGGTCGTCGGCCAGCGGGGCCAGCTCGTGCGCGTAGCTCGACTCGCCGGCCGAGTCCTGCTCGTCGATGTCGGCGTGCAGGCGGCGCACGGTCGCCAGGCACGCCGCCATGGTGATGTCATAGACGCGGCGCCACCAGGCGACGGTCTCGGGATCGTGGGCCTGCAGCCGCAGCAGCGTCGCCTTGGCGCGGGCCAGCTCGCCCGTCGCTCCCTCGACCTGGGCCTCGAGCTCGGCCAGCGCCTTGGGGTGGCCGCTGCGGCGCGCCGCCGCCAGCCCGCGCTCATCGGCGGCGCACTCGAGCTGGGCCCGGCGGTAGAGGCTCTCGAGGCCGTCGAGCGTGAGCCGGTCGGGGTCGACGGCTCCGGCGGCCGCCTGGTCTCGGAGCTTGGCGGTCACCATGGCGATGGGCAGGCCCCAGTCGCCGACGTGGTTCTGCCGGACGACGCGGTGCCCGAGGCGCTCCAGCGTGCGCGCCAGCGCGTCGCCGATGATGGTGGACCGCAGGTGCCCGACGTGCATCTGCTTCGCCAGGTTCACCCCGCACAGATCGACCACGACGGTCCGCGGCTCGGAGGGGGGCTCGAGGCCCAGGCGGGCGCTCTCGAGCCGGTCCAGCAGGACGCCCAGGGCGGGCGAGCGGAGACGGAAGTTGATGAAGCCCGGCCCGGCCGCGGAGGCTTCGCTCAGGGGCTCGAGGAGCTCGCCGGGATCGAGGTTGGCAATGATCGCCTGGGCGACCTGGCGCGGGGGCAGGCCCAGCGCCTTGCCGAGCGCCATCGCGGCGTTGGACTGAAAGTCGCCCAGGGCCGGGTTGCGACCCGGGGTGATCATCGGGTCGGCCGTGCCGGCCTCGTCCCGGCCGGGGAAGGCGCGCACGATCGCCTCGCGGACGCGGGCGGCGATGACCTGCACGGGATCGAACCCGCTGGCGGACGGGGGCATGGGGGCGGAGTTTAGGGGCGGGCCGGGCGGGCACGCGCCGGAGGCGCCCGCGCCTCGACGAGGCCTCGCGGGACCGGTCTCTACCATCCGCGCATGAGCCAGACCGGCGGATGCCGTCCCGACCACCTCGAGTGGCTGCTCGAGCTCACGCAGCTTCCCACCGCGGCGGGCCGGGAGTGGCGCGTGACGGCCTGGATCGATCGCTGGGCGTCCCAGCGCCCGGACGTGCGGATCGACCGCGACGGCGCCGGGAACCTGGTCCTGACCTCCGAGCGGATCGCGTCGCGGGCCCGGGACGGGGGCTCGCCGATCTTCATCACGGCACACCTGGATCATCCCGGGTTCGTCGTCGAGCGGGTGCTCGGCGGGGGCCTGTGCGAGGTCTCGTTCCGCGGCGGGGTGCAGCCGGCCTTCTTCGAGGGTGCGCCGATCACGCTCTACCCGGACGCCGCGCCGGGGCCCGCGGGCGGGGTTCCGGCGCGGATCACGGGCCCGGCCTCGGGGCCCCACACCGCCTTCTCGTTCCACACGATCCAGGTCGAGCCCGCCGGGGCGGCCGACCTGATCGGCCCCGGCGACGTCGGCACTTGGCGGCTGGAGCCCTCCGGGCTCGTGGACGGGATCGTGCACGCGCCGGGGTGCGATGACCTGGCCGGGGTGGCCGCCGCGCTGGCCGCGTGGGACATGCTGCGCGGGGACGGGGCGGCGTCGGGCCCGGCGAGCGCGCCGGTGGAGGAGACGCGCCTGCTCTTCACGCGCGCGGAGGAAATCGGTTTCGTCGGCGCGATCGCGGCGTGCCGGGCGCGCACCATGCCGCCCGAGGCCCGGGTGATCGCGCTGGAGAACTCGCGGGCGTTTCCCGAGTCGCCAATCGGCGCGGGACCCATCGTGCGCGTGGGGGACCGGATCTCGATCTTCTCCCCCTGGCTGACCGCCGCCTGCGCCAAGCGGGCCGAGGAGGTCTTCGGGCGGCCCGCGCAACCCCACGCCGCGCAGACCGGGCCCTCCGCCGGGCGGCCCTGGCAGCGCAAGCTGATGCCCGGGGGGGCGTGCGAGGCGAGCGTCTTCTGCTCCTTCGGCTACGCGGCGACCTGCCTCTGCCTCCCCCTGGGCAACTACCACAACATGCCCCACCTGGCCGAGCACCTCGCGGGCACCTACGACGCGGCCCGGCTGGGACCGGCCCGCGCCGAGCGCGAGTTCATCGCGCTGGCGGACTTTG
Organism: Phycisphaerales bacterium; assembly: GCA_035628055.1. Lineage (GTDB taxonomy): Bacteria > Planctomycetota > Phycisphaerae > Phycisphaerales > UBA1924 > DASPKO01. The sequence continues at coordinate 2,413 of DASPKO010000199.1, forward strand.
CCGGGCTGGTGGACCTGCTGGTCGGCATCGGCACCGAGCTGCCGGCGGAAGACCCGAACCTGCGCCGGTTCGAGAAGCTCTTTGCCGAACGGGCCTTCGTGCTCTAGGCCATCGCTGGCCGCGCCCCCACGGGCCGGGCCAGGCTGGCCACCAAGCGCGGCGGGTGGTGGCCACTCGCAGCCTGTCCGGGGGGGATGGGCCCGCCCGGGTTCGGGCGATCTCTTGATTTTTGCATTGGAGTGCCCCCTGGCGGCGCCTGGCACCGCGCTTGCCTTCTAGCACTCTGTGCGAGCGCCGCCGGCCACACGGTGACCGGTCTTCTTGGGTTCGCTCGCGGAAGGAGTGCCTATGCAAAGCAAGCTGTCAGTCCGCCTGAGCGCGGCCTCGGTCCTGGCGATCTGTGGGTCCGCGCTGGCCCAGATCCCCTTTTCCACCCCCACCTCGCTCCCCGCGATCCGCCCGAGCATGACGGCGATCGCGGACTTCGATGGTGACGGGGACAACGACCTGGCGGTCACGACCGACACGCCCGACGCCGTCTCTTTCTTCATCAACAACGGCAACGGCGGCTTCGCCGCCGGTCCCACCCTCCTGACCGGCCCCGGGACCGGGCCCGAGGGCATCGCGGCGACCGACTTCGACGGCGACGGGGACAACGACCTGGTCGTGGTCCTGCAGAACATCAACTCCGCCCGGGTCTTCCTCAACCAGGGCGGCATGACCTTCATCAGCGGCGGGGGCTCGGCCACCGTCGGCGCCGACGCCCGCGGCCTGACCCGCGGCGACGTGGACAACGACGGCGACCTCGACTTCGTCACCGCCAACCGCGACAGCAACAACGTCACCATCATCCGCGACATGGGCTCGACCCTCGCCGCCACCAACGTCCCCTCGGGGGGCATCGAGCCCCGCCTGGCGGCACTGGGCGACCTGGACAACGACGGCGACCTGGACCTGGCCGTCACCAATCACGACTCGCCCAACATCACCGTCTTCTCCAACACCGCGGGCGTCTTCACCCTGGCCACCACCATCTCGGTCGGAGGCACGGTCCGGCCCAACGGCATCACCATCGCCAACGTCAACACCGGCCTCCCGGACCTCATCGTCACCCTCGACGACGACGACCTGGGCCTGAACTTCGTCTCGGTCTTCACGAACAACGGCGGCTTCTCCTTCTCCGGGCCGGCGAACATCCCCTCGGGCGGCTCCAACCCCGACATGGTCGCGGCCGCCGACTTCGACCTCGACGGCGACATCGACCTCGCCGTCACGAACCAGGACTCCGGGACCCTGGTCATCCTCCGGAACAACGGGGCCGGCACGTTCACCGCCCAGGCGCCCATCGGCGTCGGGATCAATCCCGAGCACCTGGCCGTCGGGCTCCTGGACAACAACGCCACCCCGGACATCGTGGTGGCGGCGCGCGATTCCAACGCCGTCTTCGTGCTCCTGAACCAGACCCCGACCGCCCCGCCCTGCCCGGCGGATCGCAACGGGGACGGCCAGGTGACCACCGCCGACATCTCCACCTTCCTGAGCCAGTGGTTCAGCGACATCGCCAACGGGACACTCGTGGCGGACTTCAACCAGAGCGGGACGGTGACCACCGCCGACGTGAGCGCGTTCCTCAACGCGTGGTTCACCGCGGTCAGCGGCGGGGGCTGCCGCTGACGGACCCGCGGGCACGCGGGGCGGCCCCGCGCACGGCAACGACGACCGGCCGGGCTCCACGGGAGCCCGGCCGGTTCTTCTTTCAGGGCGCGAAGACAGATGCGGCGCGCCCGTGCGGGCCCCCTTCCCGCCGCTCCGGCTACTTCCTCGGCTTGAGGATGTCCTGGATGGGGCCCTTGAGGAGCTCGTCGATCGCCTTCTCGGGCGACTGGATCAGCCCCTGGCCGGCCTCGCGGACGAAGAGCTCCATGTCCACGTTCGTCGTGGTGGCGCCGATCGCCCCGCGCGTGCGGATGGGCACCATGGTGGCGCGGTCGACCGCGCCCGGCAGCACCCGCGACAGGTTCGTGTTCAGCGCACCCGCCACCTCATCGCTCAGGGCGAAGAGCGGCACGTAGGTGATCACGTCCACCTGGCGGCTGACCAGGTCCACCACGCCCCGGGTCTCGAGGTCGAACTCGCCCAGGGCCAGGCGGAAGCGGTCGTAGCTCAGCCGTCCGTTCTCGGCGCGGAGCGTGAAGGGCTCGAGGCGCTGGCCCACGACGCCCTGGCGCCGGCCCCCGCCGAGCTTGAGGAGCTGGCCCAGGCCCCCGATGGTCTCGAAACGGGCCACCCCGGGGTCGACGGTGATGACCCCGTTGAGCTTGCGCATGTCCCCGTCGAGGGGCGCGGTGAGCCCCTCGGCGGTGAGCAGGGCGGGCTGGTCCTCCCGGGTCTTCTCGACGCTCGCGATGGTCGGCAAGGCCCGCGTCACGTAGGCCGCCAGCTCGCGACGCACGATCGACAGGTTCACCTGCACGGCCCCGGTCTGCACGAACGCGCCATCCTGGACGCGCCCGGTCAGGCGGGCGCCGGCGCGCTCGCTCGTGGCCTCGGCCGACAGGACGCCGCCCTGCCGCGAGAGCCGGTCGGCGTTCAGGGTGGCGCTCACGGTCGGGCCCAGGGCCTCGGTGAGCAGGCCCCCCTGGCCGGCCAGGGCGTCGATCACGGCCGTGGGGAACGCGCGCAGGTTGCCCGAGGCGTTGAGCGTGGCGGTGGGCGCCGAGAAGGCCCCGGTGGGCGTGGCGAAGTTCGAGAGCTGGGCCGAGAGGGTCGAGCGCTCGGCCCCCGAGCCCTGCTCCGAGGCCGCCGCCGAGAACTCCAGCGCCTGCACCCCGTTCTCGCGCGTCTGCGTGGCCAGGCGCACGTCGGCGAGCCGGAGCTGGCCGGGCTGGCCGCCGGCGGAGGTGGCCAGCGTCAGCGCGGGAGCGGCGAACTCGGCGTCGAGCTCGTACCCGGGCACGAAGAGCCCGCGCTGCGTGCCCGCGGGATCCGTCGCGCCGGCGGGGCGGCCCAGGCGGAGGCGGGCGATCTGCAGCGTGATCGGCTCGATGGCCGCGAGCCGGGGTCGAGGAGCGCGGGGCGCGGTGTCGGTCGCGCCGGCGCCGTCGCCCAGCCGCGGGATGACGTCCGAGATGATGTCGCGCGGGGAGGGCGCCGGACGCGGCGCGGGGGTCGGCGGCTGCGTCCTCGGGCGACCGATCACCTGCGAGCCCGGGTCGGCGGCTGGGGGCGGGGCGGGGCTCGGCGGCTGCGGGCCTGGGACCGGGGCCGACTCCGGGCGGCGGGCCGGTGACGGCGGCGCGGGTGACGGGGGGGGTGAGGCCGGCGCGGGCACGGCGCCGGGCCGGGGCGCGGTGAAGAAGTGCTCGTTCAGCCAGGCGACGTCGGGCTCGAGGCGGATGGTCGCGGGCTTGTCGAGCGTGATCCACTCGTCGGTGAGCGTGGCCTCGATGGGCTCGGTGCGCAGGCGCGGGGCCTGGATCACGGCGCGGAACTTCTGCTCCCCCGCAGCGGTCTCCGGCAGGAGGGCGATGTCCAGGCTCGCGGTCGGACCGATCGCCCCCGCCAGGCCGCGGTCGCCCGCGAGCAGACGGTCGGCCAGCGCGGTGTCGACCTCGGTGAGCGCCACGGTGAACTGGGGCGGGCGCGCCGCACCGCCGACGCCCAGCTCGGCGCTGGCCTCGAGGTGCCCGAGGCGGGCGCCGCCCGAGGCGAGCAGGTCGCCCGTCGCGGTGACGCGCACCGGCTCGGCGTTCGCGCCCCCGGGCCGGGCCAGCACGGCGCCGGGGATCGCCGCGGTGGCGGTGAAGTCGCTCACTCCGAGGGCCTCGGCGCCGGTCCCCACCGGCACATTCTCGATGAGCAAGGGCCGCTCGGTCGTCACCCGCGCGTGAATCGTGCCGAGGCGCGAGGCGTCGATCGCCTGCCCGGGCAGGGGCAGCGGGAGGCGCACGGGCTGGGTCTCGAGCCTGAGCGTGGCGGCCTGCGCCAGCCGCATGGGCGCCCCCGGCGCCGCAGCGGCACCGGGGGTGTCCGCGGCCGGCGCCGGCGTCAGCGCCGCCAGCAGGCCCGCCGCGTCGGCGGGCTCGACCGTTGCCTGCCCGCGGAGCGTCCCGATCTCGGCGGCCTCGGGCGAGAGCCGGGCCGCCAGCTCCAGGTTGAGGGACGGGCCCGCCACGGTGGCCTGCAGGTCAGTGGCCTCGGCGCTCGGAGAGGCGAGGGTCACGGTCGCGTCGAGCGCGGGGCCGACGATTCCCCGCACCAGCGCCTTGCCCTGCCCGGGAACGTCGTCGGGCGCGGGGCCGCCCGGCGGCGCCGCCAGCGCGGGCACGAGCTTCAGCACCGACTCGGGGAGGTTCTCAAGAGCCAGGCGTCCCGTGGGGCGGAGCTGGGCGAGCCGGGCGATCGGGCTGACCGGGACCGGTTCGCCCGCCCCCTGCGGCCGCGGAGGGGAGGAGGGCGGCGCCTCGAGCAAGCCCGGGGCCGCGAGATTGCCGGCGAGCGTGAAGGGGGCGTTCTCGTGCGTGAGGTCCGCGTCGATCGTCATGGTCGGGCCCGCCTCACCGGGGAGGGCCATCGCCAGGTCCAGCCGCGTGATGACCACGGGGCTCGCCGGCACGGCCGGCGGCGGCGCGCCGTCGACCGCGGGCGCGGCGGCGGCGGGAAGCGTGCGCACCGAGAGATCGGCCACATTCACGCCGACGTTGGCCCGCACGTCCCGCAGGCCGCCGGACTGGCCCTCGGGGCGGCTCAGCGGGAACGCCAGGTCGCTCACGGCCACGCGCACCGCGCCTTGGCCACCGACCTCGACGGTGGCAGGCGTCCCGTCGGCGGGCGTCAGCAGGCGCTGGAGGAGCGGGGCCGTCCGGGCCATGGAAAGCTGCGCGGGCTCGTCGCGCGTTTGCAGGACTCCGCCCTCGAGGCGCAGCGGCGCCGAGACCCCCAGGTTGTCCGACTTGAGCGTCAGATAGAGCTTCGTGCGCGGGACCGTGGCCAGGCCCGCCGGTGCCGTCGCCGGGGCGGCGGGCGGCTCGACCGGCCCGGCGGCCACCGCGTTGACGGTGAGGTCGACCGCGCGCCCCACGTCGGTGGCCAGGTCGAGCGGCAGGTTCATGCCGCTGACCACGGGCTGCAACAGCGCCGTGCTGGCGCCGCGCACCTGCACGTCGCCCTCGTACTCGGGCGGGAGGCCGGGACGCAGATGCCCGGCCTCATCGAGCAAGCCCGCCGCGCGAAGGTTGGCCGCGAGGTCCCCCGCGGGCTGCCCGTCGATCGTCGCGCGCGACGAGGCCGTCACCCGCACTCCCTGGGCCACGTCGGGCGACTCCACGACCAGCTCGGTCGCGGCGATCGTGAACGGCCTCCACGCCGCCGCCGGGGGCGGGGCGGCGCCCGGACCGCGCGCCGGGGCCGGTCCGGAGACCGTGCCCGGGGGCGGCACCGGCGAGGCGGCCGGGGCGGCGGCCATCTGCTCGGGGAGCGCCACCTCGCCGCGCATCTCGCTGACGCGGACGCGGACGAGGACCTCGGCGCCGCGGAGGTCCATCTGCGCCAGCGCGCCCGCCGCGGGCGCCTCGGGACCCCCGCCGGCGGCCGGAGCGCCGGCGCCGGGGAGGCGTGCCCGCAGCTTCTCGAGCGTGATCTCGACCGCCGGGGCCTGCTCGAGGCGGATCCGCGCCCCGGCCTGCTCGATGGGCTGGTCGAGCCCCGGCGCTTCAGACAGGAACGCGGTGGTGCGGGCCCAGACGCAGCCCGGACGCTCCAGGGAGAGAACGCCGTCGCGCGCGGCCATGGCCAGATCAGCGCCCGCTCCGTCGGCGGTCGCCTGCAGCGTGAGGGTCCCGGACTGGGGCGTGCCGGAGGCGTCGATCACCAGGTCGGCGCGGTGACCCACGTCACGCGCCAGGGCCCCCTCGAAGCCGCCGAGGGCATCGGCGACCGCCGTCGGCGCACCCGAGACGGTCACGTCCGCCTCGACCTGGCCCAGGGCGCCGGCGGGCGTGCGCCCCGCCTTGACGTCCGCGAGAATCTTCATCGGCGCGGCGCCGGAGTCGACGGCCCCGCCGCTGACCACCGCGGCGGCGAGGTCGGCGCTGATCGCGCTGGGGCCGTCGGTCCGCCAGTCGATGTCGAGGTCGCCCGCCAGGTCGCGCACGCCCACGCCGCGCGCCGTCGGCGAGGTCTCGGGCGCACTCTGGTCGCGGAACGTGGCGTCGAGATCGGTCACGGTGACCAGCGCGCGAACCTGCTCGGGGCCCCCGGACGACTTCTCCTCTTCGGGGCCCGTCGGGGCGATGGCGCGGTCGAGGTTGGTGGTGCCATCGACGGACCGCACGATGTCGAGATTTCCCTCGACCTGGACCGCGCCGACATCCAGGCGCTGGGCGCTCCACCATCGTCCGGAGATGACGTCCCAAAGGCCCGCGTCGGCCCGGAGCGTGACCGTGCCGACCGTCCCGCCCTGCGGGTCCAGGAGCGTGACCGGTCCCGCCACGGTGGGCCCGCCCCACGAAAAGCTCAGGCGATCGACCTTGACCGAGCCCGCGATGGCCCCGCTGGCGGCCGACCCGGCGATCCCCGGCCCGATGGCCGAGGCGATCTGCGGCAGCAGGGCGACGCCCACCACCAGCACGAGGAGCAGGGCGCCCAGCGACCAGAGAATGACGCGGCGTCCGCGGCGCCGCCGGCGCACCACGACGACGGGCGCGGGCATTGTGAGCGCCGCGCGCTCTCCCGGCGTCACGCCGGTGTCCGTGGGCGAGGCGGGATCGGCCGGAAGGGGCGCGGGACGGGTGGGATCGGGCATGGCTCATTCTCCCGGGCTTGGGGGGGCCGGGCGCGGGCGGGCACGTCTGGCTGGCGGCTGAGCCCGAGACCGGCGGGGGCGCGGGCGGGCGGGCACCTGCGGGCCGGGCAAGCCGGGTGTTCCGGGCACGACGCGCGCGTGTTTCAACGACAACAATGGAGCGCCGGGTCGCCGGCAGGCCGTCCGACGGCTCGGTGCGGCCCTGTTTCCGGTGGGTTTCTGATGAGGAGGGCGGGGCCCTGCTGGGTCCCGAACGGTTGCCGTGCCGGAACTGCCCGAGGTCGAATGCGTCCGCCGGTCGCTGGAGCCGCTGCTGGCCGGGGCGCGGGTCCTGCGCGCCGAGCTGCTCCGGCCGGACATTGTGACCGGCCCGGCGAGGGCGCGGGACCTCCTCCAGGGAACCGAGGCTGTCGCGCTGCGGCGCCACGGCAAACAGCTCGCGATCCTGGGGCGGCCGGGGCGCCGGGGCGGCCCGGCGCCGCGGGATCGCGAGGCGCGGGTGCTGCTGGTGCACCTGGGCATGACCGGCCAGCTCATGCTCCTGCCGGCGGGCGCCAGCCCGGAGCGGCCCGGGCACGTGCACGCCCGGTGGCGGGTGCGCCGGCCGGATGGGACCGAGCACCTGCTGGTCTTCCGCGACCCCCGGCGGTTCGGAGGCCTGTGGACCTTTCGCAGCGTCGCCGAGCTCGAGGTCCGGTGGTCAGGCCTGGGCCCGGACGCCCTCGAGCTGAGCGCCCGCGACCTGAGCACGGCCCTGGCGGGGACGACGCGCGCGGTCAAGGCCGCCCTGCTCGACCAGCGCGTGGCCGCGGGGATCGGCAATATCTACGCCGACGAGTCCCTGCACCTTGCCGGGATCCATCCGGCGGCGCGGTCGGACCGGCTGCGGGCCGGGCAGGTGAGGGCGCTGGCGAGGGCGATCCCGGCGGTGCTCCGGCGCTCGATCCGGGCCGGCGGCACGACGCGTCGCGACTACACCGACGGGCTGGGGCGTGCGGGCAGGGCGGGGCGACGCCTGGCGGTCTACGGGCGTGCGGGCGCCCCGTGCCTCTCCTGCGGGACCTGCCTGCGGGAGAGCACGGTTGCCCAGCGGACCACGGTGCATTGCCCGCTCTGCCAGCCCCTGCGAGCCCGCGGACCCGCCGGGCCGGGGTAACCCGCACCCATCCGCACCTCTTATTCACAATCGGTATCGGGGCGCGGCCTTGCGGAAGGCCCGGGACCGTCTCCGAGCCGGTCTCCCCATGCTTGGCGAAGGTCCTACTAGGAATTAGAACTTACCTAGTGCCCATAGCAGTAGGCCCTGACGGGTCCGGGATCGGGGCCGTTCCGGCGGCGCGCAAGTCCGCTCAGCGACAAGAGATCGGTGCGAAGCTGCCCGTGTGCATGGGTTGTCGCTTGGTTGGCGCGATCGCTCGGCGGGCGCCGGGGAGGGGCCACCGACGCTGCAACCGACAGGCAGGCGTCGCCGCGCTGGAGGGCGCCGGACAACACGGGCGACTAGGTTTTCCACCATCTGTCCACCGGGGCCGTCGGTTGCATCGGGCGGAGCGCTGGCGCGCGGCACGTCTCGACTGGAGACGACCGCATCAGCGGGACTCCCCTTGGGGCGCGGCGGGCCGGGGCGCGGCCACGACCACAACCTGCACCCGGTGGTCCGCCACTCCGGGGTCGAACGTCTCGTAGCTCACCGCCCGCAGGGGCGGGGCAAGGAAGACGTGATCGATGGCCAGCACGGGAAGTGTGCGCGGCCAGGTGGCCTGCCGGCCCACTCCCGACTGACCGAACGCGCTCTCCATCCCGGGAGCGAGCACGCCCAGGGAGCCGGAGGAGCGCGGGATGTTGAAGTCTCCGGCGAGCACGTCGGGCCCGAAGACCCCCGGGGCTCGTGACCCGGGGAGCCACCCGGACTGCCACAGCTCGTCCAGCCGCCCGCGGGCCTGCGCGGCGATGGCGCGGCGGTGCAGGGTGGGGCTCGAGGGGAGGTCGATGAACCAGACGACCAGGGGCCGGCCCAGGAGCGTGGTGGTCTCGAGCTCGGCAAAGAGGAGTGAGCCCGTGTCCGCGAGGTCGAACTGGCGGTGAGGGAGTCCCAGGACTCGCCCGAGGCGGTTGTAGACCCGGGCGTACCAGGTGGGCGCTGGGCCGGCCTCGACGGTGGGGAGGCCCAGGGAGACGAGGCCCGAGCGGAGGACGGGGTAGCGCGAGACCACCGCGAGCTGCCCGTGGCGCTCGACGTGCCCGGGCGCGAAGCGCGCCCGGAGCGGGGCGGCCAGCTCGGCCAGGCGGGCCGGGCCCGCGAAGCTGGAGATGAGGAAGATGTCGGGGGGCCGCGGGCCGGCGGCGCTCAGGAGCGAGCCGGTCCAGGCGTCGATGTCGGGCGTGGTGGCGTTCCAGTGCGCCAGGGTCAACCGGGTCTCGGTCGGCTCGTTCGGCCCGGCGGCGAGGCGGCCCCACGGCACGCGCCAGTCGACGAGCACCGTGAAGAGGCAGGCGGCGAGGCCGAACAGGAGCGCGAAGGCGGCGAGGCGGCTGCGGCGGTAGCGCTCGGGGGGGTCGAGGCGGTGGCGTCGCAGGCGCGGCCAGCGGGCGAGCAGGGCCAGCACGACTGCCGCCGGCAGCAGCAGAAAGGCCGGCGCCCAGAAGATGAACTGCGTGATCAGGTAGCGGTCGGTCAGGAGCCGGCCGACGAGCCACGCGAGCAGGAGCAGGAGCGCGGCCAGGGCGACCGAGCGCGAAACCAAG
>DASPKO010000200.1:0-3573 GCA_035628055.1 Phycisphaerales bacterium
TGGACCAGCCCCAGCGGGGCACGATCGGCATCCGGGGTCCCGGGCGGTTGGAGTTCCTGGGCCGCATGCTCACGCAGGACCTGCGCGGGTTTGAGCCCCTGCACGCGCGCCGCGCGTTCTGGCTCAACCGCAAGGGGCGGATCGATGCCGACCTCCGCCTGCTCGAGCTGGGGAAGAGCCTTCCCTCTCGGGGCTGGCCTCCCGAGCTGGCCGGCGCGGGCGGGCTGATGCTCGCGGACCTCGATGTCCACGCGGTGGACCGGACCCTCGGCACGCTGGGCGCCTTCCTGCTGGCCGAGGAAGTGGAACTGGTGGACGAGACGGCTTCGCTGCATCGTCTGGCGGTGCACGGGCCGAAGGCCGGGGGCGTGCTCGACCGCGCCGCCGAGACGGTCGCCGGTCCGCCGGCTCCGTTGCTCGGCCCTGGCCAGGGGGCGCTCTGGCGCGTTCGCCCCGAGGGGCCGACATTCACGGTCGAGCGCCAGGACTCGACGGGTGCGCCGGGCTTCGAGCTGACCGTGCCCACGGCCGCGGCGGGCACGCTCTTTGCCGCCCTGCGGGCCGCGGGGGCCGAGCCCTGCGGGTGGCTGGCGTACAACACGGCCCGGATCGAGGCGGGGTGGCCGCTCTACAACATCGACTTCGGCCCCAGCTCCCTCCCCGCGGAGACGGGCGTCATGTCCGACCGCGTGAGCCTGACCAAAGGCTGCTACCTGGGGCAGGAGGTCGTGGCGCGAATGCACTCGCTCGGGCGCCCGAAGCAGCGGCTGGTGGCGCTCGTCCTCGAGCGCGAGGCGGAGACCAGCGCGGCCGAGGCGCCCCAGCCCGGGACCGGGGCCGCGATCGCGCTCGCACCGGAGGGCGACCCGGTCGGGGCCGTGACCAGCTCGACCCTCAGCCCGCGGCTGGGCTCGGCGACGATCTGCCTGGCGATGGTCCGCTTCCAGCACGCGGCCCCGGGCGCTGAGCTGTTCGTGAGCGCCGGCGCCCGGTGGATGCGCGGGCGGGTCGCGCCGGGACTCTCGGTCCTGGCGTGAGTGGCGGGCGGCGCGTAGCCCCGGCGCGCCGACTCTCCCTGGCCCCGCTCCGAGACCGATACACTCCCCGCCAGACGGCAACGGAGTGCCAGGCATGGCCAAGAAGAGCCCCAGAGGTCCCGCCACCGGTTCCCGCGGTACGGCTCCCGGTTCCCGCGGCGCGGCTCCCGCGCCGGAGCCCCGGGCGGCCCGCGCACGCACGCCGGCCGCCACCGACCGCGACGCGCGGACGCAGCAGAAGGTCACGACGCTGGCTGGGGAGGTCGCCGCCCGGGCCTTCGCGGGCCAGGAGCCGGTGATCCAGGTGCCGACGCGGGCCCGCTCCAACACGCTCTGGAACAAGAAGCGGGGCATCCTGCAGATGGGCGACGCCCGGCAGGAGCGCCAGCTCTTCAACCTGGGTCAGGCCCGGCTCTTCATGCAGACGATGCTGCACGCCAACAGCATCCGCCAGCTCATCGACGCCGACAAGACGCTCTCCCTGCGCGCCATGTTCTACAAGGGGCTGCACACGGTCGCGGGGACGAGCGAGAAGACCTTCGGCGACCAGGACGAGTCCGACGGCGTGCTCGAGGACCTCGAGGTGACGCTGGGGGCGCTCCGCGAGGAGCTGCACATCTTCGCCAAGAAGGCCGGGACGATGGTCGGCAACATCACCATCATCGACAGCGGCGACGAGATCGACTGCCGGCGCATGGGCTCGGGTGGGTACGCGATCCCCTCGATCGTCGAGCCGGACGTCATCCGGTTCAAGAAGTGCGAGGCGAAGTTCGTCCTGCACGTCGAGAAGAACACCGTCTGGAGCCGCTTCAACGAGGACCGCTTCTGGGAGAAGCACAACTGCATCCTGACCGAAGGGGGCGGGCAGCCCCCGCGGGGCGTGCGCCGGCTGCTGCGCCGCCTCAACCAGGAGCTCGGGCTGCCGATCTACTGCCTGCTCGACTGCGACCCCTGGGGGCACTACATCTACTCGGTGCTCAAGCAGGGGTCGATCTCGCTGGCCTTCGAGAGCGAGCGGCTGGCGATCCCGGAGGCGAAGTTCGTCGGCATCCGCGCCAAGGACTATCGCCAGTGCGAGCTGACCGACGACGTGCAGATCGAGCTGACCGAGACCGACATCAAACGCGCCAGGGAGATCGCCGGCTACCCGTGGTTCCAGGGGCACAAGGGGTGGCAGCGCGAGATCCAGGGGCTGCTCGACAACGGCTTCAAGATGGAGGTCGAGTCGCTGATCACCAAGGACATCTCCTACGTCAGCGAGGTGTACGTTCCCCAGCGCTTGGCGGCGCAGGACTGGCTGGACTGACACCGGCTTTCCTCCCCGGTGATCCGATGGCCACTGCCAATCCACAGGGCGGCTCGGACCTCTGATAGTTACTCGTCCCCGTTGCCCACAGTTGGATAGCTCGCGACTTCAAGATTGCAGCCCTGCTGGGCCGCGAAGGTCACCCATTCGTGCGGCACTCCGACCGTGCAGGTAAAGGTGTCATGGGTCACGCCGATCACGATGTCGCGAGTGGTCTGCGCGTCCCATATCGGCAGCTCATCCAGGCGGACACCCTCGAGGAGCTCCCGAAGAAGCGAGAAGGCCTCGTCGAGCGTCTCCGCGTCGATCGAGAGACGCCACCTGGCCGCATCCCATGATTCCCGCGCCGGGCGGCCTGGCAACCTCAGGTCACCCTTCTCTCGGCACTCCTCGCGCGTCGGTGCGAGTGGGATGGCGGCAAGCAGTTCGCGGAGCGAGCGGGATTGCGAGACGATGTCGAGTGAGAGGCAGATCAGTTTGCATCACACCGGCCACTCGGGGTACGGCAGGAACGTGTACGCGCCCGTCGTATTCACCACGCCGGGGGGCACGCTCAGCGACGTCCCCACGTGGAAGTCCAGGAAGAGCAGGTTGGCGCGCACATCCCTGTGCCCGTACCAGCGCATGCCCCGGTCGCCGTTCTCCTGGTAGTTGTAGATCGGGTGCGGCCCGAGCACCCAGGTCCTGGTCGGGTCCAGGACGTACGGCATCTTCCCGCCCGCCAGGGGCACCAGCGTCGCCGAGCCCTCGCCGTTGAGGGCGTGGTCGTTGAGCGTGTAGCTCGAGCCGAGCAGGTCGTACATGGACTGGACCGGTCCGAGCCCCGGCAGGTCGCCTCCGGCGTCGGAGGGAGACCGGAAGGGCTCCATCTCGAAGGGCGTCTTCTCCGAGTCGGGGGGCACGTCGGCGTCCATCACGTAGCGGTTGAGGGGGCGGCGCTCGGGCCCGTACTCGTCGATGCCGAACATGGGGAGCGTTCCCTTCTTTCCGCCGAAGAGGGCGCCGATGTTGGCATCGAAGCCTCCGAGGTCGATGCGGACCTGGGGCAGGGCCTCGCGGTGTTCGTCGAGGTACTGGCTGAGCCCAACCCCGAGCTGCTGGAGCCGCCCCGAGCAGCACCGCCGCCCGGGTCCGCGGGTCGCCTTGGTCCAGCAGCCGGTACTGCGCCCCGGGATCGGTGACGAACGAGAGCGAGACAAGGTCGAGGAGCACGCTGGTGGGAAACTGCGG
>DASPKO010000201.1:0-3678 GCA_035628055.1 Phycisphaerales bacterium
CGCGTCTGGGCGCTCTCGTAGTGAAGATTGAGTCCCTCGTGGCTGGTGAAGAACTCGACGCGGGTGAGCGCCTCGAGGCGGGCCCCGGCCGCCTGGGCCGTCGCCAGCCCCTGGCGGAGCTGCGCCGTGGCGGCGCGGTAGCGGGCGCGCAGCTCTTCGGGCAGGGCGGCCTTCTCCAGGAAGCCCAGCTCCCAGTTCTCCGGGTGGGAGAGGTCGGCAAACCCGCGCTCCACGAGCGCGCGCACGAAGTTGAGCGTGAGGGCCGCGTGCATGTAGGCGTCGACCATGAGCCGCGGGTCGGGGCGGCGGGCGTCCGGGCTGAACTCCTCGCGGTTGGCCAGGTCGCCGTAGTAGCTGGGCACGGTGACCGGGTTGCCGTCGCGCTCGCGGGTCTCGGTGGGGCTGGTGCGGGGCTTGGCGTACTGCCCGGCGAGGCGCCCGACGCGGATCACCGGGCGCCGGCTCGTGAGGACGAGCACCAGGGACATCTGCAGGATGATCTTGAGCATGCCGGTGATGGCGTCGGGGCGGCAATCGCTGGTGCGCTCGGCGCAGTCTCCGGCCTGGAGCAGGAACGCCTCCCCGCGGGCCGCGGAGGCCAGGAGCTCGCGGAGCCGCTCGATCTCCCAGGAGGTGACCAGCGGGGGGAGCAGGCGCAGCCGGGCCACGACATCCTGCACGAGCGCGGCGTCGGGGTACTCCACCTGGTGCGCGGCGGGCAGGGACTGCCAGGAGAGGGGCGACCAGCGCTCGGGGGGGGCGCGGAGCGTCATCGGGCAATGGTACGAGGCGGGCCGGCCCGCGCAGTTTCCGCGCCGCGGCGGTTTTTCGCGGGAATTGAGTTATGTGCCCGGGTCGCGGGACCGAAAGCCTCATGTCACGAGAGGGAATCGGCCCGGCACGTGCCGTGGCCTGCTCGGGAGCTTGGCACGCAGCGGGGCCGGGCCCTGAAAGCAAGGACGCTCCGACATGGGTTCCCGCCACGCAAGGAAGACAGTGATGCCCAGCAAGACCAAGCCGACGCGCCGTTCGACCTCGCGCTCCACGAGCTCCCGCCGCGGGACCCCCAAGCGGTCGCCCGCCAAGCGCACCGTGGGCCGCGCCGCCACCAGGCGGAGCGCCACCAAGCGCACGGGCCCGGCCAAGCGCCGCCCGGCCCGCAAGCCGGCCACCCGCCGGCACTCGCCCTCCAGCGCCGCGCGCACGTCCGGGACGTTCCGCCGGTCCGCGCGCCCCGCGACGCGGCGCGCCACCACCGCCCGGGCGTCGAACCGGCGCCGCCCCGCGGCCCGTCCGGCCCGCCCGACGAACCGGACCTGGCGCACCGGCACGCGGACCTTCAAGTCCGCCCCCCGGAGCACGCGCCGGCCGGCACGCCGCCCGGGGACCCGCACCACGGCCCGCGCGAGCTTCGCCCCGACCTTCCGCTTCAACGGGCGCACCTGGAAGGGCAACGCGGCCTCGCGCAAGGGGACCAGCACCGGCCGCCGCACCATGCCGCGCCGCAAGGTCGCCTGACCACCCCGGCAGAGTGAATCACCAGGGCCGCGCCCTTCAGAAGGTGCGGCCCTTTTTCGTGCGCGCGCCGGCCGCGTCTCTCCACGCCGCGACCGTGCGCTCGTGCACGGACCAGAACTGGGCGAAGCTGGCGGCGAAGGGGAGCGCGGCCATGGCCCGGGCCCCCGCGGCGCCGAGGCGGGCACGCAGCGGGGCGTCGCGCGCCAGACGGAGGATCTGGCGGGCCCAGGCCGGGGCGTCCTCCGGTGGGAGGAGCACGCCCGTCTCGGAGGCTTCACCCGCGAGCGCGCGTAGGGGCGAGGCCGTGGGCGTGTTCACCAGGCCGCGGGGACCTCCGCGGTCGGCGGCCAGCACGGGCAGGCCGGAGGACTGGGCTTCCATCACGACCTGACCGAGCGTGTCGGTCGCGGAGGGGAAGACCAGCAGGTCGCTGGCGGCGTAGAGCGTCGAGAGCTCGCCGGCGTGGCGGAAGCCCAGGAATGCGGCCTGGCACCCGTTGAGCGCGGCGCGCATGGCAGGGAGGTACGGTCCGTCGCCGACGACGACGAGCTGGGGGCGGGCCGGCGCGGCCCGCTCACCCGGCCCTCCCGCGACCTGCTTCCAAGCCGAGACGAGCAGGGGCAGGTTCTTCTCCACGCTGACCCGACCCACGTAGAGGATCTTGGGGGCTTCGGCGTCGACGCCCAGACCCGCGTAGCCGCGCCAGAACTCATGGAGGGCGGCGGCGTCGGGAGGACGGAAGCGGGGGTTGAACGCGGCGTGGTCGATGCCGGGCGCGAGCGTGACCAGGCGGGCGGGGTCCAACCCCAGCGCCTCGACGCCCGGGCGAGCCTCCGGGGACCGGACGAAGAGGGTGTCGCAGGGGCGATAGAAGCGGCGCATCGCGTGGGCGCAGCCGCGGGCCAGGAGGCGCGAGCCGAAGAGGTGGGCGACGTAGGCGGGAAAGTCGGTGTGATAGGTGGCCAGCAGGGGGATCCCCAGACGCCGGGCCAGGTACCGGCCCGTGGCGCCGACCGGTCCCGGTGTCGACACGTGGATGGCATCGGGCGCGAGCCGGCGCGCCAGGGCCTTGAGCCGGCGGACGGGCGGCGCCACGATCTCGAGGTGCGCGTAGCCGGGCAGGGGGTGCGCGCCGCGGGGCTCAAGATTGATGATGTGCTCGGCCTGCGCGCCCGGGGGCACGGGGACCCGCGTGGAGGTGACGATCGTCAGCTCGCGCTGCGCGGTGGCGGCGGCGCCGCCGAGCCCGCGGACGAAGCGTGCGACGCCGTTCACGTCGTTCGCCGTGTCCGTAAAGAGGAGGACGCGCACGCGGCGAGTCTACGGGGGCGTGGTTGGCGCTCGGTGAGCGAGAGGGCGCGGCGGGGAGGTTCGCACGCCGTGCGGCGGGCGCTGCCGCCTACGCCTCGCTCGCGGGGAGGGGGCGCATGAGCGGGAACAGGATCGCGTCGCGGATGCTGCGCTGGTTGGTCAGCAGCATCACCAGGCGGTCGATCCCGAGGCCGAGCCCGCCGGCGGGGGGCATGCCGACCTTCAGGGCGTCGATGAAGTCCTGGTCGAAGGTGCGGAAGGTGGACTCCTCGGCGTCGAGCCCGCGAAGCTGCTCGCGGAAGCGGGCCTCCTGCACGTCGGGGTCGTTGAGCTCGGTGTAGAACGGCCCGATCTCCATGCCGGCGATGAAGAGGTCCGCGCGGTCGGCGAGGGCCGGGTTGTCCGGGCGCGCGCGCGTGAGGGGTGAGATCGCGGCCGGGTAATCGGTCACGAAGGTGGGCCGCGCCGGGTCCAGCCGTGCCTCGGCGAGCTCCTCGAAGAGCGTGTTGACCAGCAGGGCGGGGTCGAGCGTCTCGAGCAGGGCGAGCGCCTCGCGGTCGGTCGCCCCGGCGGGGAGCTCGGCGCCCTTGATGCGCCGGGCCAGGTGGTGTTCGACGACCGCGGCGCGCACCCGTCCGTGGTCTTCCATCGGGAAGCCGAGCGCGGCCTCGAAGAGCTCGCCGTAGGCCAGGCGCCGGAAGGGCGCGGCGTAGTCGATGTTCAGCTCGCCCATGGGCAGGATGAGGTGGGCGCCGCGCGCGGGGGGGCCGGGGGCGTCGGGAGCGCCCTCGGGGGGGAACTCGCGAGCGATCATCCCGGCCAGCTCGCGGATGAGGTCCTCGGCCAGGT
>DASPKO010000202.1:0-3910 GCA_035628055.1 Phycisphaerales bacterium
CGAAGATGTATGGTCAGGGTCCCGCACGCCGAAAAAGGGACATCGGGGCAGGCCCGCGCCGGCCGCCGCCCCGCCGAGAGAGCCCATGCCAGAACTGACCATCCCGGGGCGTGAGACCAGCAGCACCGAGCGGGCCAGGCCGGGTGCCCACGGCACGGGGCCCGGGCCCGAGCGGGATGGAGCGTCCGGCGCCGGCGCCGCGGCCCCCGCCCAGGACGCGACGGGCCCGGAGGCGGTCGGGGCCAAGATCAAGCACTTCGTGCTCGACACCAACGTTCTCCTGCACAACCCCAACGCCCTTTTCGTGTTCAAGGAGCACGAGGTGGTGATCCCCTTCGCGGTGATCGAGGAGCTCGACCGCCTCAAGCGCACCAACGACGACATCGGGCGCAACGCCCGCGAGTGCATCCGGCACCTCGACCGCCTGCGGGCCCGCGGGCGGCTCATCGAGGGCGTGGACTGGGGCGCGGTCAGCCCCACCGTGGGCATGGCGAGCTCGGGCGGCGCCACCGGCAAGGTGCGCATCGACGTCGGCGAGCACCCCCGCCCCGTCGCCATCCGCGAGGACAACGCCGACAACCGCATCATCGCCGTGGCCTACGCGCTCCACCAGGCGGGGCTGCGGACCGTGTTCGTCTCCAAGGACCTCAACGCGCGGATCAAATCCGACGCGCTGGGCCTGCGCACCGAGGACTTCGAGAACCAGAAGGTCGACGCCGACCGGCTCTACACCGGCTTTGTCGCGGTCGACATCGAGGGCGGGCTCATCGACGAGCTCTACGCCCAGCGCATGCTCGCCCTCGACCGCGTCCGCCACGCCCTGCGCGGCACGCACGACGACGGCACACCCTTCGAGCGCGAGATCGTCCCCAACCAGTTCCTGGTCATGCGCGACGAGGCCGACGAGGGACACACCGGCCTGGCCCGGCGCCTCGCCGACACCGACCACCTCATCCCCATCACCGGCCCGCGCAAGCCCACCTTCGGCATCATGGCCCGCAACGTCCAGCAGACCATGGCGATGGACCTGCTGCTCGACGACGAGATCAAGCTCGTCACCCTCCTGGGCTCCGCGGGCACGGGCAAGACCCTGCTCGCGGTCGCGGCCGGCATGGCCAAGGTCTTCAACGAGGAACGCTACGACAAGCTGCTCGTCGCCCGCCCCATCATGCCCATGGGCCGCGACATCGGCTACCTGCCCGGCGACAAGGACGAGAAGCTCACCGCGTGGATGCAGCCCATCTTCGACAACCTCGGGTACCTCCTCTCCACGCGCGGCGCGCCGATGCAGTCCGCCGAGAGCCACACCACCGAGCAGCGCGTCCAGAAGCTGATCGCCGACGGGCGGATCGTGCTCGAGCCGCTGACCTACATCCGCGGGCGCAGCATCCCGCACCAGTTCATGATCGTCGACGAGGCCCAGAACCTCACGCCCCACGAGGTCAAGACCATCATCTCGCGCGTCGGCGAGGGGACCAAGGTCGTCCTGACGGGCGACATCGGACAGATCGACAACCCGTACCTCGACCAGTCATCCAACGGGCTCTCGTACCTGGTCGAGAAGATGAAGGGCCTCCCCCTGGTGGCCCACGTGACCCTCGCGCGCAGCGAGCGCAGCGAGCTGGCCAGCCTGGCCGCCCGGCTGCTGTAGACACGGTCCCCCTCTCGCTATTTCGCCGTGAGCTTCCCCCGCATCCCCCCCGCCGGGGCCTCGCCCCCCAGGGCCCGCGCGATCGTGGTCACGTTGTGGTCGATCATGCCGGCGTACGTCCCCTCGTAGGTCCCGCCCGGCCCCATCGCGTCGGAATACAGCTCCCCGCCAATCCGCACCTCGTGCCCGCGGGCCCGGGCCCCGGCGATCAGCGCCTCGATGTTCCGCGTGGGCACCGTCGATTCCACGAAGACCGCCCCAACCTTGCGCTCCACCAGCAGGCTCACCAGGTTCTCGATGTCCTTGATCCCCGCCTCGGACTCGGTGGAGATGCCCTGGATGCCCACCACCCCGTAGCCGTAGCGCCGCCCGAAATAGTTGAAGGCGTCATGGGCCGTCACCAGCACGCGCGCCGTCTCGGGCACGCTCGCCAGCACGCGCTCCGCGTAGGCGTCGAGGGCCTTGAGCTCGGCGGCGTAGTCCGCCGCGGCCCGCGCGTACCGCGAACGCCCCTCGGGGTCGATCTCCGTGAGCCGGTCGCGCACGACGTCGACCGTGCGGGCCCACGCGGCCGGGTCCATCCACACATGCGGGTCGGGATGCCCGGGACTGTCCTCGGGCTCGAGGAGCCGGTCCGGTTCGAGCAGCTCGGTGACCGCGAAGACCTTCACCCCCGAGCCCGCCAGCCGGACGAGCGTGTCGGTCATCCGGCCCTCCAGGAGCAGCCCGTTGTAGAAGACCGCGTCGGCGGACATCAGGCCCGCGACGTCCGAGCGCGAGGGACGGTACAGGTGCGGGTCGACGCCCGGGCCCATGAGGGTCGTGACCGCGGCGCGCTCGCCGGCCACCGCCCGCACCACGTCGGCGATCATGCCCGTGGTGGCGACGATCTCCAGGGGCGCCGCTCCCGAGGAGGCCCGGGGCGCGGTCGCCCCTGCGGGCGCGGCGCTCGAGCGGTCACATCCGGAAAGGAGCGCCGCCACGAGCGCGAGGGTGAAAAGGGCCCAGGTCGGCAGGGGACGCGTCGCCACGGAATGTAGCATAGGCTACATTTTGCCGGCCCCGGCCCGCCGGGTCAAGCCCGGCGCCCGTCTTTCCTGGCGCGGAGCGCGGCGTCGCCCTACGGGGTCGGAACGTTGGCCAGGGCGCGGGGCTGGTGCCCGCGGGCCCGCGCGATCGCCTCGGCCACCTTGCCCGGGTCGAAGAAGGCCGCCGCCGACCCCGGCGGGCGCGCCGTGGGGGCGCCGGCGATCTCCAGGGCGCTCGCCAGGGCCGCCCCCGGGAAGAGCACGTCGCGCATCTGATCGGTCACCGCGGGCGGGGCCCGGCGGTGCACCACCGGGGCGGGCACGCGCAGGCTGGGCGCCGCGTGGTTCGCGCGCGCCGCCGGCAGGCGCGCCGCCGGCTCGGGCGCGCTGGCCCGGCGGGCGATCCCGGGCGGGATCAGCGCCGCCGCGCCCAGATCGGGCACCCGCGACCCGGCGACCGCCGCGTTCCGGGCCGGGGCGCGGCGCTCCCGCCCGGGCACCCAGCCGCCGATCATGGTCCCGCCGCCGTCCCCGGGCCCGGCCTGCGCCGCGCCCAGCGCCGGCGCGTCGCCCGCGGCCGGGGCCTCGGGAACCCAGGCGCTCACCATCGTCACGGTCCCGTCGCTGTTCTGGCTGACGGTCCCCGGCGCGAAGTTCGAGTTCGTGCTCGTCGCGATGCGGTATTGCGGGGGCACGGTCCGGTTCCAGCTCTCCTGCGCGAGCATGTCGGCGGTGGGCGTGAACTGCTCGAAGATCAGCGGCGTGTACCCCCACGAGGCGTAGCGCCGCGCCACCTCCATCTTCTCCGCCTGCGTCATGGGACGGCCGAGCTGCGCTTCCAGCACGTTGTACTGGATCGCGACCCAGGTCTCGTGCCCCGGGTTGAGGAAGTCGGCCAGCACGGTGGGACCGTCCACCTGCTCGACGAACTGCCAGGTGGCCGCCACCGTGTGATAGATGTCCGCGTTGGAGGGCTCGAGCACGAAGCGCGCCTGGGGTGCCCGCTGGCGCATCATGTTGAGCCACCGATGAGCCTTCCCCGGGCTCATGTAGACGTAGGCGTCCAGCCCCACCATCGTGGCGTTCACGGACGTGATCAGGTCGAGCTCGGCAAAGCCCAGGTCCACGTGCTCGGGATTGTCCGGATCGAGCAGCTCGTACCCGGCCTGGTCCCAGGTCCGCATCACGTGCTGCGGGAAGCCCCAGTAAACGCCCAGCTCCAGCTCGGGCG
>DASPKO010000203.1:0-7295 GCA_035628055.1 Phycisphaerales bacterium
CCGGCAGCCCTCACTCGCCTGGACGCCCGTAGATCCGCTGGCCCTGCCGGGCGGGGCCGCGGGAATGCGCCGGCGGGTCGAGAGCGCGGTCGGGCACGCCAACCGGGTCAAGTCGGCCTCGGCGTGGCTCACCGTCGCGACGCTGATGCAGTCCGAGGGCCGTGACGCCCTGGCCGCGAAGATGCTGGACCGGGCCCGGGCCGCGGGGCTGAGCGTGCCGGTCTATCGCGAGATGAGCCAGGCCCTGAGGCCCTAGGCGCGGTCGCGCCGCGTGGCATGGCGGCCGCCCCGCAAGCCGAGGCGGCCGCGGCGCCCTTGTCTGCGAATCCGGCCCCGCTACCATCTGCCCGACCGGGCGGGCCCGTCGGCTATTGGCGACGGTCCGCGGCGTCTGGTGCCCGGGACATCCCAAGCCGTTTTCACCACCGAGCCGCTCCTCTCCCTTGGCCGGGACGGAGCTCTGACGGGGACGATCCCCGGCGGCCGGTGGGAGGTGGAGCACAATGGCCAAGAAAGAAATCGTCAAGAAGTTCAAGATCATGGCCCCCGGTGGCAAGGCCACGCCCGCGCCCCCGCTGGGTCCGGCCCTGGGCGGGAACGGGGTCAACCCGGGCCAGTTCGTTCAGCAGTTCAACGCCGCCACCTCCAAGCTCAACGGCAAGGTGGTGGGGTGCATCATCACGGTCTTCAACGACCGGTCGTTCACGTTCGAGATCAAGAGCTCGCCCGCGGCGGTGCTGATCAAGGAGGCCGCCAAGGCCGAGAAGGGCTCGGGCGAGCCCAACAAGACCAAGGTGGGCAAGATCACCCGCGACCAGGTGCGGGCGATCGCGGCCGAGAAGCAGGTGGACCTCAACGCCGGCTCGGTCGAGGCGGCGATGCGGATCATCGAGGGTACTGCCCGGTCGATGGGCGTGACGGTGGAGGGCTAATCAGCATGAAGCTGTCCAAGCGCGCCAGGGCCAACGCCGAGCTCAAGCCCGTCGACCCGCTCCCCCCCGCCGAGGCGGTGGCGGCCCTGAAGAAGTTCAAGGCCCCCAAGTTCGACCAGACGGTCAACGTCGTGATGCACCTGGGGATCGACCCGGCCCAGGCCGACCAGGCGATCCGCGGCGCCGTCGCCCTGCCCAAGGGCATCGGCGTGACCAAGCGCGTCATCGCGTTCTGCCGCGAGGACGTCGCCAAGCAGGCCCGCGAGGCCGGCGCCGTCGAGGCGGGCGGCGAGGACCTGGTCGCCAAGATCGAGGGCGGATGGATGGACTTCGACGTGGCGGTCGCCTCGCCGGACATGATGCGGGTGGTGTCGCGCCTGGGCAAGGTGCTGGGTCCCAAGGGCCTGATGCCATCGCCCAAGGCGGGCACCGTGACGCCCAACGTCGCCGACGCCGTGCGGGAGTATTCCGCGGGCAAGGTGGAGTACCGGAACGACAAGGGCGGAAACATCCACGCGGTGATCGGGAAGATGAGCTTCGCCCCGGGCGACCTGGTGGCCAATCTCGAGCACTTCCTGCACACCATCGAGCGGGCGCGGCCCAGCTCGGCCAAGGGCCACTACATCAAGAAGGTCGTCATCTCCGGGGCGATGACCCCGAGCGTGCAGATCAAGATCCAGCAGGCCGCCGTTCAGTAAGCCCGGCACGAGCAGGACACCGGGGCCGCAGGCCCCCGCACCCGGACCCAACGCCATGTCCAAGCAAGTCAAAGAACTGATCATGCGGGAGTACCAGGCGCGCATCCAGGGCGCCAACGACGGCATGCTCATCAGCATCCGCGGGATGACCGCGATCGACACCAACAAGGTGCGGGCGCATCTGCGTCCCAAGGGGATCCGCGTCACGGTCATCCGCAACAGCCTGGCCCGCAAGGCCTTCGAGGGGACCGGGCTCGATGGCCTGGCGCCCCTGCTCGAGGGCCCCAACGCCCTGGCCTATGGCGGCGCGTCGGTCGTCGAGGTCGCCCGCGAGATCGTCAAGCTCCTCGAGACCTTCCCGGGTCTGGAGCTGCGCGGGGCCGTGCTCGACGGCCAGCTCTTCCAGGGTGACGCGGGGGTCAAGGCCCTCTCGAAGTTCCCCACCCGCGAGGAGGCGGTCGCCCAGGTCATCACCCTGCTGGTGAGCCCGGCCCGCAAGCTGGCGGCCCAGGTCAAGGGTCCCGGAGCCACGATCGCCGGTCTCATCAAGGCCATCGAGACCAAGCTCGAGGGGGGCGGGACCATCGCCCGCACGGCCTAGGCCGGAGAGCCGCAACTCTCGGGCATCAGACAGACACCCACATCCGACTGGCCCGTGCAGCGGGGTAAAGAGCCGGAAGGTCCGGCCCCTCTCGGATGAGCTTGTACGGCGGGCAGCGGCCCGCGGAAGAAGGATCACATCATGGCGACGATCACCGAGCTGGGAGACGCCCTCGCCTCCCTGACCCTCAAGGACGCGGTCGAGCTGGGCAAGTACCTCAAGGACACGTACGGCATCGAGGCCGCCGCGGGCGGCGGGATGATGATGGCGGCCCCCGCGGCCGCCGGCGCCGCCGCGGTCGAGGAGAAGACGAGCTTCGACGTCATCCTCAAGGCGGCGGGCGAGAAGAAGATCAACGTCATCAAGGTGGTGCGCGAGGCGACGGGCCTGGGCCTCAAGGAGGCCAAGGACCTGGTGGACGGGGCCCCGAAGCCGATCAAGCAGGGCGTCTCGAAGGAGGACGCCGACAAGCTCAAGAAGAGCCTGGAAGAGCAGGGCGCGACCGTCGAGCTGGCGTAAACGCCGGCCCGGCAGCGGTCTTCGGCCCGGCGGCCCGGAAGGGTCGGCCGGGTCATTTCGAGAGCGGCCGTCCCGGCCCCGGCACGGGGCGAGACCGCCGCGGGCGTGGGGG
The DNA here is from genome assembly GCA_035628055.1 of Phycisphaerales bacterium. GTDB lineage: Bacteria > Planctomycetota > Phycisphaerae > Phycisphaerales > UBA1924 > DASPKO01. The sequence goes on from DASPKO010000203.1 coordinate 2,863, forward strand.
GACCGGCCGCCCGGGTGGGTGTTTTCCGCACTCCGCCCCATGGCGGAGTGAAATCCGCGCGCCGCAACGCTTGCTCGCCCCCCCCCGGGGTGGCTACACTCCGTGGTTCGGCACGGCGCGACTCACGGGTGGAAGCCAGCGGCAATCAAAAACTCAAGCGCTCCCGCGGCTGATGTAGCGCGGCTGGCGGGGCTGTACCAACCATCAAGAGGTAGTCGATGGCAGCGATGAAGGTGCGCAACTTCGCCAAGCGTGGCGACGCTGTTCCTGTTCCCGACCTGACCAAGGTTCAATCGGCCGCCTACGAGCGGTTTCTCCAGCTTGGGATCGCGCCCGACAAGCGCGACCCCAACCTGGGGCTGGAGGCGCTGCTGCGCGAGGTCTTCCCGATCGAGAGCTACGACGGGACCATGCAGCTCGAATATCAGTACTACGTCCTGGAGGAGGCCCGCTACACCACCGACGAGTGCCGCGAGCTCCGCCTGACCTACGGCATGCCCTTCCGCGTCTCGGTGCGCCTGGTCCGCCAGGGGCACCCGGACGTGGCCGAGGAGGAGATCTACCTCGGCGAGTTCCCCATCATGCTGGGCGGGGGCGAGTTCGTCGTCAACGGCGCCGAGCGCGTCATCGTCAATCAGCTCCACCGCTCCCCGGGCGTGGACTTCTCGATCGTCTCGGCCGAGGGCGACCGACCCCTGCACTCGACGCGGATCATCCCCGAGCGCGGCTCGTGGATCGAGCTCGAGGTGACCAAGAAGGACGTTCTGGCGATGCGGATCGACCAGAGCACCAAGCTGGCCGCCACCACCTTCCTGCGCTGCCTCGACGAGTCGATCGCCGCCACCGACACGGTCCTGAGCCTCTTCTACGAGGTGAGCGAGATCCGGGCCGACCAGGTGCGCCCCGAGCACTGGGCGGCGGCCTCGATCATCGACACCGAGACGGGCGAGGAGCTGGTGCACGTGGGCCGGCTCATCGGCGACGCCGCCGAGAAGATCGTCGCCTCGAGCCTCAAGAAGGTCCGGGTCATCCAGAACCCGTCGGACACGCTCATCCTCAACACCGTCGCGGAGGAGAAGCTCGAGCAGTTCGAGGGGCAGAACGACCACGAGCGGGCCCTGCTGAAGGTGTACGGCAAGCTGCGCCCGGGCAACCCCCCGCAGCTCGACAAGGCCAAGCAGCTCTTCTTCGAGAAGTTCTACGACGAGAACCGCTACCGCCTCGGGAAGGTGGGCCGCTTCCGCATCAACCGCAAGTTCAACCTGGACATCCCCGAGGACGTGATGTTCATCCGCGCGGAGGACTTCCTGCGGGTGATCCAGTATCTGCTCGACCTGCGCTCCAAGCGCCCGGACCCCAAGACCGGCCGTCCCATCGCCCAGGTCGACGACATCGACCACCTGGGCAACCGCCGCCTGCGCACGCTCGACGAGCTGGCCGTCGAGGAGCTGCGCAAGGGCTTCCTCAAGCTCCGCCGCACCGTCCAGGAGCGGATGAGCGTCAAGAACCCCGACGAGCTGGCCAAGATCGCGGACCTGGTCAACTCCAAGAGCATCTCGAGCGCGATCGACTTCTTCTTCGGGCGCTCCGAGCTCTCGCAGGTGGTCGACCAGACCAACCCGCTCTCGAGCCTGGTGCACGAGCGCCGCCTCTCGGCCCTGGGGCCGGGCGGCCTGAACCGCAAGCGCGCGGGCTTCGAGGTGCGCGATGTCCACATCAGCCACTACGGGCGCATCTGCCCGATCGAGACCCCCGAGGGGACCAACATCGGGCTGATCGCCTCGCTGGGCATCTACTCCTCCATCGACGACTACGGCTTCCTGCGCACGCCCTACCGCGTGGCCAAGGAGGGCAAGGTCACCGGCAAGGTCGTCGAGCTCCGCGCCGACGAGGAGATGCGCGCCGTGCTGGCCCCCGCCGACACCATCGAGCCGGGCGGCAAGCTCAAGACCGGCAACATCATGGCCCGGGTCTCGGGCGAGCTCACCGAGGTCGACAGCGGGATGATCGAGTTCATCGACATCTCGCCCAAGCAGATCGTGGGCGTCTCCGCGGCGCTGATCCCGTTCCTGGAGCACGACGACGCCAACCGGGCCCTGATGGGCTCGAACATGCAGCGCCAGGCCGTGCCCCTCATCCGCGTCGAGCCCCCCGTGGTCGCGACCGGCATGGAGGCGGAGATCGGCAAGAACTCGGGTATGGTCATCAAGGCCAAGAATCCGGGCACCGTCACCGCGGTTGACTCGCAGCGCATCGTCATCGACAACTCGGACGAGTACGTCCTCCGCAAGTTCGCCGGGCTCAACGAGCGGACCTGCCTCAACCAGGTCCCGGTGGTCCAGCTCGGGCAGCGCGTCAAGCGGGGCGACATCCTGGCGGACGGCCCCAGCACCCGCCAGGGGGAGCTGGCGATCGGCAAGAACGTCCTGGTCGCCTTCAACACCTTCGACGGGTACAACTTCGAGGACGCCATCGTCATCAACGAGCGCCTGGTGAAGGACGACGTCTTCACGTCGATCCACATCGACGCCTTCGACATCGAGGTCCGCGAGACCAAGCTGGGCCGCGAGGAGTTCACCCGCGACATCCCCAACGTCTCGGAGAAGGCGCTCCGCAACCTCGACGAGCACGGCATCATCCGCATCGGGGCCCGCGTCGGGCCCGGCGACATCCTCGTGGGCAAGGTCAGCCCCAAGAGCAAGAGCGAGCTGACCCCCGAGGAGAAGCTCCTGCACGCCATCTTCGGGCGCGCCGGCGAGGACGTGAAGAACGACTCCCTCGAGGTCCCCGCCGGCGTCGAGGGCATCGTCATCGGGGCCAACCGCTTCAGCCGGCGCATGCACCTCTCCGCCGAGCAGAAGAAGCGCCTCCAGAAGGAGATCGACGACTACGCGGCGGACATGGACCGCCGCGCGATCGGGCTCTTCAAGGAGATGGTCGGGCTGATCAACGACGCCGTGGGCACCCCCATGGTGGACCCCTCCACCCGCCAGAAGGTCGGGGCCAGCGATCTCCCCGAGGTCATCCTCGAGCAGATCGAGACGTTCGACCTGCGCTGGGCCAAGGGCTCCAAGGAGGCCCGCGAGCAGGCGGAGGTCCTTCACCGCCAGTTCTGGCCCCGCATCCAGGCCAACCGCAAGGAGAAGGAGCGGAAGATCGGGCACATGCGCCGGGGCGACGAGCTCCCGTCGGGCGTGCTGGAGATGGTCAAGGTCTACATCGCGACCAAGCGGGCCCTCTCGGTGGGCGACAAGATGGCGGGGCGGCACGGGAACAAGGGCGTGATCGCCCGGATCGTGCCCGAGGAAGAGATGCCCTTCATGGAGGACGGGACGCCCGTCGACGTGCTGCTCAACCCGCTGGGCGTGCCCAGCCGCATGAACGTCGGGCAGATCCTCGAGACCCACCTGGGCTGGGCGGCCCGCGTGCTGGGCTTCCAGGCGGTGACGCCCGTCTTCGACGGCGCCACCGAGGACGAGGTGCACGCGGCGATCCACGACGCGAACCAGGACGTGCAGCGGCGCCTGGAGGAGTACGAGCGCAGCGGCGCCTGGCCCCACCCGCGCGAGCTCCTGGCCCGCATGCCCCGGGGGGGCAAGATCCAGCTCTTCGACGGGCGCACCGGCGAGGCCTTCACCCAGAAGACCACCGTCGGCTACATGTACCTGCTCAAGCTCCACCACCTCGTCGATGACAAGATCCACGCCCGCGCCACCGGCCCCTACTCGCTCATCACCCAGCAGCCCCTGGGCGGCAAGGCCCGCACCGGCGGGCAGCGCTTCGGGGAGATGGAGGTGTGGGCCCTCGAGGCCTACGGGGCCGCGTACGTCCTCCAGGAGCTGCTCACCGTCAAGTCCGACGACGTGGAGGGCCGCACCAAGATCTACGAGTCGATGGTCAAGGGGACCAACACCCTCGAGGCGGGCATGCCCGTCGCCTTCGACGTCCTGTGCAACGAGCTCAAGGGCCTGGGCCTGAACGTCACCCTGGAGAAGACCCGCGCCGAGGCGGGGAGCCTGCTGTAAAGCCCGGCGGGCCCCGCCGGCGCCGCCCGGCGCGGTCCCCACGGCGCCCCGGCGCGTCCGGCGCGGGGCGCGCGGTCGGCGGCCCGGTCGCGGGCGCCCGGCCCGACGAAGAACGAATCACGCGGACCTTCGCGAAAGGTTTGTCATGGCGATGAACACCGACAGCGTGTACGACCGGATCAACGACTACAACGCCATCAAGATCTCCCTGGCCTCGCCCAACGACATCCGCTCCTGGTCCTACGGCGAGGTCAAGAAGCCCGAGACCATCAACTACCGCACCTACCGCCCGGAAAAGGACGGCCTTTTCTGCGAGCGCATCTTCGGGCCCGAGCGCGACTACGAGTGCGCCTGCGGCAAGTACCGCGGCACCAAGTACAAGGGCATCATCTGCGACCGCTGCGGCGT
>DASPKO010000204.1:0-13974 GCA_035628055.1 Phycisphaerales bacterium
GCCCGAGGCGATACTGCACTTCGTACGCGTCCCCCTCGCTCTCGGCCTCCGTGGGGAGGGCGGCGCGCGCCCGGCGGAGCGTGCGCGCGTAGAGCAGAATCTGATCGGCGGCCTCGTCGGCGCTTCCCGAGTCGGTGAGCACGAAGCGCACGCCGAGAGGGTCTGGGTCGCGCAGCAGGGCGCGCACGTCGCCCGAGACCCGGTCCGCGGCCACCGCGGCGCGCCGGAAGGCCGCGTGCCGGGCCGAGGCCGAGTCCCGGGCCCGGAGCGTGTGCGAGACCGAGAGCGTCGCGGCGGCGGCGACCAGGCCCGTGATGACGCCCGCGACGATGAGCTCGACGAGGGTGAAACCGGGGCGACTGCGGGAGCCGCGCGGGTTCATGGCGTGCGCTCCGGGACGGCGGCCGGGGCGCGCGGCGGATCGGGCTCGACCCCGCCGGCGCGGCGGGAGGCCATGAGCGTCTCGACCGCCAGCGATCGCGGGGTGGCGCCGTCCATCCAGGTGATGGTCACCCGCACGCGGAAGGGCTCGCGGTCGGAGCCGCCCGAGAACTCCAGGGAGAAGGCAAAGTCGCCGAACGGGTCCTCGCAGCGGCCGTCGGCGGGGTGGCTCTTGGCGTAATCGTCGGGTCCCCGCGCCAGCACGAGGGAGAGCTGCTCGTCGGCCAGCGCGGCCGCGGTGGCCAGGCGCTGGCCCCGCGCCTGCGCCCCGATGGCCTGGCCGGTGAGCCCGACGAGCACGGCCAGCGCCACCCCGAGCAGGATCGCCCCCACGATGGCGTCGACCAGCGCCACGCCCCGCCCCGACGGCAATCGTGCTGTGCGGGGCCTGCGGTTCACCACGGCTGGGTGCTCCGGCCCGCGGCGTCGAGGTCGATGACGCCCGCGCTCGGCTCGGGCGCCGCGGACGTGCCGGCCGCCGCCGGCGCCAGCGAGGCGGTCGTGCCCGCGCCCGGCAGGTCGATGCGCCACCCGGGGTCGCCCGCGCGGCCGGAGGCGGCGACGAGCCAGATCGACAGATCGGGGCGCGGGTCGGTGGGAGAGAAGAGGATGCTCCACCCGCCCGCGCTCGGAGCCAGGCTCTGCCCGCCAAGGCGGACTGAAACGAGAGCGAGGTCGGGAAACTCCGCGGGGCTGTTGAGGGGGTCGGGCGTCCAGGCCGGCGGCCCGGGGCGCGGCCCGGTGGGGGCGCGGCGCACCAGCAGGTGGGCGGCGCGGCTTTCGGGATCGAGCTCCAGGGCGAGCGGCTCGCTCCCGGTCGCATGGCGTGCCGCGAAGACCGAGATGAGACCTCGGACCTCCTCGGCCTGGACCTCCAGGCGCCGGCGCGTGCCGGCGCCCAGGCGCGGCACCGTGAGCCCGGCGAAGACCGCCAGGAGAATGATCACGACGATCACCTCGACAAGGGTGAACGCGCGTGGGGGAGCGGGGTCGGGCCCGGCACGGGTCACGGGGCGGTCACGTCCTGGCTCTCGTCCTGGCCGCCGGGCTGGCCGTCGGAGCCGTAGGAGACCACGTCGAAGTCGACGTTCTTGCTCCCGGGAACGATGAGGATGAACCGGCGGCCCCAGGGGTCGTCGAGCTGGGCGGGGTTGTCGACGTAGGGGCCCTTCCAGTTGGCGGCCTCGACGTCGCTGGGCTTCTCCCAGAGCAGGTCGATGGTCGCGCCGGGGGGGAGCGTCCCGCCGATGTCGGCCATCGCGATGCGCACCTGCTTGGCGAGCGACTGGGCGTTCGCGAGCGCCACGCTGGTCTTGCTCTGGCCGATGCGTCCCATGATGCGCGGGACGATCAGCGTCGCGAGCACGCCCAGGATGATGATGACGACGATGATCTCGATGAGCGTGAAGGCGCGGGGCGGGGCCGGCGGACGGGCGCGGGTGTGGGTCACGCGATGAACTCCTGGAGCTGGAGGAGCGGGAGCAGGATGGAGGCGATCACGAAGCCGATGACGCAGGCCAGCAGGATGACCAGCAGGGGCGGGAGCACCGTTGTGAGGACCTTGATGCTCATCTGGGTGCGCTGGTCGAGGGCGCCGGCGGCCTGGGAAAGGAGCTCCGGGAGCCGGCCCGAGCGCTCCCCCACCGAGACGATCTGAACCAGGAGCGGCGGGAAGACGCGGGCCTCGTCGAGCGGCTCGGCGATCGTGCGCCCCGCCTGCACCTGATCCGCCACGTCCTCGATCACCCGCTCCAGGGCCCGGTTGCCCAGCGTGGCCCGCGTGAGCCGGAGGGCCGACAGGGCCGGCAGCCCCGCGCCCAGAAGCGTCGCCAGCGTGCGCGTGAAGCGGGCCACGGCGGCGTCGACCAGGAGCCGCCCCGCGACGGGAACGCGGATGATGAGCCCGTCGAGGGCGAGCCGCGGACCGGGCAGGCGGTAGAGCCGCGAAGCCGCGAGCAGGGCCCCGGCGGCGAGCCCGAGCAGCAACCACCAGTACCCCCCGATGAACCAGGCGACTCCCTGGACCACCCGCGTGGGGAGCGGGAGGTCCGCGGCGCTGATCTGGCCCTCGAGCGGCCCGAGAATCGCCGGGACGATGACCGCCACGACCACCGTGACCGCGATCGCCACCAGCGCCAGGAGCATGAGCGGGTAGACCAGCGCTCCCAGCACGGCCCGGCGGAGCGCCAGGTCGCGGTCCAGGAGCTCGGCGGCCTGCTCGAGCACGCTCCCCTGGCGGCCCGAGACCTCGCCGGCCCGGATGAGCGCGACCACGAGCTCGTTGAACGGAGGTCCCCAGGCGTGCGCCGCCTCCGAGAGCGGCTTGCCCTGCTCGACCTGGGCGATGAGATGCCCGAGCATCCGCCTCTGCGCCTCGCTGTGGCCCGAGCGGGCGATGGTGCGGAGCGCCTGAACGAGCGTGAGCCCCGCCTGCATCGCGGTCGCCAGCTCGCGGACGAAGGCGGCCATCTGCGCCCGGGACATGCCGCGGCGCACGCCCCCCGCCACGAGCACGCGCGCCAGCGCGCCGGACTCCTGAAGGGCCGCCTCGCCGGGCGCGGCGGGCGCCGGGTCGCCGATCTGGCCCCCCCGTCGCCACCAGCGCGCCGCGCCGCCGGCGCGCGCGTCCGGGGATACGGGCTCGAGCGCCACAGGGGCGACGCCGCGGGTGAGCAGGAGCCGCACCGCGGAGGCCCGGTCGGGGGCCTCCACGAGCTGGGCCGGGCCCGGGGCGCTGCCGGCCAGGGTGTGGTACCGAAAGGTGGGCATGGGCGCTGGGCGGCTCCTTCAGAAGGCGATGTGCTGGCCACCGGCGCTTGTCAGCCCGCGGCGGGGGCGCCCGGTGCGGACGGCTGGGAGCGCATCCCGGTGACTCCTCCGGCCCCCGAGGGCCCGTGCGTCGGGGTTTCCCGTAGCGGGTCGTCGGCGTCCTGGGTCGCCCGGAGCACCTCGTCGACCGTGGTCTGCCCGAGGGCGGCCTTGATCAGGCCGTCCTGGCGCATGGTGACGTACCCGGGGCCGACGGTGCGGAGGAGCTCGTGCCGGCTGGTGCGCCGGCCGGTGATCGCCTCGCGCATCGGCGTGGTGACCAGGAGCATCTCGTAGAACCCGATCCGCCCGCGGAACCCGACGTTCTCGCACTCGTCGCACCCCCGGGCGGCGTACGCCAGGCCGCCGGGGAAGAGGCCGAGCTCGGCGCGGCTGAGGCGGTGCGCCAGCGCCTCGGGGAACGGGCCCCGGGCGCGGCAGTGCGCACAGAGCTTGCGCCCCAGCCGCTGGGCCAGCACGCCCTCGATGACGCTCGCGACCAGGAAGGGCTCGACGTCCATGTCCAGCAGGCGTCCGATGGCGCTGGCGGCGTCGTTGGTGTGCAGCGTCGAGAAGATCAGGTGCCCGGTGAGCGCGGCCCGGATGGCGATGTCCGCGGTCTCGTTGTCGCGGATCTCCCCCACCATGATCACGTCGGGGTCCTGGCGCAGGATGCTGCGCAGGCCGGAGGCGAAGGTCAGCCCGCGGTCCGGGTTGACCGGGATCTGGTTGATCCCCGCCAGCTCGTACTCGACCGGGTCCTCGATGGTGATGATCTTGAGGCTGGGGTCGTAGAGCTTGGTGAGCGCGGCGTAGAGCGTGGTGGTCTTGCCGCTGCCCGTGGGACCCGTCACCAGCACCATGCCGTGCGGCAGGTCGAGCAGCCGGTCCATCGCGGCCCGGTCGCTCTCGCGCATGCCCAGCGTGACCAGGTCGAGCGTGATGGCCTCCTTGTCCAGGATGCGCATGACCACGCTCTCGCCGTAGATCGTCGGGACCGTCGAGACGCGGATATCGACCTTGCGGCCCTCGAAGCGCAGGGAGATGTGCCCGTCCTGGGGGACGTACCGCTCGGCGATGTTCATGCCCGCCATGATCTTGATGCGGCTGGTGATGGCGGCCTGGAGGTGCTTGGGCGGGCTGGATTCCTCGCGGAGCAGCCCGTCCACGCGGTACTTGACCGTGAGCTTCCGCTCGAAGGGCTCCACGTGCACGTCGCTGGCGCGCTCGCGCACCGCCTCGAGAATGATCAGATTGACCAGGTTGATCAGCGTCGGCTGCTCGGCCATCCGCCGGACGTCCTCCGCGTCGACCGCCTGGAGGTTGGCGATCAGGTCGTCGGGCTGCGGAGCGGCCCCACCGAGGCGCGCCGCCATCTGGGCCGCCGTCGCCCCGAACGCGGTGCGCAGGAGCTGCTCGAAGAGCTCCTCGGTCACCCCGACCGGCTCGACGGGGCGGCCCGTGAGAATCGAGACCTCGTCCGCGGAGGCAAAGTCGCCCGGATCGACCATCGCGACCAGCACGCCCGCGCCCCGGCGGCAGACCGGCACGGCCCGGAGACGGACCGCGTCTTCGGCGCTGAGCGCCCCAGCCGCCGCCGGCTGAATCGCGGGGAGGTCCGCCAGCTTGGCCACGGGCCCCGCGGCGCCGGGTGGCGCGAGGCGCGCGGCATGTCCGTTGGTGCCCGGCACCAGGCCGCCCGCCGGTCGGGTTGTGCTCCGTGCGGTGAACTCGGTCATGGACTGCCCCGCCCCACGACGCGGGGCACACCAACTCTACGTGCGGGCACGCCGGCCCAATCCCTCCTACCTCGGCTCGCGCCGGGGCTGGGAGTTCTCCGGGTCACGCTCGGCCGGCACCATGCGTCGGCGCTGCCCGGTGCCCTCATCGGCGTCGCGATCGCGCCGGCGCCGCTCACCGCCGGGACCGCCGGGGCCGAAGCCCGGCTCGCCGCGGTCCCCGTCCGCCCCCTCGCCGCGGCGGGGCAGGCGCTCGCGCTGCTCGGGAGTCAGGACCGCCCGGAGCTTCTGCTCGGTCTGCTCGTCGAGCTCGCGGCGCTTGCGGCGGGCCTCGTCGACCCCCTCGTTCCCGAAGCGCATCATCATCATGCCCTCCGCGGTCGCCGTCGACTCGAACTCCTCCCAGGCGGCCTCCGCCTGGGCGTTGATCGCGGCGAGCTGGCGCTCGTGGGCCTCGCGCACCTGCGTGAGCGTGGTGCGCTGCGCGTCGGAGAGGTCGTCGAGCGCGACCGCGGCATCCACGAGCCGGGAGCCGTACGTGGGCCGGTAGACCATCGGGAAGCTCTCGCGCTTGAACTGCTGGGTGAACCCCGCTTTCGCCTCGTCGGGCAGGAGCCCCTCGACCTGCCGGGCGTACTTGCGGTTGACTTCGCGGACGCGGACCGAGGCCTCGCGGCCGGCCTTGAGCAGCTCGTCCATGGCCCCCCGGTCGATGCTCTCGAAACCGCCCCCGGCGCGCCGGGCCGCCTCAAAGAGCTCCCCCATCTTGCTCTGGGTCTGGTCGTAGACCTCGTTGCGCTTGACCAGCTCGCGGTCGAGCTCGAGCTCGTACTGCTCGAGCAGGGGCCTGAGCTGGGCGCGGGTCGCGTCGTCGATCTCGAGCCGCTCGGTGAGGCGGATGAGGTCGACGCGCTCGCCGGCCATCATCCCGCGGCCCACGGTCCGCTCCCGCCGGCGGGCCCGCTCGAACGCGGGCCACTTCGAGGCCTGCTCGGAGGTGAGGAGGCCCTGAACATCCTTGAGCAGGGCCGCCTCCAGCCGCCTGGAGCTGGCCTGCACGGCCTCCATCTTCGGGCGGATGTCGGCCCACACGGAGGGGTCGCGGGTCTCGCGGAACTCCTCGCGGGCACGCTCGATCTCCTGGCGAGCGGCGCTCGCCACGGGCTCGAACTCGGCCTGGGAGGCCTCGAGGAGCATCCGGGCGGCGTCGCGCTGTTCCGGCGTCAGGGCGAGCATCGTCTCCAGGCGCTCCAGGTCGCGCGTGCTCACGGGGTAGTCAAGCCCGGCCCCCATGCCGCCGCCCATGCCGAACCCGCCCACCTGGACCCGCACGGGCCCGCCCTCGCGGCGCACCTCCTGTTGACGCTCGCCCTCGCGCCGGGGCTGGCTCTGCGCCAGCGCGGGGCCGGCCGCCAGGGATACGACGAGCGAAGCCACGAAAGCGGCCAGGGGGGCGTGCGCGCCCCGACCACCCGATCGACACGCGGATGCCTGAAACATGTGCGGGGACTCCTGACGCGAACATCCCACCCACCCCGAGCCGAACGACCTCCAAGCCGAACGACGCTTGAGCCTACCGGATTGCAACCGGCGGGCTTCACAAAAGGAGGGGAGGCCCCCGGGCGGGTGCCGGCGCGGACTGGTGACTACACCGCCGGGCGGACGCGGTCCGGAAGCTCGTTGGTATCCCCGGCCTCCGGCGGGAAGTGCGGCTCGAGCAGCCCGGCGACCTGCCGGACGGCCCCGGCGATCGCGTCGGCCGGGCGCCCGGCGCGGAAGCCCGCGGCCACGTCGCGCGCCAGCCCGTCCCAGGTCTCCTGCGGCAACACCCGGTTCACCGCGTCGTCCCCGCAGACGAAGACCATGTGCTCGAAGAGCGAGACGAAGATGAGCACGCCGCGCCGCGCGGCCGTGCCGGCGACCCCCGATTGAAGAAAGACCTCCGCCCCCCGCCGGCGCACTTCCACGTCCATGTGGGCCCGGGTGATGAAGGGCCGGGCAAGCATCGGCTGCCAGGTGGCCAGGGCTGCCCCCGCGGCCGCCCAGCCGGCGATCAGGATGAGCACCACCGGCAGGCTCAGGGTGGTGGTCAGGCCGACAGACCAGTCGCCCGTGTCGGGACGCACGCCTTGCCACATGACCCACGCGGCCGCCACCGCGAGCAGGGCCAGCAGGAGCCCGAAGAGGTCCTCCGCCCGGTCGTACCGCCCGGACTGTTCGGCGGTGACCACGACCAGCTCGGCGCTCGTGCGCGATTCGGCCTCGGCGACGGCGCGCTCGATGGCCTGGCGATCCTGGTCCGTGAGTTTCGCGGCGGTCAGTGCCATGGTCAGTTCCTCGCCTGTGATGGGTTCACCAGGAGCCGGTCGCCCCGCCGCGCCCGGAGAAGCCCCCTCCGAAGCTGCTCCCGCCCGACCACCCGCCGCTGCCACCGAAGAGGCTGCCGCCCCCGACACCGCCCCCACCGCCGCCGAAGAGCCCGCCCCCCCCGACCCCGCGACGCCCCCCCATGGCCTGGCCCATCAGGAAGCCGCCGAGCAGGCCGGGAATGAGGCCGCCACCGCCACGCCGCCCGGCGTAGCGATACGCGGGAGCGGCGCTGCGGCGCCCGAACAGCCCGCGGAGCGCCATGAAAGCCACCAGGCCGAGGATCAACAGCGGGAGCATCCCGCACCCGAAGATTCCCACACCCCCTCCGCCCCGTGTCTGGGAGCGGCCGGTCTCGGGCCCGGGCGGCGCCGGCAGGGGGGTGGTCGCGCCCGGCTCCGCGGCGCCCGGCGCGGGGGTGGCGCCGGTCGGCGTCGCCGGGCCCCGCGCCGCCTGACCGCCGAGCGAGAGCGGGAGCGACTGCCCGCGGGCCATCGCGGCCAGGGCCTCGACGCCGGCGCGGATTCCCTGGGAGAACTCGCCGCGCTTGAAGCGCGGCACGATCTGGGTGTCCATGATCTTCTGGGCGTCGGCGTCGCGCTCGCGGGTCCAACCGGCCCCGAACTCGATGCGGGCCTTGCGGTCGCCCTCCGAGACCAGCAGCAGCACGCCGTAGTTGTGCTGAGCCGCCCCGATCCCCCACTCATCGAAGAGGTTGTAGGCGTAGCGCTCGATCTGCCACCCCGCCGCCCCGTGCCGGGAGAGCGACTCGATCGTCACGGCCACGATGGGAATGTTCTTCTCGCGCAGCACCGCCTCGGCGGTGGCCTGGATGGCGGCCTCGTCCTCCGGGGTGATGAGCTCGGCCCCGTCGGCCACGAACGCGCGGTCGCCGGGGCGGGTGGGGTAGGTCACCTGGGCCCGGGCCGGGAGAGTCCAAACGAGCCCGCATGCGACCACCGCCGCGATCGCCCGAAGCACGTGCTTGTACATGTCAGAATGGTGCCCCCCCGGCCGACGCCCTTGCGACCCGAAAACGGCAGGCAAAAACGCCGGAATGGCTCCGCGCGGCTAGGGGACGCCGTGCGGGATCTGACCGACCCAGGCCACCGGGATGCTCAGGAGCTCCAAGCCGGATGCGGTGCGGACGCTGATCCCGAAATCGCCCGCCGGAAAGGTCAAAAGATCCGCCGGTTGATAGGTGAAGGTGAATGACCAGTCGTTGCCCCTCTTCATGCCGAAGCGGGCCCAGGGTCGCGGGAAAGGGCCCGCTCAGCCGCAGTTCCGTCGGGGGTGTATCGCTCGAATGGCATCGCACGCGGACCGTGAGCACCACCGGCTCGGGAGCACCGGAGGTTCGGATGATGATTCCCGCGGGACGGGCCGTCGCGGAGGGAAGAACTCGCAGCGAAACATCGATCGGAGCGTGCTCGCCGGATTGGTCGGAGGCGACCGCGACGTGCAGAAGCCCGCGATAGAGCCCGGGAACTCGCGTGCCGGGCTCGAGTCGCAGCACCGTGTGGTTCTCATGATGGGCCAGGGGCTGCGCGGTCAGCCACGTCTCCGGAAGATCCAGGCGGGCCAGCTTGGCCGGTCGGCCGTCAACGCGCCGAATCCAGACGTCGTGCCCGGACCGTGTGTCTCCCGCTCGCGCACGCATGACTACGAACGGCGGCAGGATCACGGCCTCGATGTCCGGCGTATACGACATCCCGATGCTGTGCGTCTCCGCCTCGACCTGGACGCCCGACTCATCCAGGGTGAGAACGGCAACCTCGGCGGCGTGTCGCTGGGGAACCGCCGCCTCCGTGGAATAGCCCGACAGCTCCAGCTCGGCGAACTCACCCGGAGCGAGTGCCTCCCGGGAGAGTTTCGCCTCAATGCACCCGCACGATTTACGCACCACCCTGAGCTGGACGGCCTTGGTCGATCCGTTGGAAAGGACCACCACGCGCCGCACCGGGAGACCGACCGCGATGACCCCGCGGTCTGGTTCATCCGTTTCGACGACGGAGATCAGCGGGGGCCCGGCCGATGCGAGCGCGAGACCCGCAAAGGCCGAACTCGCCAGGAGCGCCGACCCAAGACACAAAGGACGCAGTGTCGGTGCGCGCATCAGTGTTCCTAGCGAGGTTCCGACAGGGCGCTCACGGGCCGCTGGGGGTACCACCGACCCGTAGCCCCGTCCCGCAGCAGGTCTCTCAGCCCGTCGTACACCGAGTAATCGCTTGGAAAGACCAGCCGAAAGTCGTCCGGGTTCACCGGCACGTTGATGGCGTGGTACTCGATCTCGAGCTCGAAGGGCGGCACCAGCAGTTTCGCCGGAGCTTCGTCCGCGTGCCAGACTTCCCGGAGAGCGGCCAGGTGCTTGTGCCGGACGCCCGGGTCGAGGAAGTCGATAGGCCGCCCGATGATGCCCTTGTCGGCCAGAGCCTTTCCGAAGCGCTCAAGCTCGTCGCGGGGCGGATCGAAGAACCTGCTCGTATAGGTCCCGGCGCTCGGGAGCCAGATGTCCTGGAACTGGACAAACCGGGTTACTTCGTACGTCGAATAGGGCACCCGGTGGCCCGCGTCGCGCACGACGATCCGGCTCAGGCGCCAGCCGTGGCGCGGCTCCACGGTCAGCTCAAGAATGGCAACCAACGGGTGGAGCAGGGCAGTCCCCGTGACGTGGGCGCGGCCTTCGTCGTCCCAGCGGAGAGCCAGGTCCTCGGCCTGGAGCAGCGCTTCGGCGACGTGCTGCTGGCCAACTCGATCCAACCATCGCCCCAGGAACCGATCCGCGAGCACCGACGAGTACCGGTCCCCGTTGTCTTCGCGGATGAGGCCACCGCGGGACTGATGGTTGAGCGTGAACATCTGCTGGCCATCGAACGCTAGCTCGATATCCAGCACTTCGCGCTTGCCGGTGTCTGGGTTGACAAAACCGCTGTGCTTGTGGCACTTCCATCGGCGCTGGTCATCGACCAGGTTGGTCGATTCGACCACCCACTCTCGCGGTCCGCCCCGATCAGAGATGAAGGTCTGCTTCCAGCGCAGGGTCCGGATTTCCCGATCCGAAATCAAGACGGCCGTGAGAACGGCCCGAGCCTGCCCGCGATCCGGCGCGACGAACGACGGTGGCCAATCCCAGCCGATGAGCGGGCTCGCGGCCAGCCAGCCGACCAAGAAAGCGCGGACGATGAACATCGTGCCGGTCATCCGCAGTTGGCAACCATGCATGACCCGGTGACGGGATCACCGCCAAACAAGGCGCGGTTACACGGTTGCGTCAAACCTAAAAAGGTGGAGTAAAAGCATGCACTGCTCTCCTTGTTTCCGCAGTTCACAGAGCCCGAGCCCTCACCGCAGCCGCTGCCACCGTTCACACAGGTCCAAACGGGGTTCGTCGAGCCCGTGCAAACGGTGCAGGTGCCAGTGCACGTGCTGCTCGACTGAGTAAAGACACATCCAGCCAAGCCTTCACTCTCGCGATCGATCAGGCGTAGCCGCGGGCACGCCGCTTTCGAGACACAGTGATAGTTCGGAACCTCTTTCTCGGTCTCGGACGCATGACCACGAGAGGCCAGGAAAATCTCGGACTCTTGACCGAGCGCGCGGGAACCGAAGGCGGAAAGCACGCAAACTAGTGCAATCAGGCGGGTCATCACCCTTGGAATCGCCTTGGTGTCGGCGAGGCTATCCATGGCTGGGAGCTTTCAGCAAACCCGAGAGATTGGGGACAACCTCTCCCTGTGCTCCCCCGCGATGCAGGAACAGAGCCCGTACGATCTCGGCGCATGCAAGAAACCACATCGGGAGAGAGCGCCATCGAGCGCGGGGGGACCGGAGTCGGGGCTCGTCCCCCCACGCTCTACGTCATCGACGGGTACGCCCAGTTCTTCCGGGCCTACCACGCCATCCGCTCGCCCATGAGCAGCCCGGTCACCAAGGAGCCGACAAACATGACGTTCGGCTTCATCGGGATGCTCCTCAAGCTCCTGCGCGGCGAGGGCAAGGTCGGCGGACCGCCCGACTACCTCGCGGTGGCGATCGACGTCGGGGGCGACCAGGCGACCTTCCGCAGCGAGATCTACCCCGAGTACAAGGCGACGCGCACGCCTCCCCCCGGCGACCTGGAGCCGCAGGTGGATCGCTGCCTGCGCACCCTCGAGACGCTGGGCGTGCCGGTGATCGCCTGCCCGGGCTTCGAGGCCGACGACGCCATCGCGACCATGGTGTGCACGCTGCGCCGCCGGCACCCGGAACTGCTCATCCGCCTGGTCTCCAAGGACAAGGACCTCAAGCAGCTTCTCGAGCCCGGGCGCGTGGATATGTACGACGTCCACACCGACGAGCTGATCGACTCCGCCGCCTTCAAGGCCGAGACGGGCCTGGACCCCTGCCAGGTGGCCGACATGCTCGCCCTGGTCGGGGACACGGTGGACAACGTCAAGGGGGTGGAGGGGGTCGGGCTCAAGACCGCGGCCCAGCTCATCGCCCAGTTCGGGACGCTGGAGAACCTCATCGCCAACGCGGGGCAGGTGCCGGGCAAGCGGGGCGAGAAGCTGCGCGAGACGCTCGACCGGCTGGGGCTGAACAAGCGGCTGGTCTCCCTGGTGCGCGACTGCCCGCTGGATTTCGAGCTGGATTGCGCCCGCGTCGATCGGCTGCGGCTCGGAGAGCTGCTCCCGATCCTCCGCGAGCTGGGCTTTAACCGGTACCAGGACGAGCTCCGCGCCCTGCTGGCCCGCTCCGGCCCCGCCGGCGCGGCCGATGCCCCCGGCGGCCCAGACCTCATCCCCGCCCAGGGGCGTGCGGCCCCCTCCACCGGCATGACGGAGGGTCCCCGCGCCGCGCCGAAACGGTCATCCGCGACGGGCACGCACGGGAACGGCACGCCGGGGCTCTTTGACGACCTGGCGGGCGGGCCGCCGGAAGCCGCGGGCACGCCGGGGGCGCGGCGCCAGGGGTGCGGCGGGGACTACGTCTGCGTCACCACTCAGGCGGCGCTGCGGGGGATGATCGCCGAGCTCGAGGCCGCCCCGCTCTTTGCGCTCGACACCGAAACCACCGGCCTGTCGGCCCTCGAGTGCCAGCTCTGCGGGCTGAGCTTCGCGGTCCGCCCGGGCCATGGCTGGTACGTGCCGGTGCGATCTCCCTGCGCTCCGGGCGAGCACCTGAGTGAGGCGGAGGTCCTGGCGGCGCTCCGCCCGCTTCTCGAGGACCCCGACCGCCCCAAGGCGGGCCACAACCTCAAGTTCGACATGCTGGTCCTGCGAAACGCGGGCGTCCATCTCCGGGGCGTGAGCCGGCTGCGCGGCCCCTCCGAGGACGGCGCCGCGGATGGGGGCGACCCCGGCTCCCGCGGCTTCGACTCGATGGTCGCCTCCTACCTCATCGACCCGGCCCGGTCCGGACACTCGCTCGACGCCCTCGCGCTGGGAATGCTCGGGCACACGAACATTCCCATCACCGAGCTGATCGGGTCCGGCGCCGCGCAGCGCAGCTTCGAGACGGTCCCCATCGCGCAGGCGACCGACTACGCCGCGGAAGACGCCGACGTCTCCCTGCGCCTGCGCGAGCACATGCTCCCGCACCTGCGGGCGATGGGCCTGGGTCCGCTCTTTGGCGACGTCGAGATGCCGCTGGTCGAGGTGCTCGCGGAGCTGCAGTGGAACGGCGTGCTGGTGGACCCGGCGGAGCTGGGGCGCCAGCGCGAGCGGCTGGCCGGTCAGATCCGCGAGCTCCGCGCCGCGATCGACGACGCCGCCCACCAGGCCCTGGGACGGCCCTTCAATCCCGACTCGCCGCGGCAGCTCGCCGCGGTCCTCTTCAACAAGCCCACGGCCGAGGAGCCCGGCCTGGGCCTCAAGCCCGTGCGCAAGATCAAGACGGGGTACTCGACCGACACCGAGGTGCTCGAGAAGCTCGCCCAGGACGCCGCGATCACCACGCCCATCCCGCAGCTCGTGCTCGACTACCGCCAACTGACCAAGCTCGTCTCGACCTACCTGGTCGCGCTCGCCGAGGCGATCAACCCGCGCACCGGACGCATCCACGCCAGCTTCAACCAGACGGTCGCCGCGACGGGGCGGCTCTCGGCCAGCGACCCCAACCTCCAGAACATCCCCATCCGCACCGACGTGGGCCGCGAGGTGCGCCGGGCCTTCGTGGCCCCCCCGGGGCGCCTGCTCGTCGCCGCCGACTACTCGCAGATCGAGCTGCGGCTGCTGGCTCACCTCTCGCGCGACCCGGCGCTCAGCGAGGCCTTCGCGACCGACCAGGACATCCACACCGCGGTCGCGGCGCAGATTCATGGCGTCCCCCAGGAGCAGGTCACGCGGGCCCAGCGCGGCGGGGCCAAGATGGTCAACTTCGGGATCGTCTACGGGATCACCGCGTACGGGCTCGCGCGGCGCCTGGGCATCGGCGAGAAGGAGGCCGCGGAGATCATCGACGCCTACAAGCGCCGCTTCTCCGGCATCACCACCTTCCTGCACGAGTGCGTGGAGCAGGCCCGTCGCTTCGGCTACGTCGAAACCATGCTCGGGCGCCGGCGCCCCATCCCGGGGATCGACGACCGCAACCCCTCACGGCGCGCCCTGGCCGAGCGCACCGCGATCAACAGCGTAGTGCA
>DASPKO010000205.1:0-7298 GCA_035628055.1 Phycisphaerales bacterium
ATCTCCTCCCCCCGGCACAGCACCGCGGCCCGCTCGCAGATGTTCTGAAGTTCCCGCACATTGCCGGGCCAGGAGTAGGCCATCATCGCGTCGAGCGCCCCCGGCTCCAACCGCTTGACGGGCCGGCCCTCGCGCGCCCCCACCAGGCCCACGAACGCTTCCGCGAGCGCGGGCACGTCCTCGAGGCGGTCGCGCAGGGGCGGCAGATGGATCGGCAGGACATTGAGCCGGAAGAACAGGTCCTGGCGGAACTCCCCGCGCGCCACCGTCTGCGGGAGGTTCCGGTTGCTCGTGGCGATCACGCGCACGTCCACGCCGATCGAGAGGCTCGAGCCCACGCGCTCCAGCGTGCGCTCCTGGAGCACGCGCAGCAGCTTGGCCTGCACGCGCGTGCTCACCTCGCTGATCTCGTCGAGCAGGAGCGTGCCCCGGTCCGCCAGCTCGAAGCGGCCCTTGCGGAGCTTCTCCGCCCCGGTGAAGGCACCCTTCTCGTGCCCGAAGAGCTCGCTCTCCAGGAGCGACTCGCTCAGGGCGGCGCAGTTGACGGCCAGGAAGACCTCGGCGCTCCGCGGGCTCAGCTCGTGCACCGCCCGCGCCACCACCTCCTTGCCGGTGCCGCTCTCCCCATACACCAGCACGGTCCCGTGCGACTCGGCCACCGCCAGCACCTGCTCCTTCACGCGCCGCATCACCGGCGAGTCGCCGATGAGCCGGTCCAGGCCCCGGCACCCCGGGGCGCTCCCCGCGGCCCCGATCCCCTCCGCCGCCGAGCTGCGGCGCAGCACCGCGTTCTCGCGCGTGAGCCGCCCGTGCTCGATCGCCCGCTTCACCGCGATGACCAGGGCGTCGCCCTCGAAGGGCTTGGTGAGATAGTCGAACGCGCCGAGCTTGATGGCCTTGACGGCGGTGTCGACGGCCCCGAAGGCCGTCATCATCACCACCGGCAGGTCCTCGTCCAGGGCACGCACCTGCTCGAGGAGCTCGATGCCATCCAGACCCGGCATCTTCTGGTCGGTCACGACCGCGTCGGGACGACGCCGCGCGATCATGTCGAGCGCCGCCCGCCCGTCGCCCGCCCCGAGCACCGTGAACCCGGCCCGCTGGAGCGTGGCCGCCACGCTGTCGCGCATCAGTTCCTTGTCGTCGACCACGAGGACGGTGCTCATGTCAGTGCTTCCTTGCGGCGTTGGGAAAGGGCGGCGCGGCGTCCGTGCGCCTGCCCGCGCGCCCCGGATCGGGGCGGTGCCGGCGTTTCCGATGGCGGGTGCGGGGGCAGCTCGATCTCCACGAGCGCCCCCCGCTGCTGGTTCTCGACCACCACCCGCCCCCCGTGCGCCTCGACGATGCGGTGCACGATCGCCAGGCCCAGGCCGGTGCCCGTTGCCCGGGTGGTGAAGAAAGGATTGAACATGCGCGCCAGGACGTCGGGGGCCAGGCCGGGCCCGGTGTCGGCGACCCCGATGTACGCCGTGCCCGCCCCCCGGTCACGCCCCGCCGGGCGTGTCCCCCAGCGGATCGTCAGGCGGGGCTCCGGGCCCGGGTCCTGCTCCATCGCCTCCGCGGCGTTGCGCACGAGATTGACCAGGGCGCGGTGCAGCAGCCCGGCGTCGGCGGGCGCGCTCGCCGCGGGGTCGCCCTCGAACACGACGCCCGGGACGTGGCCACGCCCCGCGAGCGCCTCCTCGGCCGCGGCCCGGGCGAGCTCGCCCAGGCGGACCGGCGCCAGCACGGCGCGCGTCTCGCGCGCAAAGGCGAGAACGTCGCCCACGACCGCGTCGAGACCGCGCACGCTCGCGAGGATCTTGCCGGCCGCCTCGCGGTCACGGGGACGGTCCGCCAGGTCGTGCTCGAGCAGGCCCGCGTAGAGGCGGATCGCGCCCAGGGGGTTGCGGACCTCGTGGGCGATTCCCGCCGCCATCTCGCCGAGGGCCGCGAGGCGGCGCGAGCGCTCCAGCTCCGCGCCCGCCGCCACCAGTTCCTCCTGCAGGCGGGCGACCTGGGCCCGCAGGGCCTCGTGCGACGCGTGCAGGCGCGCGGTGACGTCGTTGAACGCCGCGAGCAGCTCGGGCAGCTCCTCGGGGCGCAGCGACCCCGCCCCGTCCGGAGCGGGCCGCGGACCTGGCTCGGCGTGAAGAGTGTCGGGGGTCATGCGCTGGGATCGGGCAGTGCTCATGCCAGGTCACGCGGGGCCTGGTCACGGGAGCGGGCCTCGTAAGCCGCCAGCGCGCCCCGCCCGCGTCCCACCGCCGACAGCTCCGCGGCGAGCCCGGACCGTCGCTCCTCCAGCAGGACCCGGTCGGTCTGGTCGGACTTGGCCACCAGGCCGATGAGCTCGGCGACTTCCTCGGCGAGCCGCTCGACGCGGGCGCGGCGCTCGGAGGGGAGTTGTGAGGCGTAGGCGGCCCAGCCGCGGCCGAACGGCTCGGCCTGTCGCGACAGGTCAGCCAG
Organism: Phycisphaerales bacterium; assembly: GCA_035628055.1. Taxonomy (GTDB): domain Bacteria; phylum Planctomycetota; class Phycisphaerae; order Phycisphaerales; family UBA1924; genus DASPKO01. Next base: position 2,449 of record DASPKO010000205.1, read on the forward strand.
GCGGTCCACCACCACCTGCCGCTCCGCCAGCAGCGCCAGCAGGCCGTCGGTCTGGTTCTGGTCGATCAGACCGCGCTGCCGCCGGGCCAGCTCCCGGAGCTCGCCCGCGGCCTGGCGCTGCTCGGCGAGCAGGCGCTCGAGGCGCGGGCCCCACACGGCCGGGTCTTCCCAGGGGCCCCCGGGCCCCGCGCTGGTGCTGGTCATGGAGCCTCCGTGTCCGCCGAGGCGGTGGTGCCGGCCGGGGCGGTCGCCTGCTGTTCCAGCGCGATGCTCGATTCCAGCCACTGCTCCCAATGCGCCCGCGACATGGGAAGGTCGGGCGACTCCCAGACGCTCTCGGGGAGCTTGGCCAGGAGCGACCGGGCCCGCTCGTGAGCGGCGCGGGCCTGGGCCCACTCGCCCTGCTTCACGTGCGCACTGACGATCTGCACCGCCGCGACCAGCGCCGCCGGGTCGTGCGCGTACCGCCGGCGCGCGGCGTCGTAGGCCTCGATCGCTTCCGCGTAGCGTCCCTGGTCAAAGGCGCAATCGCCCACGAAGAAGCTGGCGTTGCGCAGCTGCGCCGCTTCCAGGGCGCTCAGCGGCCCCTGCCTGGCGGTGTACTCGTCCCGGGCGCGCCGATATCCCTTCCCGGCTTCCTCGAGGTGCAGCGCGACCTCGGCCTCCAGGGCCAGCCGGTCCTCGCGGGGCAGCGCCCCCTCGAGGGCCGGCCGGGCGGCCCGGGCGGCCAGCCGGTGACACTCCGCCAGGTCGTAGACGACCTGCGCGTGATGGGCCATCTCCGGATACCGCGCGAGCGCTTCAGAGAAGCGCCGGATGGCCTCCGGGTACCGGCCCGCGACGAGGTAGACCCGGCCCAGCTCGACGAGCGCGACGCCGAACTCCGCCGCTTCGGGGGCCAGCCGCCCGCCCTCGACCACCAGGAGCAGCAGCCGCTCGGCATCGGCGTCGTTCGCGGGGTCCGTGTCGTGCAGATAGGCGCGCGCCAGCGGGACGATGCTCCGGTCGGCCCACGGCCCCGACGCCGCCCCAAGCGCGGCGCGGGGCTGCCCGCGCAGCACCGCCTCGAACTGCTGGGCCGCCTCGGCGGGTCTGCCCCGCGCCAGGAGTACCACCCCCAGGCGGAACGCGGCCTCGGCGCGCCGAGGATCCTCCTGGGTCGCCCCGGCCAGGTACCCGGTCAGGGCCGCCTGCGCCGCCTCGAAATCCCCGGCGCGCTCGAAGCACTCGGCGCTCGCCCAGGCCGCGATCGAGAAGTCCTCCGAGGATCCGCCCGCCTGACGCTGCGCCAGCCGGGTGTAGCTCTCCCCCGCGCGGCGAAGCAGACCATCGATCTCGGCCTTGAGCTCGGGAGCGAGGCGCTCCTGCCACCCCGCCGCCGGGTCCTTCTGGGCGGCCTCCTCGAGCAGACGCTCGGCGCGGCGCCGCTGCCCATCGGCCAGCACGCGCAGAACCTCGGGCGGGACGTCGTGCTGCGGGTACAGGCGTTCGGCCAGGCCCGCGTACCCCAGCGCCGCGGGCGCGGTGCCCGAGGCCGTGCGGGCCTGGGCCAGCGCGAGCAGGCTGGCCGCGACGGCCTCGCGCGGGAGCTCCGGCGACTCCCCGCGCGTGGCGATCTCGTCGGCGACCTCGGCGAGCAGCTCGATGGCGGCGTGGTCGTCCCCGAGCAGGGCGGTGACGCGGCCCAGGCCCAGCAGCGCGGCCAGGCGCCACGGGGTCGCGGCGGAGGTCTCGACCAGCGCGGAGTACGCGTCGCGCGCCGCCGCGAGCTCCCCCCGCTTCTCCGCCACCATCGCGAGCAGGATGCCCGCCTCGGCCCGCGGCGCGCTCTCCGCGGCCGAGAGCCCCAGGGCGGTCTGGAGGTGCTTGGCGGCGAGCCCGTCCTGATCCGTCGCGAGATAGCCGCGCCCGAGCAGCAGGTGCAGCGCCGCGCGGTCGCCGGCCTCGATCGCCGGAGCCTGGAGCTCGCGGAGCAGCCGCGAGATCGCCGCGTCGGTCTCCCCGGACCGGAGCTGGAGCTCGGCCTGCTTGCCGACCCCCCACGCCCGGTCGCTCGCGGTCAGCCCCGGCTCATCCGGCCAGCGGCGCAGCCACGCGATCGCCAGCGAGCGGTCTTCCGCGGCCCGGGCCTGGAGCCCGCGCGCGATGATCTCGCGCACGATCGACCGCCGCGCCTCGGCCTGGGCCGGGTCCAGGGCCCGCACCAGCTCGTCGGCCCCGCGCAGGTCTCCCCGCACCAGCGCGCACCGGGCCATCCGCTCGCGCTCCGGGGGCAGCAGGGTGCCCCCGAGTTTCTCCAGCGCCCGCAGTTCGTCGGCGATCGTCTTACAGACCTCGACGCTCGGGTACTCCCGGGCGGCCCGCTGCCACGTGGCCTCCGCGATGAGACGGTGCGCCGCGATCTCGCGCCCCGCGCCCAGTTCCGGCGAGCCAAAGAGGGGGCGAACCTGCGCCTCGAGAACCTGCAGCGCCCCGGCATGCTTGCCCGCCTCGACGAGCAGCCTGGCCTGCTCGAGCGGCGCGGCCAGGTCGTCGGCCGGCCTGCGGTTCAGAACCGCGACGACGCCGCCGGCGAGGAGGCCCGCCCCGAGCAGCAGACCCGCGGGCCCGAGCAGCACGCGCCGGCTGGGCGGCGTGGGTGCGGGGGCTCCGGCCTCGGCCCGCTCGGCCCGCTCGGCCGGACGCTGAGTTGCGCTTCGTCCCTGTTCACCCACGCGCGGCATCCTGGCGCACCGTCCGGGGCGGGCATCCTGCCCACCGCGTCTGGCCGTGGCCGGGTGGAGTATCGGGCGGGACGCGGCACGGGCTCCAGCGGCCCGCGCAGTTCCTGCTGGTCGCGCCGCGCGATTATCGCTCGACCACGCGCGCCACCGAGAGCGCGCGCGTCAGCGCTCCCAGGTCGAAGGCGTCGCGGCTGATGCGCGCCGCGTTCCCCTCGGGCCTGGCCAGCGACAGCCGCAGGTCCGTCCCCGTGACCGGGATCGAGGCCGCAACCAGCCGGGGCAGGCGCGGCCCGCCCCCCCCGATGCCGCGAATCGGCAGGTGCTGGTACCCCTCGAGATCAGCGACGACCGTGAGCCGGCCGTCGGGGCCGTAGAGCTCGATCTTGCGCGGCTCGAGGGAGTCCGGGTCGGCCCAGACGCGCTGCAGACCCCCCGCCTCCGTGCGCGAGCTCAGGCCCAGCAACCGCCCATCGCTCGACCATTGCGTCCGCCCCTCGTCGGGGAGGGTGACGATGCCCAGGAGTCGGACGATCTCGCGCGGGTGGAGCCCGAGCCCGGCCTGGGCCGACTCGCGCGCCGCCGTCGACGCCGACCACACGGTCGCGGTGTTCTCCTCGAGCAGGTCGATCCACCAGTAGCGCTGGCCGTCGCCGCCGAGCCAGAAGACGCGCTTGCCGGCCTTGCTCAGGCTCAGGGCCAGGTGATCGGGAACGACGACCTGGAGCACCCCCTCGCCCTGCTCATGGTGGCGCTGGCCCTCCTCGTCCAGGTAGGTCACCTGCATCACCACGGGGGAGAAGACCTTCGAGAGCAGGGGCAGCCGCTCGTTGTAGCGAGCCGCCACCGTGGCGTACTCCGGCGCCGGACCGCGCGCGACCGGGGGCCCGTCGGCCGGAGGCGCGGTGCCGCAGGCCGCGAGCTGCCAGAAAGCAAGCGCGACCAGCGCCCGCCGCAGCAGGCGGCGGAGCCGGGGGGGCCGCCCGGTCATCGCACCGCGTCCTGGGCCACGCCCGGGCCGGGGTCGCGCCCGGCCTCTCCGGCGATGACCTGGCCCAGCTCCTCGGCCACTTGGGCGATGGTCGTGCTGGCCAGCCCGGGGTCCGGCACTCGGAACTCCGCGCCGTCGGCGCGGCGGCGCAGCAGCAGGGTCCCGTCGGCCTGGTCCTGGCACGAGCACAGCCGCCGGCGGACCAGGATGAGCGCCAGCACGTAGCGCAGCGCGGCCCGCTTGGGCTCCCCGCCCTCGGCGCCCGCGGGCTCGGCGAGCTGCTCGAAGAAGTCCATGAGCCCCGCGTCGTCGATCAGCAGGCGCGGGCGCCCGCCGGAGGCAGCCACCACTCCCCGCCAATAGCCCAGCACATGGCCCCGCGCCGCCGCGGCCTCCACGCTCCAGGCCGCCGCCGCGAAGTCCAGCCGCACGAGCTCGTCGGACCCCGGCGGCTCGACCAGGGCCGCCACGTACGCCGCCCCGGGCTCGAGCCGCTCCCGCGTCACGCAGCAGTGACCCGACGCACGCGGGATGGAAACTCCGCCCATGGCTCGCGACATGCGGCGAGTCTATGGCTCTCACTTCCGGCCGGGGCGCGCCCCGCGGGCGCGACCGAGCGCTCAACCCGGCGCGCTCAACCCCGGCACGACACCTCGAACGATCGGCGCGCGGTCCCCCCGGGGCCGACCGGGAACGTCACCTGCTTCCCGCAGGCCGGGCAGCGGCCCAGGTAGGCGCTCCCGTCCCGGCTCCGGCAGGCCCGGGCGTAGTGGCCCGAGCACCTGAACCAGAGGCGAAGAAACGTCGCGCGGCGGGCGGAGGCTCCGGGCCCGGCGCTGGGCGGCGCCGAGGCGAGCTCGACAACATCGCGTGAGTCGGGCATACAAACAGCCATCGGCCAGACCGTCGTCCGGCCCGAAGCGCGTGCCCCGGTAACGCCACTTTGCCGGCCCGGGCCCCGCTCCGGCCGATAGCGGGAAGTGCTCGTGGTCAGGGCCCTTCCGGGCCCGCGACCGGATAGACTTCCGTAACTTACCGCTCACTAACTCTGGTTCTTTGCTAGCCCACCCGATGACCGCCGGCACGCTCACCATCCTGCCAGACCCGCCCAAGGCTCCGACTCCCGTGGGCCTGATCGC
>DASPKO010000206.1:0-11878 GCA_035628055.1 Phycisphaerales bacterium
GAGCAGCCCGGAGCAGTCGGCCAGGGCCCTCGCCAGGTCGAACCCGGCGACCGAGCGCCCCGAGCCGTGGCAGAGCCCGTCGCGCTTCTGGAGGAGGGGTACGGGCTCAACGAGGCGGCGCTCGCCGAACTGGCCGGCGCGGGAGCGCGCGTCATCGTGTCGGTCGATTGTGGCATCGGGGCCGTCGGGCCGGCCCTGCGCGCCCGCCACCTGGGCCTGGACCTCATCATCACCGACCATCACGAGCTGCCCCCGGGCGGCGTGCTCCCCGAGGCGCTGGCCCTGGTCCATCCCCGGCTCCCCGGGTCGGCGTACCCGTTCGGAGACCTGTGCGGCGCGGGGGTGGCGTACAAGCTGGCGTGGCGGCTGTGCACGATGCATTCCGGGTCGAGCCGGGTGACCCCGTCGCTGCGCACGCTGCTGGTCGAGCTGCTCGCCCTGGCGTCGCTCGGCGTGATCGCCGACGTGGTCCCGCTCATCGGCGAGAACCGCGTGATCGCGCGCCACGGGCTGGCCCGCATCCAGCGCTCCCCGCTGCCCGGCCTGCGGGCGCTGGTCCGGGCCGCGGGGCTGGCGGAGCAGACGGTCGAGGCGGTGGACGTCGGCTTCAAGCTGGCGCCGCGGCTCAACGCGTGCGGGCGGCTGGGGCACGCCCGCGACGCGGTCGAGCTGTTCACCACAGCGGAGGGGGAACGGGCCGAGGAGATCGCCGCGGACCTGTGCCGGCTCAACCGGGACCGCCAGGGAGTCGAGCGCGGGATCCTCGGTCAAGCCCGGGAAGCGGCCGAGCGTGCGGGCATGACCGGGCCGGATCGCCGGGCGATCGTGTGCGCGGACGCCCGGTGGCACGCCGGGGTGGTCGGCATCGTGTGCGCACGCCTCGTCGAGGCCTACTGCCGTCCGGTGATCCTCCTCCAGAAGCGCGACGGGCTCTGCCACGGCTCGGGGCGCTCGGTCGCCGGGTTCGACCTGGCGAGGGCCCTGGCCGACTGCTCCGGGCTGCTCGAGAAGCACGGCGGGCACGCCATGGCCGCGGGGCTCCAGCTCCGTGAGTGCAAGCTGGATGAGTTCGTCGAGGCCTTCACGGCGCGGGCGAACGAGTCATTACGGCCGGAGGACCTCTGCCCCTCGGTGCTGATCGACTGCCGGGCCGACCTCGCGGAGCTCACGCCGGCCGAGCTGGGGCGGCTGTCGGGCCTGGCCCCCCACGGGCGTGGCAATCCCGAGGTGCGGCTGCTGGTGGGCGGGCTCACGCTCGGCGAGGCTCCCCGGCCGCTGGGCGCCGCGGCCCGGCACCTGGACCTGCGGGTGCGGGCCGGCGAGGGCGCGGCCGCCCGCTGGCTCCGGCTGGTCGCGTGGCACTGGGGCCCGCGCCGCGAGAGCCTGCGCGCGGGCATGCGGCTGGACGCGGTGGTCGAGCCCAAGCTCAGCACGTTCGGGGGGCGCACGCGCGTCGAGGGCGAGCTGCGCGACCTGATGGTGACCGCGGCGCCGTGACGGCGCTCCCCGCCGGCTCGGCGCGTGCTAGCGCACGCAGGCCAGGTTGTCGAACCAGGCGGAGAGAAACGCGCTCACGTCCGCGGTGGTGACGACCCCGTCGCGATTGAAGTCCGAGAGCGGGCCCGGGTTGCCGAGTCCGGCGAACCACGCGGCCAGGAACGCGCTGATATCGCCGGTCCCGTAGTGACCGTTGTTGTCCGCGTCGGCGCGGGTGTGAACGGTCCCGCTCTCGGCCAGGCCGGGGCCGTGGACCGAGATCATGCCGCACGGATACGAGGCGGCCGAGGTGATCAGCGAGACGCGCCCGCCCCCGCCCGCGCCACCGGGGCCGCTCCCCGATCCGCCGTCGGCCCTGACCGTGCCGATCCCGAAGAGGTCGGCCGCAAGGATGAGGACACTCCCGCCGGACCCCCCGCCCGCTCCGCCCGAGAGGGCGTCCTGACCCGAGGCATCGACCTGCCCGTTGAGGATGATCGCCTGCAGGACCTGGAGGCGCACGGACCCACCCCCGGCTCCCCCGACCGCGGAGTCATCGCAGACGTCCTGCCCGCCCCCGCTCCCCAGCGAGGAAGGCATATGCGGCGAGCCGTAGATCGCGCCCCCGAGCTGGGGCGGCCCGCCCCGTCCGCCGTGTCCGCCCCCGCCGGCGGCGCCGCAGGCGCTCCCTCCCGCGCCGGGGCCCTGCTGGGCCGGGTGGCCCCTGCCGGAGACGTCGATCTGACCGGCGGGCAGCCCGCTGGCCGGGCCGTGGATGGTGAGGTTCCGCTCGATCACGAGGTTGAGGCCCGTGCTGCCGGGCGCGTGGGTGAGCGTCCCGCCCGCGTGGACGATCAGGGAGTTGAAGGCGTGCAGCCCGGTGATGGTCACCGTCCCCGAATGAATGACGATGTCCTGGCCCTCGTACTGCAGGTCGTTGGGCCCGACGATGGTCCCGCCGCTGAGGAAGACCGGTTGGGCCAGGGCGGCCCCGGAGCCCAGCGGCAGCAGGAGCGCGGTCGCGAGAACGAATCGGGATGGGGTACGGCGCATGAGCGCCATCTTGCCAAGTTCGGCCGGGTAAATCAAGACCTTTGCGGGTTCTTTCCGCGCAGGCGAGTCCCGGGCGCGGCCTCGTAGCGCACCCGCCCGGCGACGACAGTCGCGACCGCGCGGGCGCGGACGCTGCGGCCGTCGAAGGGCGTGTTGCGGGAGCGGCCCGCGAACTCCGCGGTCCGGATGGTCCAGGGGGCGTCGGGATCGATGACGGTCACGTCGCCGGGCCCGCCCACGGCCAGGCGGCCAAGGCCCGCGCCGGGCGCGGGCGCGGGGCGGTCGAACCCGCACAGCCGGGCCGGGCCGAGGGTCATGAGCTCGATGAGGCGCATCCACGGGATCAGGCCGGTGGCCACGAGCGCCTCGTGGTAGAGGGACAGGGCGGTCTCGAGCCCGACGATGCCGAACGGGGCCTGGTCGAACTGGAGCTGCTTGCTGTCGGGGGTGTGGGGGGCGTGGTCGGTCGCGAGCACCGTGATGGTCCCGTCGGCCACGCCCGCGCGCAGCGCCTCGATGTCGCCGCGCTCGCGGAGCGGCGGGTTCATCTTCGCGTCGGTCCAGTACCCCCCGTGGCGGGCGACCTCGTCGTGCTCGAGGAGCAGGTGGTGGGGGGCGACCTCGGCGGAGACCGGCTGGCCCTCGGCACGGGCCCGGCGGACGATCTCGACCGACCCGCCGCTGGAGAGGTGCTGGGCGTGGTAGCGGCAGCCGACGGCGCGGTTGAGGCGCACGTCGCGCTCCACGATCAGCTCCTCGGCCACGCGCGGCCAGCCGCCCAGCCCGAGCCGCGTCGCGACGGCGCCGGCGTGCATGTGGGCGCCGGCGGTGAGCGTGGGCTCCTGGCAGTGCTGCATCAGGGCGAGCCCCGTCGGCCGGATGTATTGCAGGGCCCGGAGCATCAGCCCGGCCGAGGCGACGCAGTCGCCGTCGTCGGTGAATCCGACCGCGCCGGCACGGGCCATCAGCCCGATCTGGGCCAGCTCCTGCCCCTGCCGACCCTTGGAGACGGCACCGACCGGGAAGACGCGGCAGCGGCCGGTGCGCTCGGTCTGGCGGTAGACGAACTCGACCATGGCGTCGTCGTCGAGCGCCGGCGTCGTGTTGGGCATGCAGCAGACCGTGGTGAACCCGCCCATCACCGCCGCCGCGGTGCCGCTGGCGATGGTCTCGGCCTCCTCGCGTCCCGGCTCGCGGAGGTGCACGTGCGGGTCGATGAGCCCGGGGGTGACCAGGCACCCCCGCGCGTCGAGCACCTCGTCGGCGTGGGCGGGGTCGAGCCCGGGGCCGATGGCGACGACGAACCCCGCCTCGATGGCGACGTCGGCCTGGCGGTCGAGGCCGGAGGCGGGGTCCATGGCGCGCCCGCCGGCGATCAGGAGGGAGGACATCGGGGGAGAAGATAGCAGGGGGTGGCGGCGCGGCGGAACCAAGGATCGCGCCGCGAGTCCAACGCTCGGGCTGGTTGACAGCGCCGACGCTCGACTGTTGGACGGCGTGATCCTGGAGTTAAGTCCCGCCTGAACACCGGCACGGACAGCGGGCATCAGCCAGCCGGGTCGGCTGTACGAGTTCCGGCGGCATGGTCGCGCGTCCGCTGGCGCGTGGTGGCTCACACGGCCCTTGGGAACGATCACGACAGTTGCGGCGTCGTGGGCCATTGCCGTGTTCCTACCGCACCGCGGTGTGTCGTGGTCGAGCGGCTGGGCGACGGGCGATGCGGAGACATCGCAACGTGTTCGTATCGAGCAGGTTTCCCGCGGCACTCGGCCTTGCCGCGAAGATTGTCCCGACTGCGGCAAGTCCCCGCGCCTGACCGGGTGAGGATGCGGTGAGCGTTACGGCCCGACTCGCCCGCCGAGTGGAGCGCGGCCCGGACCGGGCATCTCCGAGTCGCGCGTACCATTGTCCACCCACGCCGGAGTGGCGGAACTGGCAGACGCGGCGGACTCAAAATCCGCTGGGGCTGATACCCCCGTGCAGGTTCGATTCCTGTCTCCGGCACTTGCCCCGGCCCGGGCTCCGAAATCGCTCGGCACGCGGGGCGGAACCGGCCGGGCGGACTTGGCGAAGCGCCCCGCCTAGCCTTGGCCCGGTCCGCGGCGGCACGATTCGCCCGCGGGCACGCCCACGCGCCACGCCAGCAAGGAAGACCCCGACCATGGCCGAGAATCCCGAACAGCGTCAGGTCCAGCTCCGCATCGACGAGTCGAAGATGGCGACGACCTACGCCAACACGATCCGCACCTCCACCACGGCCGACGAGGTGGTGCTGGACTTCGGCATGAACCTGCCGATGCCCGGCCAGGACAACCAGCCCGTGCTCCTGTTCGCGGTGGGCAGCCGCGTGGTGATGAACTGGCGCGGGGCCAAGCGGCTGGCGATCAGCCTGGGGCAGGTGGTCAAGCAGTTCGAGGAGCGCAACGGCGCGATCGACCTGGGCTTCCCGGGCCAGGAGGGCGGGCAGGCCGGCGGGCAGGGCGGGCCGCGGCTTTCGAAGTAATCCGACGGGACATCCGCGCCGGCGCCCGGGCTAGCCGACACCGAGGTAGGCCTTGCGCACCTCGTCGCTGGCCTCGAGGTTGGCGGCCGAGTCGCACATCTTGATGCGCCCGACCTCGAGCACGTAGCCCACGTGGGCGACGCGGAGGGCCATGTGGGCGTTCTGCTCCACCAGCAGGATGGTGGTGCCGCGCTCGTTGATCTCGCGGATGATGCGGAAGATCACCTGCACGACCTGCGGGGCGAGGCCGAGGGAGGGCTCGTCGAGCAGGAGCAGGCGCGGGCGGGCCATGAGGGCGCGCCCGATCGCGAGCATCTGCTGCTCCCCGCCCGAGAGGGTGCCGGCGCTCTGGCGGAGGCGCTCGCGCAGGCGCGGGAACAGGCCCAGGGCGCGCTCGCGGTCGCGCGCGATCTCCGGGTGGTCGCGGCGGGCAAACGCGCCCAGGTCCAGGTTCTCGGCGACGGTGAGGTTGGCGAAGATGCCGCGGCCCTCGGGGGCGTGCACCAGCCCGCGGCGGACGATCTGGTGCGGCGCCAGCCCGGTCAGCGGGGCGCCGTCGAAGAGGATGGAGCCGGCGCTGGGGCGGATGAGCCCGGAGACGGCCCGGAGGGTGGTGCTCTTGCCGGCGCCGTTGCCGCCGATGAGCGTGACGATCTGGCCCTCCTCGACGCCGATGCGCACGCCGTGGAGGGCGTGGATGGCGCCGTAGTGCACGTGCAGGTCGCTGATCTCGAGCAGGGCCATGGCTAGTGGGGGCTCCGGGGCGCGTCGGGGCGCGCGGCCGCCGCGTCGGGCGCGCCGAGGTAGGCTTCGATGACCTTGGGGTCGCGCTGGATGGTGGCGGGGGGGCCGTGCGCGATGGTGCACCCGTGGTCGAGCACGGTGATCTGCTCGCAGATGTCCATGACCACGCCCATGTCGTGCTCGATGAGCAGGATGGTGAGCCCGAAGCGCTCGCGCACCAGGCGGATGAGCTCGCGCAGGGCCCGCTTCTCGCCGGGGTTCATGCCGGCGGCGGGCTCGTCGAGGAGCAGGACCCGCGGCCCCGTGGCCAGGGCGCGGGCGATCTCCAGGCGGCGCTGGTCGCCGTAGGGCAGGTTGCGGGCCAGCTCCTGGCGGCGCTGATCGAGGCCGAATGTCGTCAGGAGCTGGCGCGCTTGCTCGGTGATGGCCCGCTCCTCGCCGCGCTGGGCGCGGGTGCGGGCGATTGCGCCGGCCATCGTGTGCCGGGCGCGCATGTGGCAGGCCACCCGCACGTTGTCGAGCACGCACAGGTCGGGGAAGAGGCGGATGTTCTGGAATGTGCGGGCCAGCCCGGCGGCGGCCCGCTGGCAGGGCTTGAGGCCGACGAGGGATTCGCCCGCGAGCCGGATCGAGCCGGTGTCGGGCCGATACACCCCGGTGAGGAGGTTGAAGACCGTGGTCTTGCCGGCCCCGTTGGGCCCGATCAGTCCGGCCAGGCGTCCCTGGGGCAGGGCGAGGGAGAACTCGCGCACCGCCTTGAGGCCGCCGAAGGAGATCGAGAGGTCGCGCACCTCGAGGAGCGCGTCCTCGGGCGCGGCGGCGCGGGTGGGAGCGGGCGTTGCCGGGAGAGCGCTCACAGCGTCGGCTCCTGCCCGGAGGTGCCGGACTCGCCCCCCGCCGCGCGGTTGCGCCGGGGCGCCAGCCGTGGCGGGGCGCGGAGCTCCCACACCTCGCGGATGCCCAGCAGCCCCTGGGGGCGCAGGATCATCATGAGGATCAGCGCCAGCGCGTAGAGCACCATGCGGTATTGCGTCAGGTCCACGCCGCGCGCCAGGGCCAGCAGGGCCAGCAGCGCCAGCACCAGCCCCGCGGAACCCGTGGCGATGGCCAGCACGCCCAGGCGGCGGGCCCAGCCGCCGCGGTGCCGGCCCACGCCGGCCAGCGCCAGCCCCAGCGCGAGCAGGGCCAAGGCCCACGGCCACACCTGGGCCAGGTCCCCGGGCTTGCGCAGGGCCTCGGGCAGAATCGTGAGCATGGCGGCGGCGATGGCCGCCCCGGAGATCGAGCCCAGCCCCCCGAGCACGACCATGATGAGAATGTCGAAGCTGCGCTGGAAGCCCAGCTCCTGGGCGTTGAGCTGCACCCCCACGGTGTGCGCAAAGATGCCCCCCGCGACGCCCGCGAAGAAGGCCGAGAGGACGAACGCGCGGACCTTGTAGCGGGTGGTGTGAACGCCCATGGCCTCGGCGGCGATCTCGTCCTCGCGGATGGAGAGAAAGGCGCGCCCGTAGCTGCTGGACTTCAGGCGGTAGGCCACCACCAGGGTGAGCAGGGCGACGAGCCAGGCCCAGAAGAGGCTGCTGTAGAACGGGAGGCCGGAGAATCCCAGCGCCCCGCCCAGGTGGCGCGGGAGGGTGTACCAGGGGGCGGCCCGGATGGCCTGGGCGTCGTAGAGGGTGTCGGTGGTCTGCGACTGGATGAGGACGCGCACGATCTCGCCGAACCCGAGCGTCACGATCGCGAGATAGTCTCCGCGCAGGCGCAGCGACGGGAGACCGACCAGGTACCCGCAGGCGGCGGCGGCGAGCCCGCCGGCGGCGAGGGCCGCGACGAAGAGAAGGTCGCCGGGGGCGACCAGGGGCCCGTCCCGCGCCGCGAGCATGGTGCTGAGGGTGCCGCCATGGACCAGCGCGTCGCCCCAGAGCCGGTAGGAGCCGTAGTAGACGATCGCGGCGGCGGTGTAGGCCCCGACGGCCATGAAGGCGGCGTGCCCGATCGAGAACTGCCCCGTGAAACCGTTCACCATGGTGAGCGAGACGGCCAGGATGACGTTGGTGCCGATGTCGAGCAGCAGCTTGGCGACGAAGTCGTTGAGCAGAGGGCGCGCCCAGAGCTGGAGGGCGGCCGCCGCGAGCAGGCAGGCGAGGAAGGGCCACGCCGAGGCCGCCAGCGCGCCCGGCAGGGCAGGCCGCAAGAGCCGGGCGCGCTCGTGGAGGTGGGTTGGCGAGGGGTCGGTGGGCACGCGCGCTCCGGTCAGACCTTCTCGGCGGTCATCGAGCCCAGGATCCCGCTGGGGCGCACCAGCAGCACGACAATCAGCAGGCTGAAGACATACAGATCGCGGAGCGCGGTGGAGATGTACGCGGCCCCGAAGAACTCGAGCAGGCCGATCAGCAGCCCGCCGAGCATCGCCCCGCGGATGTTCCCGATCCCGCCCACCACCGCCGCGACGAAGGCCTTGAGGCCGAGCAGCACCCAGGCGGCTGAGGCCGGCTGCCCCAGCCCGGCGGGGTACTTCTGCAGGTAGAGAAAGCCGGCCGCGGCGGCCAGCATGGCCCCGAGGATGAAGGTGAAGCTGATGACGCGGTCGACGGGGATGCCCATGAGGGCGGCGTAGCTCGGGCTGAAGCTCACGGCCCGCATGGCCCGGCCCGTCTTGGTCCGGAAGACCAGCCAGTCCAGGCCGAGCATGAGCAGGACCGCCGAGGCGGCCCCGACCACGTCCACCAGCCAGACCTTGACGCCCGCCGGCTCGGCGACCACGACGGACGGGAGCAGGGCCGGCATCCGCTGGGGCGTGGTGCCGAACATCCAATCGAGCTGCCCGATGTTCTGCAGCAGCAGCGAGACGCCGATCGCGGTGATGAGGACGTTCAGGCGAGGGGCGGCGCGCAGCGGCTTGTAGGCCAGGCGCTCGAGGCAGAACCCGACCAGGCCGCAGGTCCCCATGGCCGCCAGCAGGATCACCCCGCCCCCGACCACGCCCAGGCCCATCGACTTCAGGCCCATGGCCAGGAACATCAGGCCCAGGGCGGCCCAGCCCCAGCCGGCGACCAGCAGGAGGAGCGGCCCCGCGCGCGTGCGGGGAACCCGCGCCGCCTCTCCCAGGCGCGGGAGCAGGACGCGCTCATAGAGCAGGAAGAGACCGGCGGCCACGCTCACCGCGACCAGCACGATCCACACCCAGGGGGCGACCGGGGACGCGGCCCGCGAGGCGGACCACCCGGCGCTGACGGCGCTGGCGAACGAGACCCAGGCGCCCAGGACGAACACGTCGCTGTGCGCGAAGTTGATGAACTTCAGGATCCCGTAGACCATCGTGTAGCCCAGCGCAATCAGCGCGTAGAGGCTGCCGACGGCCAGGGCGTCGATGAGAGTCTGGAGGAAGTTCTGCAGCACGCGGGCGGGGATGGTAGCGGACGGCGCTCCCGTGCGCACCGGCCGCCCGGGCGCGCCGCCGGGGACCGGGTGCCCTCCGGCGCCCCCGGACCGGGGCGCCGCGGGGCCGGGACAGGTATACTCCCGCGAGCGAGCCGGCACGGGAGCCCGGTCAGCGCCGAGCGAGGGCCACACCGTGGAAGCATTCAACCGTCTGAAGCAGATCATCGCCGAGGTCGAGGAGGACGTGAGCAAGGCCGAGGGCGGCAACCGCGCGGCGGGCACGCGCGTGCGCCAGGCCATGCAGCAGGTCAAGGACGCGGCCCAGCAGCTCCGGCAGGAGATTCTCTCGATGCGCGGGAGCGAGAGCGGCGGCGGGGGCGGAGGCGGTGGCGGGGGGGGCACCGGGAAGGACGGCTCCGGGAGCGCCAAGGGCGCCGGCGGAGGCGTGGCGGGGGCCGGGGGTCCCGGGGGAGGGAAGGGATAAATGTCGGTCGCCGGGGCGCCATCTCATCGCGGCGCGGGGAGGGGAGAAGTCGGCCCAGCCGCGGAGAATGGCGCCGAGGCGGCGCACGCCGAGGGCGCGGACGGGGGACGCCTGCGCGAGCCCAGCCGGCCGACGATCCTCGACCTGTCGGGGATCGACCTGGGCACCCGGCTCATCTCGCGCGACGAGATCGCGCGCTGCAATCCGCACCGCGGGCAGATGGCCCTGCTGGACTGGATCGTCTGGCAGAGCCCGGACCTGCGCCAGGGCGTGGGACTCAAGCACGTGCGCGACGATGAGTTCTGGGTCGCCGGTCACTTCCCGGAGAAGCCGATGTTTCCCGGCGTTCTCATGGTCGAGACCGGGGCCCAGCTCGGCAGCTTCCTCTTCAACGCCCGGTTCCCCAAGCCGCGCATCGCCGCCTTCGTGAAGCTCGACGCCTGCACCTTCCGGGCCGCGGTGGAGCCGGGGGACGATCTCTTCGTGCTGGCGCGCGAGGTCAAGTGCAGCGCCCGGCGCTTCGTGAGCGACATCCAGGGGCTGGTGCGTGGCCGGGTGGCCTTCGAGTGCCGGATCACCGGCATGACACTGGACTGAACCCGCCTGGCCGCCCCGATCAGACCGCGAAGCTCGACCCGCACCCGCACGAGGTCGTGGCGTTCGGGTTGTTGAAGACGAAGCCGCGGCCGAGGATCGCCTCGTCCTTGAAGTCGATGGTGGTGCCGGAGAGATAGAGCAGGCTCTTGGGGTCGCAGATCACGCTGATGCCGTGCTGCTCGAAGACCTCGTCGGTCTCCTTCTGGCTCTCGGTGAGGTCCAGGATGTAGCTGAACCCCGAGCACCCGCCCCCCTTGACCCCGACGCGCAGCCGCACCTTCGCGCGGTCGAGCTCCTGCTGATCGATGATGGTGGAGATTTCCCGGGCCGCGGACTCGGAGAGGAAGACGCGCGGCTCGGTGGTCGCCGGGGCGGGGCTGGCCTGGGTCGCGGTGCCGGACATCGAGGGCTCCTGGTGGCTCGGCTGGTTGGCTCGGCTGCCCCCTCTCTCCCCTCAACAGGGACCGGGGGGCACACAGTGAATCGACCAATATTACGCGAGAAGCCTGAAGATCGTTCGGGCGAGCAACGCGGGCGCCGGCCCGCGCCCAGCATCCAGTTCCCGGGCGTCCGGCCACGGGCTTCCACGGCGGCGGGTCGCACGGTTCGGGGTCAGGCGTGCGTCGGCTCTTCCACGGGGATGCCGTTCTTCTTCTTGTAATCGGCGATCGCGGCCTTGATGGCGTCCTCGGCGAGCACCGAGCAGTGGATCTTCACCGGGGGCAGGCTCAGTTCCTGCACGATGTCGGTGTTGCGGATCTCTTCCCCCTGTTCGAGGGTTCGACCCTTGAGCCACTCGGTGGCGAGGGAGCTGGACGCGATCGCGGAACCGCAGCCGAAGCACTTGAACTTCGCGTCCTCGATGAGCCCGGAATCGGGGTTGACCTTGATCTGGAGTTGCATGACGTCGCCGCACTCCGGCGCGCCGACGAGCCCGACGCCGATGTCGGCGCGCTGCTTGATCTCGGCCTGGGTGCCGAAGGTGCCGACGTTGCGAGGGTTCTCGTAGTGGTCGATGATCTTGGGGCCGTATGCCATGGGACCCTCCGTGTGAGCCGGGCAGGACCGCGGTGCGCGGGGCGTGGGCCCGGGAACGCCGTCCAAGCCGTTTCCTCACTGTAGGTGCCTCTGTCCGTACGTCCGCGGCCCGGACGGGTTTTTACGCGGCTCCGGGCTCGCCCCGGGCCGGGCCCGCCGCCCGCGCGATGGCGGCGACGTCCGGCTTGATCATCCCCCAGAGCGCGCGCAGGGCCCCCCCGCCGCGGACCGGGTCCCGGACCAGGTCGACGAGCATCGCCGGCACGACCTGCCAGGAGAGCCCGAAACGGTCCTTCAGCCATCCGCAGGCGATGGGCTGGCCGCCTCCCGCGGTCAGGCGCTCCCAGTACGAGTCGATCTCCGCCTGGGTGTCGCAGGCGACCACGAAGGAGACCGCCTGGGTGAAGGGGAACCCGGGACCCCCGTTGAGCGCCGTGAAGCCCTGCCCGCAGAGCTCGAAGACCACGGTCATCACCGAGCCGGGCGGGCGCCCGTGCACTTCCTGCCCGTCGGCGCCGTAGCGCGTGATCGTCGTGATGCGCGAGTCCGGGAAGACCGAGACGTAAAAGGCGGCGGCCTCCTCGGCGTTGCCGTCGAACCAC
>DASPKO010000207.1:0-16417 GCA_035628055.1 Phycisphaerales bacterium
TCGCGATGACGGCGGTGCTCGAGCTGGGCGGGCTGGACCTCAAGCCGGGGGACGAGGTGCTCCTGAGCGTGCTGGCGAGCGACACCTTCGAGCACGCGGGACAGGTCCACGAGCCCGTGCGCTCGCCGGCGCGCAAGCTGGCGATCATCTCGACCGAGGAGTTCGTGGCCCAGGCCTGGGGGGAGCTGGAGCAGGTGCGCCAGGGCGCGATGCGGATCGAGGAGGACCAGGCGCAGGCGCTGGACCAGGCCCGCCGGGCCGATGGGGCCGCCGAGCTGGCCCAGGCCCAGCAGGCCCAGGGCGTCCTCAGCGAGCGGGCGGCGCGGGAGCGCGAGGCCGTGGCGCGGCTCGAGGCGCGCGTCCGCGAGAACCGCCTGACCGACGCGGAGCTGCGGGGCGTGCTCGACGAGGCGGCGCGGCTGCTCGACGCCGGGGGGCGGGCCTCGAACCAGGCCGGCGAGGCGCTGGGCCGCGCCGCGGAGGCCGAGGACGGGTCGCCCCAGCGGCGCGCGCAGCAGGAGGAGGCGACGCGCGCGCAGGAGGAGGCCCGCGAGGCCGCGGGAGACCTCGCGGAACTGCTCAACCGCGGGCAGGACACGTGGGCGATGCGCCGGGCGCTGGCGCGGCTGCTCGAGGAGCAGCGGCGGATCCGCGACGAGACGCGCGAGCTGGGCCAGCGGACCGCCGGGCAATCGGCCCAGGACCTGCAGCCGGCGGAACGCCAGGCCCTCGAGCAACTAGCGCAGGACCAGGCGGCCGCCGCGGCCGAGGCCCGGGAGGCGCTCGACACCATGAACCGGCGCCAGGAGCAGCTCCAGGAGCGGGACCCGGCGGCGGCGCGGGCGGCGCAGCAGGCGGCCCGGCGTGGTGAGCAGGACCGCCTGCCCCAGCGGCTCGAGGAGGCCGCCGAGCAGGTCCGCCAGAACCAGACCTCCAGCGCCGGAGCCCAGCAGGACCGGGCGATCAAGACGCTCGAGGAGATGCTCGAGGACATGGAGGGCGCCGCCGGGGCGCGCGACGAGGCGCTGCGCCGCCTGCTCGCCGACCTGATGGACTCGATCCGCGCGCTCATCGACGACCAGGAGGCCCAGCTCGCCGCGCTGGCGGCGCGTCCGGAGCCGGAGTCGGCCCGGGGCCTCGACGCGGGCATGATCCGCCTCAACCAGAACACGCTTGCGGCGGCCGACCAGGCCCGGCAGGAGGACCAGTCCGGCGAGCTCGGTCCCGTCCTCGAGCTGCTCGGCCAGGCGGCGGAGGCCCAGGCCGGCGCCGTCACCAGCCTGCGGGCCCAGCCGATCGATCTGGACCGGACGAGGCAGCAGGAGGAGCTGAGCCTGGCGCGGCTGAAGCGCGCCCTGGAGGAGGCCGAGAAGCTCGATCAGGACGCCGCCGAGCGCGAGGCGGCCCGCAAGACCGCCGAGCTCAAGAAGGCCTACCGCGAGGCGCTCGCGGAGCAGGTGGCCCTGCAGGAGCAGACGGTCCCGCTCGCCGGGGAGGAGCCCAGCCGGCGCACGCGGGCCCAGGCCCGGTCCCTGGCGCCGCGCCAGGAGTCGCTGCGCCAGACCTTGGCGCGGCTCCGCGAGGAAACGGAGGAACTCTCCGAGGCGGTCGTCTTCGACCTGGCTCACGACCTGCTCGACGAGCTCATGGCCGGCGCCGCCGCGGCGCTGGGCCGGGGCGAGGCGGGCCCCTCGGTGCTCCGCGACCAGGACTCGGCCGCGGGCGTGCTGCGCTCGCTGATCGAGTCGCTGGAGCGCGATCGGCCGGGAGACGAGTTCGACGAGAACGAGCAGGGCGGCGGGGGTGGGGGCGGGCAGCCCGGCAAGCCCCAGGTCGTTCCCCCCGTGGCGCAGCTCAAACTCCTGCGCGCGATGCAGGCCCGGGCCATGGAGCTGACCCGCCGCGCCGACGAGTCGGGCGACGCGGCGCTCGCCGGCCAGGCGGCCGCCCTGCAGCGGGCCCTGGCCGAGCGCGGGCAGAGCCTCCTTGAGAGCCTGGCCCCGGAGCGTCCGGGGGAGGAGCCGGAGGCGCCCCAGGACGACGCGCCCGACGCGGATGGCGATGCCGAAGACCAACCAAGCCCGGAAGGTGGTGAGGAATGACTCTGGATCGGCCCTGGCGAACGTGTGAACTGTGCGGCATCGCGGCGGGGATGCTGCTGGCGGCTCAAGCGCTCGCGGGCGCGGTGGTCCCTGCCCCGCCCCCGGGTCCTGTCCAGCCGGCAGCCGAACCCAGGCCGGCCGACGCGGCCCCGGCCCGTCCGTCCGATCAGCCCGCGGGCTCTCCCGGGGCGCGGCCTGCGGCACCGCCCGCCCCACCGCCCGGAGCGCTGCCCAGTCTCGATGAGCTCCTGGGCACGGGCCGACCGCGCACCGACCCGAAGAGCGAGGACCGCGAGGACCTCCGCCGCCGGCTGCGCGGGGAGGAGGTCGGCGACGCGTTCAAGGAGGCGGTCGCACTCATGGGTCGCGCCGCGGAGCGTCTCGAGACGGCGCACGACAAGGGCGTCACCACGCAGCGCCTGCAGGAGGACGCGCTGGATCGGCTCGATGAGCTGATCGCGAGCCTGAAGCAGAACCAGAGCCGGCCCAGCAGCAGCCGGCGTCCGCAGCCCGGGGACGAGCCGCAGGCCTCGCCGCAGGGCCAGCGCAGCCGCCAGCGCGGCGAGAACCAGCCGACCCAGGGCGAGCCGGGCGAGATGGACCTGCCGGCCCGGCGCGACGGCGCCCTGGGCCCGGACCTGCAGGCCGCGCGGGCCGCGTGGGGGGCCCTGCCGGCGCGCGTGCGCGACATGCTCATGCAGGGATCGAGCGACCAGTTCAGCAGCATGTACCAGCGGCTCACCGAGACCTACTACCGGCGCCTGGCCGAGGAAGGCGCGGCCAAGTGAGGCGCTCCGCTGGGCTGGGAGCCTGGGCGGCCCTCGCCGTGGCCGGCGCCGCCCTCTGCGGGCACGCGGCCGCGCCGGCCGGAAGCCCGCCTCCCGCCACGACGTCTCCCCCGTCGCCGCCCGCGCCCGCGGGGGCGCCGGCCCCGCAGCCCGGCGGGGCGGAACCCCAGGCGGGACTGCCCGCGCAGCCTCTCGCCGAGCGTCCGGCCCACCCCGGCGCCGAGAACAACGCCGAGGCCGGCGAGTTCACCCCCGAGCTGGACGCGGCGGTGGAGAAGGGCCTGGCGGCGCTGGCGCTGCAGCAGAATGCCGACGGGTCCTTCGGCGGGGGCCGATACAGCAAGAACATCGCCATCACCGCCCTGGCCTGCCTGGCCTTCATGGCCGACGGCAACACGCCCGCGCGGGGCGACTACGCCGACGCGGTGCGCCGCGGGCTCGAGTTCGTGCTGGCCAGCTCCAGCGAGACGGGGCTGCTCGCGGCCGACGCCTCGAACGGCCCGATGTACGGGCACGGGTTCGCCACGCTCATGCTGGGCGAGGTCTACGGGATGACCGCCGGGGGCAACGACACGGCCCTCTCCCAGCGGGTGCACGAGACGCTGGTCAAGGCGGCGCGGCTGATCGAGCGCACGCAGAACTCCGAGGGGGGCTGGCGCTACAACCCCGTCCCGTACGACGCGGACGTCTCGGTCACGATCGCGCAGATCATGGCCCTGCGCTCGGCGCGGAACGCCGGGCTCGAGGTGCCTAAGGCCACGATCGACCGGGCCGTGGAGTACGTGCGCCAGTGCCAGAACGCCGACGGGGGCTTCCGCTACCAGCTCATCCCCGGCATGAGCGCCTGGCCCCGCTCGGCGGCGGGAGTGGCGAGCCTGTACTACGCGGGCGTGTACCAGGACAACGCCATCGACCGCGGGCTGGCCTATCTGCTCGACAACGCGCTCCCCGGGCAGGAGAACGAGATGGCCCGGATGCACTACTTCTACGGGCACTACTACGCCGCGCAGACCATGTACCTCGCGGGCGGGCAGGCCTGGGGCACCTGGTGGCCGGCGATCCGCGCCGAGCTGATCGGACGGCAGAACCGCGACGGCTCGTGGTCCGACAACATGGCCGGGCCGGCCTACGGCACCTCGATGGCCCTGATCATCCTCCAGATGCCCAAGCGCTATCTGCCGATCTTCCAGCGATGACGACCCCCCGCGCCGCGCTCGCCCTGCTCCTCCTCGCGGCCGCGTCGGCCGGCGCGGCCCTCCTCGCGCCCCAGCCGGAGCCGGCTCCCGCGGACGCGCCGCGCCCGATCCGCCCCGCCGCCCCCTCTCCGCTGCGCCACGCGCTGATCTCTCCGGCCTTGGCGCTCCGCGTGACCCGCGTGCTCTCGCTCGGGCCCGACGGGGCCAGGGTGCCGGGCGACGACGGCGTGGTCGTCACCGTGCCGGCGCCGGAGATCCTTGCCCTGGCCCCGGCCGAGCTGGCCGCGGGCGCCCCTCTTGGGTTCCCCCCGCTCGCGCCGGCCGCGCTCCGTCCGGCCTCGACCCCCCCGGGCGCGCCCCGCGGCGCCGCGGAGCGCGAGCTCGAGCGGCTGGCGCCGGTCCAGGGACCATTGCCCCCGGGGGAAGGCGACGGCGGCGAGGAGGGGCGCGACGGGGGCGCGCCCGACCCGGGACCGGAGGCGGCGAACGCGCCCGCCCCCGAGGCCGCCCTGCTCGACCTGAGGCTCGTCGATGGGCGCCTCTACCCCGGCCGGCCCGCTCTGGCCGAACGCCCCGACGCCGACACGGTCGTCTGGGCGCACCCCACGCTGGGCACGCTGCGATTTAGCATCGACGAGGTCGCCTCCATCACGCCGGGCGGGGTGCTGCCGCCACGGCCGGCGGCCTCAGAGGGCGACATGGTCCGGCTGGCCAACGGCGACACGCTCCGCGGCCTGGTCGAGGAGATCGGGCCCACGGTCAGCGTGCTTCCGGAGGGCGCCGCGGCGCCCGTGAGCCTGGCGATGGACCGCGTGACCTGGCTCACCCTCGCCAATGAGCCCGCGGCCCCCCGCGGCGCCGTGGTGTGGCTCGCCGACGGCACCGCCGCCGGCGTGGATGGCGTGAGCGTCTCGGGCGGGCGCGCCGAGCTGCGGGTGAGCGGAGCGGAGCACGCCGCGAGCGGCGTTCCGGGGCCGCGCCTCGTCTCGGTCCCCGCGACCGAGGTTCGGGCCCTGGTCCTTGACGCCGCGCGCCTGCGCGCTCTCGCCTCGCTGCGCGTCGCGGAGCAGGCGCCGGCCCTCGCGCGCCGGCGGCCGCTGGCGCTGATCCCCCCGGCCGATCCCGGCGCGCCGCTCTTCGCGGGCGACCTGGAGCTCCCCGGGCCCATGTCGGTCGCGTGGGAGCTCCCCGCGGGCGCGGCCCGGCTGGCCGGGTGGCTGGTGCTGCCGGAGGACGCGCTCGAGTGGGGCGACTGCGAGGTCGCCGTCGAGGTGGTCTCGGCGTCGGACGGGTCGGTGGACCCGGTCTTCGCGGCGCGGCTCAACGCCGAGGCGCCGCGCGTGCGGGTCGAGGCCGACCTTCCGCGGGGGGGCGCCGGACAGCGCTTGCGAGTGACGCTGGGCGCGGGGGCGCACGGGCCGATCCAGGACCGGGTGCTGCTCCGCGGGATGCTCCTGCGGGTGGACTAGGCGGCCGGGTGACGCCCGCGCCATCGCGCTCAGCCGTGAAGAACGTTCCTCCCATCCTCTCCGGCCCGTTGTATGTCGCGATCCGCGGGGCGATCGCGCTGGCGGGCGCGGGGGACCTGGGCGGGGCGGTGCGCCTGGCCGAGTCCGCGGGGCGGGGCTTTGCGCTGGCCCGGTTCAACCGCACGCGGCTGGAGCGCGGCGTCGAGAACCTCGCGGTCGCTTTTCCCGACTGGCCGCTCGAGAGGCGCCGGGCCTACGCGGTGCGCGCCTACCAGCACCTGTTCACGCTCGGGGTGGAGATGGCCTTCACGCCCCGGCTGCTCACCGACGACACCTGGTCGGAGCACATCCGCATCGGGAACCTGGGCCAGGCGGTGCGGCGGCTGCTGGGGGACCGCCCGTGCGTGCTGGTCACGGGGCACTGCGGGAACTGGGAGCTGCTGGGGTTCACGCTCTCGATGCTGGGCTTCCCGGTGCACGCGCTGTACCGGCCGCTGGACCTGGCGGCGCTGGACCGGTGGGCGCGGCAGACCCGGGCGCTGCGCGGGCTGATCATGGTGGACAAGTTCGGGGCCATGCGGGCGCTGCCCCAGATCATGGCCCGCGGGCACCCGGTGGGCTTCGTGGCGGACCAGAACGGCGGGGACCGCGGGCTCTTCGTGCCCTTCTTCAACCGGCTGGCGTCGAGCTACAAGTCGGTGGCGATCGCGGCGCAGGCGCACCGGGCGCCGATCCTCTGCGGGCAGGCGCGGCGGCTGGTGTGGGACCGTGACGGCGCCGCCGAGGCCGCCGGCCCGGCCGAGGCCGGGGTCCCGCGCGAGATGGGGTTCTCGCGCTGGTCCGGCGAGCCGTTCCGGTACCGGATCGACGTGATCGACGTGATCCCGCCCGAGGACTGGGAGGGCCAGCCCGACCCGCTGTTCTACATCACGGCGCGGTACCGGCGGGCCATCGAGGCGATGGTGCGGCTGAGCCCGGAACAGAACCTGTGGATGCACCGGTTCTGGAAGAGCCGCCCGCGGCACGAGCGGCTGGGCAGGCCGTTCCCGGCGGCGCTCCGCGAGAAGATCCGGCAGCTCCCATGGATCAGCGCGGAGGACCTGGAGCGAATCGAGGAGTGGAGCCGCCGCGACGCGCTGGCCCTGGCGGCGGAGCGGGCCGACGAGCCGGTCCGGCCCGAGGTGCCCGACGCGGGCGCGGAGAACGGGGACGGGCCGCCGGGGTTGGCGGGCGGGGTGGCGGATACGCTGGGGTGACCGGGCCCGCGCGGGCCCGCGCAAGGAGCAGCGGCCGTGGCAGAAGAAGGACGCCTCGAAGGCGTGCGCGTGCTGATCGTGGACGACGACCCGGACGTGCGGGAGGCGATCGACGCCGCCATGCAGTCCGAGGGTGCCGAGACGCTCCTGGTGGGGGACGGGAACGAGGCGGTCGCGGTCTGCCAGGACGACCCGCCGGACGTGGTCGTGCTGGACATGATGCTCCCGAAGCGCTCGGGGTTCCTGGTGCTGGAGAAGATCAAGGGGCGCGAGGACAGCCCGATCGTGATCATGGTGACGGCGAACGAGGGGAAGCGGCACCAGGCGTATGCGGAGTCGCTGGGGGTGGACAAGTACCTGCTCAAGCCGGTGCCCCTGGCACGGCTCGTGGACGAGACGGTGCGGCTGCTCGACGAGGCCGAGGGGGCACTGGGGGACCAGGAGGAGGACGAGGAGGGGGACGGGAGCGAGTCGGCGGGGCGCGGGGCGGGAAGGGGAACCTGAGGCCGTGGCGCGGCGGCGTCAGATCGTGCTCTTCCGCGAGGGCGCCCGGGCGGGCGAGAGCGAGCCGCTGGGCTCGGTGGGCGAGCTGGCCAGGCTGTGCGCCGGGTACAACATCGCGCCCGACGGGTCGGGGCCGGAGGGGTACGGGGAGGCATTGGGGATGGCGATGTTCTACGGGCCCGGGCTGGTGATGGAGGTGCCCAACACGGGCGAAGACGCCAGGCAGGCGATCGTCACGCTCACCGACGAGGACTTTGCCTGGGCGGTGCTGGGCAAGATGTGCAAGCACGAGAAGCTCAAGATGATGGACCCGGAGACGGGGCGGACGTTCGGCTAGCCGGCCCCGGCGCCGAGCGTGGGATGGTGACGGGGCGGAGAGGTGCGATGCCGATCTACGTCTACGAGGTGCTGGGTCCGGACGGCGTGGGCACCGGCCGGCGCTTCGAGATCCACCAGTCCATGAAGGACGACGCGCTGGCGAGGCACCCGGAGACGGGCGAGCCGGTGCGGCGCGTGATCCAGGCGCCCAACATCGCCGGGACGTGGTCGGACCTCAAGAACAAGGGGGCGCTCTCGAACAAGAACCTGGAGCGGCTCGGGTTCACGAAGTATGAGAAGCGCGGCAAGGGATACATGGAGCGCACGGCGGGAAAGCTGGGACCCAGGTCGATCTCCGCGGACGAGTGAGGCGGGGTCGAGAAGGGCCGCGGGGGCGCGCCGGGCGGGGAGACTCCGAACCGGAGCGGCCCGCCAGCGGGGCGCGAGCGGAGGCGTCAGGCCGGGCCGAGGATCAGAATGAGGCGCGGCTGGGCGTCGGGCGGGCGATCGATGAGGCCGGCGAAGAGCTTGAGGCCCGGCGGGACGGCCTGGTTGACGGCCCGCTCGAGCTCGGCGGCGGTGGCGGGGAGGGCGATGATGGTGATGGTGTGCATGGGGAGGAAGGCACGGAGGCATGAGGGCACGAAGGCACGAAGGACGGAGGACGGAGGGATGGGGGAAGGGGTGACTAGGGGTGGGGCGGGGTCCGGGTGGTGAGGGGGCGCGACTCAGACGTGAGCGCCCGTTCCCAGCGGGCGCAGAACTGGGCGAGACGGTCGGCGTCGGCCTGCTGCCAGAGCTCGGCGTACGAGGAGGCCCCGAGCGCGGCGGACCAGGTGTCGGCGGCCTGGCTCCAGGTCAGCCAGGGGGAATCGGACGCCCCGGGCGCGGCGCCCGCGGGGGCGAACTCGAGGCCCTGGCTGCGCTCGACCAGGGCCGCGAGGCGAGGGCGGAGGGCCTCCCGGGTCGCGGCACGGACCGGATCGTCCAGGTCGCGGCGGGCGCGGGAGGCGCTCACGTCGTCGGGCGCCATCATGAGCGAGGCGGCGGGAGAGCGGACGGCGTTGGAGCCGACGGCGAGGCGCTGGTAGAGGCGCACCTTCTGCGATGAGCCGCGGAGGGTGCCGCCGACCTGGATCTCCGCGAGGACGTCGGGGACGCTGGCGGGGTCGTTGAACGTGACGGGTGCGGGGCCGACCGGCGCGCCGGAGGTCACGTGCTCACCGCCCGCGACCAGCTTGCTGGTGGGGACGTGGAAGAGCTCGTGGCGGCCGTAGCCGAGCCGGCCCTGGTAGCTGCGCGTGGCGGGGTTCTCGGTGATGGAGAGGCCGAGCATGGTCTCGGTGTGCGCCAGGACGTTCTCGCGCGCGGCGGGGCTGGAGCAGGCGGGCGGGGCGCAGGCGGCCAGGGCGATGAGGGTGGCGGCGCGGCGTGACTGAAGGTGAAGGGCGCGGGACATTGAGGGCTCCGGGATGGGTGAGTGAGAATCGGGCCGGCGTGGTGGACGTGCGTGGTTTGACCCGACGGCTCGGGCTTGAGGAGGGGGGCGCGATCGCGGCGCGCGGCTCGGGCGTTGACTACGGCCGGGCCCGCTCACGGGAGCACGAGGATGACGGGGGCCGAGTCGGTCGCGGGCGGTGCCTGGAGAGTGGTGCGGCAGAGGCGGCCGACGATCAGTGGCGCGCCCGGGACGCCCACGAGCAGGCCCGCGGCGCGGAGGTGGTCTGTGGCGGCGGGGCTCGCGTGGGCGGGCGCACGGGTGACGACTCCGAAACCCACAACGAGGTGGCGCGCGGACCCGTCGGGAGCGGGGTCCAGGCAGCCGGCGAGCGCCGGCGCGGCTGCCGCGATGGCGGCGGCCCGGAGCCCGCGGACGGGGCTGGCGTGCGACGGCGCGGTCGAGGGGGTGGGAGTCGGCGGGAGATGACCGGGGAAGTTGCGGGGCACTCCGAGAACGTAAAACGGCCTCGCGCCGGGCGCGTGCGCACGCGGGCGCCGCTGTCCGAAGCGGTCAAAAAAGCTCTCTGCCCGGGGCGGGCGGCCTTGACAAGGCGCACGCGCGGCCAATACGAAGCACGGCCCCGGGGCGCGGGTCCGGTGCTGGGAACGGGGTTTGCGGGCCGATGATCGGGACGCGCTAGGGTTGCGCCGGGGAGCACATGGCGAAGAAACGCTCGAAAAAGGCGTCGGTGGGCGGGAGCGACGGGGGGGCCCGCCGCGGTGGGAGCGCTCGCCCCGCCCGCGTCTCGGGGGGTGTCGCTGGCGGAGGTCGTGCCGGGCGCTCGGCACCGGGGGCCGGGCGTTCGGCGGCGGGGAAGCAACTGGTGATCGTGGAGTCGCCGTCGAAGGCCAAGACGATCAACAAGTACCTGGGCCCGGGGTACGTGGTGCTGGCGAGCGTGGGGCACGTGCGGGACCTGCCGAGCCGGAATCCCAAGGGGGTCAAGTCGCCGGTGCCGGGCGTGGACCTGGAGCGGAACTTCGCGCCGACGTACGAGGTGCTGGCGGGCAAGACGCGGAACATCGCGGAGCTGAAGCGCGCGGCCAAGCAGGCGGACGAGGTGTGGTTCGCGACCGACCTGGACCGGGAGGGGGAGGCGATCGCCTGGCACCTGGCGGAGGAGCTGGGCATCTCGCCGGCGCGGGCCAAGCGGGTGATGTTCGCGGCGATCACGAAGGAAGAGATCGAGCGCGCGTTTAAGAACCCGCACCCGATCGACATGGACCGGGTGAACGCGCAGCAGGCGCGGCGGGTGCTGGACCGGATCGTGGGGTACCAGGTCTCGCCGCTGCTGTGGAAAAAGGTGGCGCGGGGCCTGAGCGCGGGGCGGGTGCAGAGCGTGGCGGTGCGCCTGATCGCGGAGCGCGAGCGGGAGATCCGCGCCTTCGTGCCGGACGAGTTCTGGACGGTGACCGGGTACTTCACGGCGGAAGCGGCCCGGGCGGCCGGGCTCGCCGACGAGTGGGCGCAGTGGCTGGCGCGGCGGGACGAGAAGGGGAACCCGCCGACCGCGAAGGCGGGCGCGGCGTGGTTGGGAGAGCGCGGGGCGTTCAAGGCCGAGCTGGTCGAGGTGGACGGGGTTGCGTTCGATCCGCGCCTGAGGGTCGACGAGATCATCGGACCGATGGGGGACCTGACGCCCGACGGGATCGCGGCACGGCAGCGGAAAGCGGCGGAGGCGTTCGCCTCGGCGGAGAGCCATGACCTGACGCCGCTGGTGCGCCGGGCGGTGGAACTGGCCGGGCTGTCGGGCGTGGCGAGCGCCGTGCGGGAGGAGGGGGGGGGGCGGGGTCCGGCGCGGTGGGCGCGGCGTGTGGAGGGGGTGGTCGTTCCCGGGACCCCGTACCGCGTGACGGGGACGCAGGTGAAGCGGACGAGCGCGCGGGCGCCGGGGCCGTTCATCACCAGCACGCTGCAGCAGGCGGCGGCGAACCGGATGGGGTTCAGCGCGGTGCGAACGATGCGCGCGGCGCAGCAGCTCTATGAGGGGGTGGAGGTCCCGGGCGAGGGGCCGGTGGGCCTGATCACGTACATGCGCACGGACTCGACGCACCTGTCGGGGGCGGCGCTCGAGATGGCGCGCCGGCACATCGTGGCGGTGTACGGGGGGGCGTACCTGCCGGAGAAGCCGAACTTCTTCGCCTCGAGCAACAAGGCGGCCCAGGAGGCCCACGAAGCGATCCGCCCGACCAACGTCGAGTACACGCCGGCGCGGGTGCGCGGGGCGCTCAGCCCGGACCAGCACCGGCTGTACACGCTGATCTGGGAGCGGTTCGTGGCCTGCCAGATGACGCCGGCGCAGTGGGACGCGACGGCGGTGACGATCGTGGGGGGCCCCGGGGAGCGGGTGACCTTCCGGGCGACGGGGCGGGTGCTGGTGTTCGACGGGTTCTACCGGGTGCTGGGGGTGCCGGCGAGCGGTGAGGAGCAGACGCTCCCGAAGCTGGGCGACGGGCAGGGCCTGGCGCCGATCGGGATCGAGCCGCGGCAGCGGTTCACCAGCGCCCCCCCGCGGTACACCGAGGCGAGCCTGATCAAGACGCTGGAGGCCGAGGGGATCGGGCGGCCGAGCACCTACGCCTCGATCATCAGCGTGATCCAGGACCGGAAGTACGTGGAGCAGATCGAGCGGCGCTTCTACGCGACGGACCTTGGGGAGGTGGTGACGGACAAGCTGGTGGAGGCGTTCCCGGCCATCCTCGACGTGGGCTACACGCGCGAGATGGAAGCCGACCTGGACAAGGTGGAGGAGGAGCACCTGGACTGGGTCGACATGCTGCACAAGTTCTACGGCCCGTTCCAGGAGCAGCTCGAGCACGCGATGGAGAACCTGTCGCACGCCAAGGCGGAGCTGACGCCGGCGCCGGAGGAGTACCGGTGCCAGAAGTGTGGCGGGAGCCTGGTGTACCGGTTCGGGAAGAACGGGCGGTTTCTCTCGTGCGCGCGGTATCCCGAGTGCGACTACGCGTGTCCGGTGGACCGGGAGGGGAAGCCGCGGCCGGTGCGGGGCGTGGACGTGGCGTGCCCGATCTGTAGGGGGCCGATGTTCAAGCGGACGGGCCGGTTCGGGGCGTTCCTGGGATGCGCGCGGTACGGGGAGGAGCAGAATCCCTGCTCGGGCATTCTGAACATCGACCGCAAGGGCTACGTGGTGGCGCCGACGCCTCCCCCGCTGGTGACGGACCTGGCGTGCCCGACGTGCGCCGCGCCGCTGAACCTGCGCGGCGGGGCGCGCGGGCCGTGGCTGGGATGCTCGCGGTTCCCGAAGTGCCGCGGGCGGGGGAAGTGGGCGGAGCTGCCGGCGGAGAAGCGTGCCGAGCTGGAGGCGGCGCTGGCGGCGCACGAGAGGTCGAACCCCGTGCCAATCATCCGGACGCTGGAGGGTCGGGCCCTGACGGACGCCAAGGGCAAGCCGTTGCCCGACGCGCCGACGGTCGAGCGGCTGAGCCCGGACGGGGCCGGGGACGCCGACGGGCAGAGCCCGGGCGGGGCCGAGGGACTGCTGGGCGAGGTCGCGTAGTCCAGCGACCTAGTGCCCGGCGAGCGGGGGCGCGTGCGGGTGAGTGTCCGCCGGCATCTGGTGGTCATCGTGCGCGCCGGTCTCCGCGCCCGCGGGCCCGGCGTCGTGCTCCCCCGCCCCGCTCGGGCCGGCGTGATCGGCCGGGGCTGCGGGGCTCAAGGCCGAGGCGGCGGTCGGCGGACGGAGCAGCAGCACGGTCCAGAGCGCGGCCGCGTTCATGAGGGTGACGACGGCGGCCCAGGAGATGGTGTGGCGGGTGGTCACGGGAAGAGCTGCGAGCCGGGCGGCCAGGCGGGTCAGCAGGTCCGGGCCCTTGGGGGGCGCGGCGGGGGCGGGAGCGGCCGGGGCGGGGACGGGGGCGGATTGACCTGGCGCCGGAGCCGGCGCGGGCTTGGCGGTTGCGGGTGAGGCGACCGCGGGCGGCTTGGCCCGGGCGGGGGCGGCGGCGGGCGTGGGGACGGGGCACGGATCGGGAGGTCGCGGCGCGCCGGAACTGGGAAGAGGAGCGCCCGGTGGCGACGCGGCCGCCGGTGCCCGGGCGGCGAGGTCCATCGCGGCGAGCTGCTCGGCCTCGGCGGCGAGGTGGGCATCGAGATCGGCCAGCCCGCTCAGCTCGGGCTCGGCGGCGGGGTCGGCGTCGGCCGAGTCCGCGCGCGCGCCGGGCGCCGGGCCGGGATCCGCGGACGCGGCGTTCGGGTCAGGGTCGGGAACGGCGGGCTCGTGGCGCGCGCCCGGAGCGGTCGGGAGGATGGTCGGGTCCTCCGCGCGGCTGGCGGCGTCGTCGAGGGCCGACTGGACGGCCCGGTCGAGGGCGGGGTCGGTCGTGGGGGCCCCCGCGGCGGCGGCCTGGTCGACCTGGCGGAGCAAATCCGCGACACTCTGGTCGAGTTCGTCGAGAGGTTCGGGGTGTGCCTGGGCCTGGGACATGGAATGGTGGCGGCGTGCGGGCCCGGGCCGGGGTAGCGCCCGCGGCGCGCGGGGCCGGAGCGAAGTCGAGATCATCGACGCGGGATGGGACAAACTCAAGGGAGGGTTGGCGGCGGGGATTATCGGCCCCCGGGGAGGAGCGATGCACCGGGTTTTCGCGGACGCCGTGGGGGGCATTGAGGTGGGGGGGCTGGTGCGCCTCGAGGGAGACGAGGCGCATCATGCCGTGCGCGTGAGGCGGGCGGGCGTTGGAGAGACGATCGAGGTGCTGGATGGGCGGGGCACGGTGGCGCGGGGCCTGGTCGAGGCGGCCGAGCGGGCCCGGGGCGGTGCGGCGCTGGTGGTGCGGCTGGTGGAGGTGAGCCGGGTCGAGCCGGTGCGTCCCGAGGTGGAGGTGTGCGGTGCGACGCCCAAGGGTTCGCGGCTGGATGACATGATCGACGGGCTCTCGCAGGTCGGGGCGACGGCGTGGCGGCCTCTGGGTACGGGCCGGGGCGTGGTCGAGGTGGGGCCGGGGAGGTTGGACAAGGTGGCGCGGCGGGCCGCCGAGGCGAGCAAGCAGTGCGGGCGGGCTTGGCTGCTGCGCGTGGGGGCACCGGTCGAGCTTGGCATGGTGCGGCGTGAGCCCGGAGAGGAGCTCGTGCTGGCCGACGCGTCGGGGGAGGCGTATGCGGCGCGCGGAGGGGGCGGCGGGGCGGGCCTGGTGCGGCTGCTGATCGGACCCGAGGGAGGCTTCTCGCCCGAGGAGATCGGGGCGGCACGCCGGCGCGGGGCGCGGGTGTGCCGGTTCGGGCCGCACGCGATGCGGGTGGAGGTGGCGGCGGTGGTGGCGGCGGCGGTGGTGCTGGCCACCAGGCAAGACGGGGCGGAGGGGCGCTCTCCCGCGGGGCCACCGGGTCCGGCGTAGCGGGCGGCGCGATTCGATGGGCCTCGGCGCGATCCATCAAGCGCGCCCGCAGGCTCGTGTGCCCGGGCGCCGGCACTCTCCCGGTCTGAACGATGGATTGGCGGCGCCTGCCAGCGAGCTATGCTCGCGGCACATGAACCCCCGCGGCAGGACGGCGCCCGCCGAGCACGTGGCGCTCTATCCCGGCTCGTTCGATCCCGTGACGTACGGGCACCTGGACGTGATCCGGCGTGGGCGCCGGCTCTTCGACCGGCTGGTCGTGGCCGTGGGGCGGAACCCCGGCAAGGACCAGTTGTTCGCGGCGGAGGAACGGGTGGAGATGGTGCGCCGGCTCGTGGGGGAGCTGGTCGAGGCCGAGCCGGAGGGGGCGCCGGTGCAGGTGCTGGCCTTTGGCGGGCTCACGGTGGACGTGGCGCGAGAACTGGGCGCGACGGTGCTGCTGCGCGGGATCCGCAACCTGTCGGACCTGCAGAACGAGGTGCAGCAGGCCCTGACCAACCGGCAGGTGGCCGGGCTGGAGACGGCGTTCGTGGTGGCGGGTCAGGACTTTGCGTACACCAGCTCGAGCCTGATCAAGCAGATCGCCGCGCTCGGCGAGGACCTCGGGGCCCTGGGGGCGATGGTCCCGCCGATGGTCGTGGAGCTTTTGAGGAAGAAGAAGGCCGCGCGCGATCCAGCGCTGGAGCGCCTGCGGGCGGCGGACGGCGCGGAGGGGTGAGGGCGGAGGGCACCGGGCCCGGGGCAAACCGCAATCGGATACGACAAACGGAGATCGGGACGGAAGCGCGGGGCTCACGACGCGCGCGGCCGGCGAGTGTGGACGGGCCACTCTCGGGGCGGGGTGAGGAACGAGCGCAAGGGCGGAGCGGGCGAACAGGAAGGGGCGCGATGGGCGCGGTCGAGGTTCGGGTGATCAGCATTGGCGCGCTGGGCCCGGGGGCGGGCCGGGGAAGGGCCGAGGCGGACGGGACGGGCGGTGCGCCCGCGGGGCGCGCCGGCGGCGGGGGCCGGCGCCCGGGTCACGCGACCACGACGCTGGTGACGAGCGGCGCGCGGCGGATTCTGATCGATCCGGGGCTTCCCGAGCCGGTGCTGCTGGCCCGGCTGGAGGAGCGGGCGGGGCTGGCGGCGCGCGAGATCACGCACGTGTTCCTGACGAGCTTCAAGCCGGACGTGCGGCGGGGGCTCGGGGCGTTCGAGGAGGCGACGTGGTGGATCGGAGAGGGAGAGCGCGAGGGGATGGGCGTGCCGCTGGTGCGGGCGCTGCGCGAGGCGGAGGAGGCGGGGGACGAGGAGCTCGCCGCCCCGCTCCGCGAGGACGTGGCGATCTTGAAGCGGTGCGCGGCCGCGCCGGACCGGCTGGCCGACCGGGTGGACCTGTTCCCGCTCCCGGGGGTGACGCCGGGGCTGTGCGGCGTGCTGATCGCGGGGCCGGCGGCGGGGGTCGGCCCGGGGACGACGGTGGTGTGCGGGGACGCGATCGCGACGCTGGATCATCTGCAGCGGGGGCGGGTATTGCTGCCGGCGGCCGACGTGGCACGGGCCCAGGAGAGTTTCCAGGAAGCGATGGAAATCGCCGACGTGCTGGTGCTGGGCCGCGACAACGTGGTCGTGAACCCGGGAAGGCGGTAGGCACTACGCGGCAGCGGCAGACTGCACCCGACAGACGAAAGAGGACAGTGCAGAGTGGGATCACGGCCACCCGTGACCGGCGACGGGACATCGGGCACGTGCCCCAGCCATGAGCGGACGCACGGGCCGCGAGCGCCCGCGCGCGTTCTTTCGCGCACCCGGCACCCGGCATTCGGAAGACCGGGCACGCGCCGGAATCGCGCACACCGCACGGGCCGCGAGCACCCGCGAGCGGTCGTTGGCGCACGCGGCACTGGGCGTGCGACGAATCGGAGTGTGAGATCACGGACCGCTGGC
>DASPKO010000208.1:0-6138 GCA_035628055.1 Phycisphaerales bacterium
CGGCTCGTGGACGGGCCGCATCCTCGGCAAGCTCGGGGCCCGGCTGGTCGCCGTCATGGACCACACCGGGGCGATCCGCAACGACGGGGGCATCGACCCCGAGGCGCTCGCCGAGCACGTCGCCACCACGGGCGGCGTCGCCGCCTTCACCGGGCCCCTCACCGGCACCGGCCGGGCCGCCGCCCAGGGCGCCGCCCGCGTCACCGCCGAGCAGTTCTACGCCACGCCGGTCGACGTGCTGGTCCCCGCCGCCCTCGAGCAGATGATCAAGGGCGAGCAGGCCCGCATCATCCAGGCCAAGGTCGTCGCCGAGGGCGCCAATGCCCCCACCACGCCCGCCGGCGACCGCGTGCTCTCCGAGCGCGGGATCGAGGTCCTGCCGGCCATCCTCTGCAACGCCGGCGGCGTCACGGTGTCGTACTTCGAGTGGATCCAGAACAAGTCCTGCACCCGCTGGAGCGAGGAGCAGGTCGACCGCGAGCTCAACCGTCACATGGTCGATGCCGCGGCCCGCACCAAGAAGGCCCGCCAGCGGTTCGGCAGCGACATGCGCACCGCGGCGTACATCGCCGCCCTGGACAACATCGCCAAGGCCTACGCCGTCCGCGGGATCTTCCCGTAACTCCCGGTCCCCCGCCCGCGACCGAATCCGGGCGCCGGATCTCCGCGCCCGGAACTGGCCCCCACGCGCCGCCCCGCGGGCGCCGCGGCCCGCGCCGCTAGCCGCGCGCCGCGACCGCGGGCTTGATCGCCCCGATGACCTGCGGCGCGTGCGCGGGGCCATCGACGAGGATCTGCTCGGCGACCTCGCGCCGGTGCACGTCCACGCTCCGCGGGAAGTCAAAGGCGATGCGCACGCGGTCGCCCTTGATGGAAGCGATGCGCACGACTCCGATCGGATTCTTGGGGTCGCCGATCACGACCTCTTCGCCTTCCCTGCGTGTGATGACGAGCATCCGTGACTCCTGTCAGTCCCAGGGGGCAGTGTACCATGGCCCGGAGCGCCCGGGAGCGCCCGGTGAAAAACTCTGGCCGTGGCCCATTCCCGGCCGGGACGCCCCGCGTGAAACAGGCCCCCCCGCCGACCTGTATAGATAGCTGCACCTGGCCAGCCCGCCCAGGACGGGAAACCTGCACATGACGACACGGACCCTCTGCCTCTCCGCGACGATCTTCGGCATGTGTTCGGTTGTGGCCCATGCGGGGCCCGGGGAACCCCCCGCCGCGGCCCCGGCGGCCGAGCCACCCGGCGCCACCGCTGGCGCCCCCTTGACCGTCACCACGCCGGCCGCGGAGGCGACCGTCCCCCAGATGGAGCGCGAGCTTCGAAAGCTCCGCGCCAAGTACCTGGGACAGGTCCGCAATCCCCAGGTCCGGGCAATCGGCCTCTCAAAGCTCCGTGAGTACCGCGACCCCGTGATCTTTCCGGCGCTGCTGGAGATTTTCGAGCGCGAGGGCGCCGACGTGCGCGCGGCCGTGCTCGACATCTTCGCCGAGCATGCCGCCGACGACCAGGGCGACGCCGCCCTGGCCTGGACGACGATCTTCTCCAAGGACGCGGACTTCCGGGCCATGGCCCGCGCGCGGCTGGGAGCGAAGCTCGGTGAGGGCGCCGCGATCGGCGACCGTGTCAGGCGCGTCATCGCGGCGGGCATCCGGCGCGGCCGCCACCATCAGGCGGTCACCGCGGCCCAGCTCGCCCAGCAGTTCAAGCTCTACGAGATGATCCCCCTGCTCATCCCGGCCCAGGCGGGCGGCGCCGGCGCGGCCCTGGGCACCGGCGGGGGCTCCGGGGGCGACCTGGCCTACATCGTGGTGGGGACCCAGCGCGCGTACATCTCCGATCTCACGCCCGTGGTCGCCGACGCCGCGGTCGGCTTCGACCCGGAGGTCTCGGTGCTCACCGAGGGAACCGTGCTGCGGATCGGCGACGCGGTGGTGACCACGCACGTGACCGCGATTCACGAGTCACTCGTGGGCCTGGCGAACGCCGGGTGGGACGGTCGCGACACGTCCCCGCTGGGTTTCAACCTGCCCGCGTGGGAGCGGTGGTACGCCCAGGAGTTCAAGCCGCACCGCGAGAAGCTCGCGCGCGAGGGCGGGGCCGGGGCGGCGCCCACCCCGTAGCGGCCGCTGTATCGTTCCGCATGCCCACCGATCCCGACGCCGGGATGCGCCGCGCCGTGGTGCTGCTCTCGGGCGGCCTCGACAGCGCCGTCACGCTCGCGCTGGCCCGCGCGGGCGGGCTCGAGTGCCACTGCCTGAGCCTGGACTACGGGCAGCGCCACCGGGCGGAGCTGGACGCGGCCCGGCGCGTCGCACAGGCGCTGGCGGCCCGCGCCCACACCGTGGTGCCGGTCGATCTGCGCGCGCTCGGCGGATCGGCCCTCACGGCCGACATCGCGGTGCCGAAGGACCGCCCCGAGCACGAGGTGGCCTCGGGCATCCCGGTCACCTACGTGCCGGCTCGCAATATGCTGCTGCTCTCCCTCGGGTTCGCCATGGCCGAGACCATCGGGGCTCTGGAGGTCCACATCGGCGTGAACGCGATCGACTACTCCGGGTACCCGGATTGCCGCCCGGACTTTCTCGCCGCCTTTGAGGAAGCGGGCCGGCTGGGGACCGCGGCCGGCGCGAGGGGGCGTCAGATCCGCATATGCGCCCCGCTCGCGCGGCTGAGCAAGGCCCAGATCGTCCGTGCGGGGTCCAACCTCGGCCTCGATTTTTCTCTCACGCTCTCCTGCTACGACCCGGCGGGGGACCTGGCCTGCGGCAGGTGCGACTCGTGCCGGATCCGACGCCGCGGCTTCGCCCAGGCGGGCGTTCCCGATCCCACGCGCTACGCCGCCGGGGCGTCCGTGTGACCACCAGGCTCACCACGCGCCCGGAGGCCCTGATCGTCACCGAGGTCTTCACCAGCCTCCAGGGCGAGGGCAAGCTCACGGGCGTTCCCAGCTACTTCGTCCGCCTGGCGGGGTGCAACCTGCGCTGCACCTGGTGTGACACGCCGGCCTCGAGCTGGGAACCCCGGGGAGAGCACCGGACCATCCCGTGGCTCGTCGAGCAGGCGCGCGCCAGCGGGGCCCGCCACGCAGTGATCACCGGGGGCGAGCCGCTCATCTTCCCTCAGGTCGGGCCCCTGAGCCGGGCGCTGGCCGGCGCCGGACTCCACGTGACGGTCGAGACCGCCGGCACGGTTTTCCGCGGGCCGGACGAGCTGGCCTGTCAGCTCATGAGCATCAGCCCGAAGCTGGCCTCGTCGACCCCGGCGCTCGGGGACCCGCGCGACCCGGGCGGGGCCTGGCGGCTCCGCCACGAGAAGCGCCGCCTGAACCCGGGCGCGCTGCAGGCGCTCCTCGACGGGTATCCCAAGCGCCAGCTCAAGTTCGTGGTTACGGCCCCGGAAGACCTCCGCGAAATCGAGGCCCTGCTCGCCCGGCTCTCGGGGTGGGCCCCGGACGACGTCCTGCTCATGCCCGAGGGCGTGAGCGCGCCCGCGCCGGGCAGCACGGCCTGGATTGTCCGGGCGTGCATCGATCGCGGCTGGCGCTACTGCCACCGCCTGCACATCGAGCTCTTCGGTCATACGCCAGGCACCTGAGACGCCAGGGCGTGCACCACCTCGTGCTCGACGCTGAAGGGCGCGTCTGGGGCCCGCAGGAACCGGGCCTGCAGGTCGTGCGCCTGCGTCTCGAGGGGGATACCCGCGTACGACCGTCCGGCGCGAAGCCAGCCGCGCACGTAGTGGGCGACGAAGCCGCGGCGGCCCAGCGCCCGGTACTGGGCGACGTGCACCAGCTCGTGGAAGAGAAGGCCCATCGGGTCCAGGCCCCGGCCCTGGGCCGCCGGTTCGCAGATCACGACCACGTCGCCCAGGGCCATGCCGGCGATGCGCGCGGGATCGAGCACCCCCGAGACCCCGAGTCGCACCAAGGCGCGGGCCCCGGGAGGGCCAGGCATGTGCGCCACGCGCACGACACGGACGCGGGAGAGCAGCGCGGGCGCGAAGAAGCCGCCCAGCCGCCGGCACTCGGCCGGCGTGAGCACCGTGCCGCGGCGGCGCAGGAATCGCTGCCGCCACGCGATCCACAGGGCACCCGGCGGGGCCGCCACGTGCGCGACGAGCTCGCTCAGCCAGGGGTTCACCTCGGCCCGGCCCGCCTAGACCCGCCCCGTGACGTTCGCGACCACCGCGATCAGCTCGCTGGGCTCGACCGGCTTGGGGAGGTGCATCTGGAACCCCGAGAGCAGGGCGCGCCGCCGGTCCTCGGCGCGGGCGAACGTGGTGATCGCCACCGCCGGAACCGTACCCCCGCCCGCCGGCCCGAGCTGGCGCACCCGGCGCAGGAACGTGTACCCGTCCTTGTCGGGCATGCCGATGTCGCTGACCAGAATGTCCGGGCGGACCCGGGCCAGGACGGTGAGACCCTCGGCCGAGGAGCCGGCGGTGAGCACGATCGCACCGGCCTCCTCGAGCAGGCGGCCGATCAGGCCGCGGGCGTCCGGCTCGTCGTCGACCACCAGGGCGCGGATGCCGCCCAGGTCGACTGCATCTCGGCGGGCTCGGCGCCGGCGGGCGCGGGACGGACCGTCATCGGGTGTCGGCTTGAGTCCGTCCGAACGCAACACCGCCGGCCGCGACCCGTCGAATCGCCACCAGCAGGGCCTCGGGGGAGTCGTGCTTCGAGACCAGGCCCCACGCCCCGGCGGAGTAGGCCGCGCTCGCGGTCTGCTCGTCGTCGTACCCGCTGAAGGCGACGACCCGGCAGCCGGGCGATTGCTCGACCAGGGCGCGGATCGCCTCGAGCGGCTCGGGCCCGGGCATGCTCAGATCGACCACGACCACGTCGGCGCCCGAGCCCCGGGCCAGTTGCTCGAGCCCGGTCGCCGAACCGAGTGTCCCAACACAGCACATGTCCGGCTCGGAGTCCACCAGGCGCCGGTACAGCCCGGTGATGTCGGGCGAATCATCGACGAGAATGACCCGGATCGGTGCCATGGCGCCCCCACTCGCTCGCTTGGACTAGGGCACTTTACCATATTTCCTGTGCCCGCCAACCAATTTGCGGTCGCCCGAGGTCTCCCAGAGTGCCGAGTTTTTGGGCGCCCGGCCGGGAGTGCCCGAGACGGCAAAGAGGGAGTACATTAGTTTGCCCGAGGGTCGCCACCCCGCCCAGGTGGCCGCGACCCGCGTACCCATCCGGACCTCCCGTCGCCGCAGGCCTCCGCGGGGACATCGCATGCACCGAGTGACGCCCCGATGCGACACACCGCTACCACCGAACCCACTCCTCGCACCGTACCCACCAACGATCTTGCCCGCACCGGCATTCCCGGCCTCGACCACATCCTGCGTGGTGGGCTACCCCGGCGTCGACTCTACCTGGTTCAGGGTGATCCGGGCGTGGGCAAGACGACCCTGGCCCTGCAGTTCCTCCTCGAGGGTGTCCGGCTGGGGGAGCGGGTCCTCTACATCACCCTCTCCGAGACGCTCGACGAGATGAACGCGGTGACCGCCTCGCACGGGTGGTCGCTGGACCGGGTCGACGTCTTCGAGATGAGTGCTGGCGAGCAGGCCATGTCGGCCCGCTCGACCAACACGCTCTTCCATCCTTCCGAGGCCCAGCTCAGCGAGGTCACGCGCCGGCTCACCGCCCTGCTCGCCGAGATCCGCCCGGCGCGCGTGGTCTTCGACTCGCTCTCCGAGGTCCGGCTCATGGCGGGCGACCCGCTCCGCTATCGGCGCGAGATCCTCGCCCTCAAGGCCGAGCTCGCGGCCCTGGGCGCCACCGTGCTGCTCCTGGACGACCGGACCGCCGGGGGGGACGACCAGCAGCTCCAGAGCCTGGCCCACGGCGTGATCTCGCTGGCGCGCGAGACCGCCGCCTACGGGCCGGCGCGCCGGCGGGTCGAGGTCCGCAAGCTGCGCGGCGTGAACTTCCTGGACGGCTACCACGACTTGCGACTGGTGACCGGGGGCCTGGTGGTGTACCCGCGCCTCGCCGCCGGGGGCGCGAGCCGGCGGGCCGCGCGCACGATCTCGAGCGGGAACCCTGGCCTCGATGAGCTGGTCGGCGGGGGGCTGGACGCCAGCTCGAGCGTCCTGCTCATGGGGCCCGCGGGCATCGGCAAGTCGAC
>DASPKO010000209.1:0-8104 GCA_035628055.1 Phycisphaerales bacterium
CGCGCCACGAAGATGGGCATGGCGACGTGGAACTTCATCTCGACCATCTCGAAGGGCGTGCTGTGCCGGTGCCGCATGAGGTAGCGGCGGTACGCCTCGACGATGTCGTGCCGTTCCTCCACGGCGCGCCCGATCATGTCGGCGATCACCTCGGCCCGGTCGGGGAACGGCACCACGAGCCGCTCGAATAGGTACGGGTCGTCCTCGAAGAGATGACTGTTGGGCCCCGTCAGGCACGGCACCCCCAGGCGCAGGCTCTCGAGCGGGAGCATCGGGCAGCACTCCTGGAAGGTCACGTAGAGCGTCAGGTGCGTCCGCCGCATCGCCGCCTCAAGCTCTGCCGGTCCCAACTGGCCCTCGTGCAGCGCGCCCGTGCGCAGGCCGAAGAACCCGATCAGCTCGCGGGTGCGCGCATCGATGCCCGACCCGTGCAGGCGGGCCGCGGGAACCAGGGCAAGGGCCGCGGTCATGGTGTGCGGGATCTTCCGGTACGTCGGCCCCGAGAGCCACAGGCCCACCTCCGTGGGCTCGTCGGGCAGTTCCGGGGCCGTGAGCAGCGGCCCGTGCACGCGATTGAGCAGCACGAACGACCTCACGCCCAGCGCCTCGAAGAAGCGGTCCTGGCCCCACTTGTCGGTGGCGATGCTGTAAATCGCGCCCGCGCGGGCCGCCTCCACCCAGCGGCGCAGCAGCCGGCAGGTGTAGTCCTCCCCGAACTGCACGTAGCTGGCATGCCAGAAGAGGTCGAACCGCGCGCCGGGCATCTTCAGCCGCAGCCGCTCCAGCAGGCCGAGCTGCGCCTCGTCGCCCCCGGAGATCACCACGTGCTTCGTGCCCGTGGCGGCGATCACGCCGGCGTGGTGGTCGAGCACCTCGAGCGGGATGTCATAGGGGTCTTCGTCCTTCTCGGCCGGCACGGGGTACCAGTGCTCGAAGAGGCCGCGCGTGGAGCTCGTGACGCCGAGCCAACGCGGGCAGCTCACCGCCACGACCCGCGCGCCCCCGGCCCGGGTCCGCTCGATGAACGCCTCCTCGCGCGCCGTGAACAGCCTGAGCCCAGGCCGCCCCCTGCCTCCGCCCCGGTCCGCGCCTGCGCCTGCGCCCGCGCGATGCCCATTCGAAGCGCGGCGGCCGGCCACCTCGCACGCCGCGGGATGGCGGGGCGCGGCCGGGGCATGCTCGACCGGCACCGGCGCCGGCCCGTCCGAGACGACCCCCTCCGGGCCGACCACCACGGCCCTCCCGGTCGGGGAATACAGGTCGACCTCCTGCGTCCGTCCTCCGAGCGTCACCCGCGCCTTGCCGCTCCAGGGGTGGGCCAGGAAGACCAGCGCGGGCGCGAGCCCCACCGGGGCCCGCAAGCGCGCCCCGGCACGGGAAGCCACCACGCACTGCCCGTAGGGACGCCCGGGGGCGGCGCGGCGCTCCCAGCCCTTGCCCAGCTCGAGATAGTCCCAGGGGAGCGCGGGCCCGCCCGCCTCGGGCCTGACGTCCAGCAGCCAGATCTCGCCGCCCCGCGCCGCGGGATGGCGCTCCTCGAGAACCCGCACACTGGCGACGCGGGCGTTGCGATTCTTCAGCCAGCGCGCCGCGTTGAAGGCCGCCGAGCGGCGCAGGCGCGCGCCGAGCCGATATGTCGAGTGCTGCTTGATGTACGCCACCTCGTCGGCCAGCTCGCGCGCCCTCTCGGCGAGCATCGCGGCGTCGCCCGGGGGCGCGGCCAGGGCCCGCGCCACGCGCTCCAGCTCCGTGTCCGCCTCCTGGCGCCGCAGCTCCGCCGCGGCCCGAACCGTCTGGGCCTCCGCGACGCTCCGGTCCGCCTCCCGCTGGCGCGCCAGCAGCGCCCCGAGCTCGGCGCGGGCCCGCAGGGTCTCGGCCTCAAGGTCGACCTGGCGGAGCCGCTGGGCGTCACGCTCCTTCTCCAGCGCGCGCAGGCCGGCGGCGAGCTCGGCGTGCTCCCGCTCCAGGCGGCGAACCCACTCGGCCTGGGACTTCACCTCGCCCGCCAGCCGGGCATGGTCTTTCTCGAGCGTGCCGATCCACTCCTGCTGCCGGCGCGTCTCCTCGGCGAGCCGGTCGCGCGTCGCCTCGAGCTCGGCGATCCACGCCTGCTGCGCCACGGTCTCACGCACCACCCGGTCCCGGTCGGCCTCGAGCGACTGGGCGAACTCCCGCTGCTGCCGGTACTCCTGTACCAGCCGGTCGCGGTCAGTCTCGAGCACCTTCACCCACGAGCGCAGCGCCGCGCCCCGCTCCTCGCGCCCGTCCCCCGGCCCCTCGGGAAACAGGCCGGGCGGGCCGTCGCGGGAGGGATCGAACCGGCGGACCCGGCCCTGCTCCATCAGCCTCGCGAAGAACTGGGCCTCGGGGCCCGCCGCGTGCTTCGGGCCGATCTCGCCGAGGTCCCCGTAGTGATGACGCGGGCCCGAGAAGAAGTCGAAGCCGTAGAGCAGGACCTCCCACCCCTGTCCGACGTACCACATCGCGGCGTAAGCCCCCGACGAGGGCTCGTCGTACCCCATGAGCTCGCGGGTCTGCCGCGCCACGTCCTCGGTCAGGCGGGCCGCGTGCGGGTAGCGCCCCTTTACCGCGTCCCACGTCTGCGCGGGGGGGCGATCGACGCAGAGCACCCGCTCAAAGTCGCGGGCCCGGTGCTCGTCGAAGAGCCGCCAGGTGATCCACTCGTCGGTCCGCCGCCCGACGTGCTCGGCGAATCCGTCGATGTGGAAAACGTTGAAGCGCGCCACCACGCCGTCGAAGGAATCGATGGCGGCGCCGGCCCGGGCCGAGAGCGCCGAGGGTCCGTTGCCGATCAGCAGGATGCGCTTCCGCTCGGCCAATGCCGCGGTCAGCGGGGCCGACTCGTCCACACGGACCGGCGTGCCCGGGTCGGGGGTGCGGGCCAGGGGGCGGTCCGCGTCGGGGTTGTTCACCTCTCCGCGCAGCCGTTCGGCAAACTCCTCCGGCACGTGGGCGACGCGGGTCGTGCCGAGCCAGGGCGCGCCCGGGTCCTCGGCCCCGAGCCCGAGGAAGTTGCGCATCGCCAGGGCGCACAGCCGCGCCCGCAGCGAGGCGACCTCCCGCTCACTGGGCCTCCGCGCGAGCGCGGCCCGGGTCTGCCGCTCGAGCCACCGGGGCAGGTCCGGTGTCTCCGGTCCGCCGATCTCGGCACCCTCGGGCCCGATCTCGCGCAGGGCGCGCATCTTCGGAGTATTGCTCGCCAGCGGCACGAAGGGGGTGCCCACGCAGGCCGCCGCGATGCTGTGATGGAAGCGCCCCGACACGAGCGCCGCGCCGGCGGCGATGGCGTCGAGCCACCGGTCCAGGCTCCCCGCCTCGACCAGCTCGGCGCCCGCGCCGCGCAGCCGTGCCGCCAGCGCGGCGTCCTCCGGGGCCGGGCTGGTGCGCGCGCCGGTGAGAACCGTCACGGGCGTGCCGGCGGCGGTCAGACGGCGCACGAGCTGTTCGAGCGGACCGGCGAGCCAGTCCCCCCAGGAGACCGACCCGGAGACCACCACGGGACCGGGCCCCGCCCCACTCCCTCCTGCCCCCGTGCCGTCGCGATCGTTCGCGGCGCGGCGCCAGTGCCGGGCCACGGCCAGCGGCAGGCAATCGAAGCTGCGCACGGGCTCGAGGCCGCAGGCGCGGGCCAGGGCGTGGCTCAGGCGGTCGCGCACCGCGACGAAATCCAGCTCGCGGTAGACCCGCAGATAGAGCGCATAGGCCCCCGCGTCGGAAAGGGCGGCGGTGTCCTGCGGGAACCACGAGTGATTGATGATCTGCACCGGCTTGCCCAGGTGCTTCCTGGCGGCGTACGCCAGGTAGAGCAGGACGAGCGGCTGCCACCACAGCCCGTGCATCGTGCCCTCGCCGTTGATGACCACCACCTCGGCGCGCTCGAGGGCGCCCAGGACGTCCGGGTGCCGGCGTTGCAGCCCAGCCAGGAACGCCGGACTGCCGAAGTCGCGCCAGGTCCGCGGGGCCGAGGTCTCCGGCACCGCCCCGAGCGGGACGGTCTCGAGCTCGTGCCCCAGGGCCGTGATGGTCTGGCGCACGGCGGTGCTCGTCCCCGTGCACCCCCAGTGATAGATCATCGAGGTGTCGTTGAGCAGCACGACGCGGCGGCCCGCGCGCCCGGAGGACCCCGAATGCTGCGCTCCGGCCCGTGTCACGACGTCCGCGCCCTCACTGCGTGGTCTCCCCGCCCGCCGCCCCGGCGCTCGCCCCGGCCACCCCGCCGCTCATCACCGCGGCGCGAGCCGTGCCCGCAGGTTCGGCTTGATCTGCCCGAACTCGTCCTCGATCTGCTGCTGCGCGAACTGGTTCCGCACCGCGTCGTAGCGATCGAACGGCGTCCGCTCGTCCTTGGGCGAGAGCAGCGGCTTCGAGCACCCGCCCGCCAGCAGCGCAGCGCCCGTCAGAACCGCGATCGCCCGCGCTCCGCGGGCCGGCCTGGTGTGGGCTGGTCGGTTCATGCCGGGGATTGTAACCGTGTCGTCCCGCACCCGGCCCGCCCGGCGCGCGGCCGCCGCGTCCCCGCGGCGCGGCGAAGCCTCTAGCGATCCGCGGGCCCCACCAGCAGCCGTCCCCGCGCGTCGAGCGTCACCCGCGCGCGCGCCACCGCCTGGCGGATGCCCTCGTAGACCACCGCGCAGACCGCGGTCGCCAGGTTCAGACTGCGCTCACCCGGGAGCATCGGCAGCGAGACCAGCCGGTCCGCATGGGCCGCCAGGAGGTCCCCGGGCAGTCCCGCGACCTCGTTGCCGAAGACCAGGTGGTCGCCGGGCACCAGGTCGGCATCCCACAGCGGCCGCGCCGCGCGGGCGGTGAAGAACCACCGGGGCGCGCCGGGTCCGGCAACGTACTGATCCCAGCCCGCGTGCTCCAGGGGTGCCAGCCGGGGCCAGTAGTCGAGCC
This sequence comes from Phycisphaerales bacterium, assembly GCA_035628055.1. Taxonomy (GTDB): domain Bacteria; phylum Planctomycetota; class Phycisphaerae; order Phycisphaerales; family UBA1924; genus DASPKO01. Next base: position 4,918 of record DASPKO010000209.1, read on the forward strand.
CGGCCCGGCGGAGCGCCTTCTCTCCGGTGGAGAATCCCAGGGGGTGGATGAGGTGCAGGGCGCACCCCGTGGCGACGCACGTCCTTCCGATGTTTCCCGTGTTGTTCGGGATCAGCGGCTGGTGCAGCACGACGTGAAAGAGCGGGGCGCCCACGAGGCCGGGTAGCCTAGCGGGCGCCCCGGCGGGCGACCGCCAAAGAAACGCGGAGCGCCGGACTGCCCGGCGCTCCGCGTCGATCTTCACGGGTCCTGGAATCGTCCGCCCCGGACTCAGCCCTGCTGGCGCTTGAGATACTCGGCCTCGGCGGCCCGCCGGGCCTTCACGCCCGGGTCGATCGCGATGATCTGCTGCACCACCGCCCCGAACTTCGGGTCCAGCGGGTTCCCCTGCCAGCGCACGACGCCGTCGGTGCTCATCACCACCACGTGCGGGATGCCCTGCACCTGCAGCGAGTTGCTCAGCACCTTCTTCTGGTCGACCGCCTGCGGATACGCGTGGGGGTGCGAGCCCAGGAACTTCTTGACCGTGTCCCCCGGCTCGTCCGAGAGGCCGATCACCACCAGGTCGGCCTTGTTCTTCTTGTACAGCTCATCGAGCTTGGGCATGGCCCGCTTGCAGGGGCCGCACCACGTCGCCCAGAAGTCGACCACCACGACGCGGCCCTCGGTCTTGGGCTGCTTGGTGATCCAGGTCTCGCTCCCGAACTTCTGGGGCAGGGCCTGCCCCTGCACGTTGTTGGCGCTCAGCCCCTCGTTGTTGTGGTCCGGCCACTTGAGCCCCCTGTACGCCGACGGGTCCGGGAGCGTGAAGGGCACGTCGAGGGGCTGCCCGGGACGCATGGACTCGGGGACGGGGCGGCTGCGGCCCGCCTCGGCCTGCTGCCTGGCGGCCTGGTCCGAGGCCTGCGCGGGGACCGCCTGCGCCTCCTCGCGCGTCTCCTTCACCAGGGCCGCGACCGCGCGGTCCAGCGACGAGGTATCGATGTCCGCGTAGCGCAGGTTCCCGGCCCGGTCGATCACGTACACGTCCGGGTCCTGGTCGACCTTCAGCGCCTCGCGGAACTTGCCGCTGTCCTTGGCATACGCGAACGTGACCTTCTTCTCCTCGACGACCTTGCCGGCGTTCTCGAACCCCGTCGCGTGGTGCACGCCGACGACGAGCACGTCGCCCCCGTGCTTCTCGGCCACCTTCTGGGCGCTGGCGAGCGCCGCGTGAGACCCCTTGTACCAGCTCGAGAAGGTCACGAGCACGACCACCTTGCCCTCGAGCTCCTGGGCCGTGAGCGCCTTTCCGTTGGTCCAGTCCGACAGGTGCGACCAGGCGTCGCCCGGGAAGGGCTTGAGCTCCATCTGGTTGAGGTCGGCGCGGCGCTGCCCGGCGCCCTCGCGCACGACGTCGTCACCGGGGCCGAAGCCGGCCAGGCCGGCCATGGCGAGGCACGCGGCCGCGCTCACACACAGGGCGTTTTTCATGCTGGGGAATCTCCTGTCTTGCGTGGTTCGTGCGCGTGGTGCGCATCCCGCCGCCGGTGCCCGCTCCCGACCGGGGAGGCTCCCGGGGCTCGGAACAATCATACCTTCACTTAGACGCTCATACCGCCGCCCGGGTTCCTGGTGGCGGGACCGGGCGCGTCGAGCCGCCCCAGCCCGTGCAGGCAGACCGCGGCAGCCACCGCCACGTTCAGCGAGTCGACCTGGGGGCTGATCCTGATCCGGACCCGCAGGTCCGCCTCGGCCAACGCCCCGGCGCTCAGCCCCGGGCCCTCCGCCCCCAACAGCAGGGCGAGTCGCTCGGGGACGCCGCCTCGGAACGCAGCGCAAATATCCGGGGCGTCCGGGCTCGGCGTCGTCGCGACGATGACGAACCCCTGCCGGCGGACCAGCTCGAGGTCCCCGGGCCAGGTGCTCAGGCGGGCGTAGGGGACGCCCAGCACGTGCCCCGCGGAGACTCGCAAGGCCTTTCTGTAAAGAGGATCGGCGCAGCGCGGGCTGAGCAGGACCGCCGCCCCGGGCCCGCCCAGGGCCGCGGTGTCGCGGAAAACGCCCCCGATGTTGTCGTGATTGGCCAGGTCCTCCAGGACCACGAGCGTGCGCGCGGCCCGGACGGCGTCCCCGGCCGCGGGCTCGCCCGGGCGCACTCCCACGGCCAGGAGCCCGCGGTGAATGTTGAACCCGGCGATCTGGTTGAGGACCGCCTGGGGCGCCACGTAGACGGGCGTCGTCTCCGGGAGCAGGGCCAGCTCGGCCGCCAGCGCACCCAGGCGCGCCGGCGTGCACAGGAGCGAGCGGGTCTGGTAGGAGGAGCGCACCAGGGCGCGCACCACCACGGCGCCCTCGGCGATGAAGACGCGGCCGGGCGCGCGCTGCGCGGGGTCGTCGGCGGCGCGGAACCCGTCCCGGAGGTTGCGATAGTCGGCGATCCGCGCGTCGGCGGGGTCGGCGATCTCGACGAGCCGGGGCATGCCGGCGAGTCTACGGCGCGGGGGCGCGGCTACTCGACCGGCTCGAGCTCGCGAGAGCGGCTTTGCATCTGCGCCTTCAACCGCGCCAGGATGCTCGAGTGCATCTGGCTCACGCGCGACTCGGAGAGGTCCAGGGTGGCCCCGATCTCCTTCATGGTCATCTCCTCGTAGTAGTAGAGGATGACGATGAGGCGCTCGGCCCGCGAGAGGCCCTTGGTGATCATGTCCTTCACGTCGCGGCGCTGGATCTCGCTGAACGGGTTGGACTGGTGGGCGTCGCGGATGACGTCGATCTCGCGCACGTCCTTGTGCCCGTCCGACTGGAAGCACTTGCGGCTGAGGCTGATGGTGGAGACGGTGGCGCTGTCGCGGCGGAACTTCTCGAACTCCTCCCCGTCGAGCTTGAGGTGCTCGGAGAGCTCGTCCTCGGTGGGGGCCCGCCCATTGGCCATCTCGAACTTCTGCCGGGCGGACTCGACGCGGCTGGTGCGGTGCCGGACCAGCCGGGGAACCCAGTCCATGGAGCGGAGCTCGTCGAGGATGGCGCCGCGGATGCGCGGGGCGCAGTAGGTCTCGAACTTCACCCCGTGCTTGAGGTCGAAGCCGTCGATCGCGTCCATGAGCCCGAAGAGGCCGGCGGACATGAGGTCCTGGATATCGACCTCGTCGGGGAGGCGCTGGGCGATGCGCTCGGCGTTGTAGCGGACCAGGTGCAGGAACTTCTC
>DASPKO010000210.1:0-5907 GCA_035628055.1 Phycisphaerales bacterium
GGAGGCGGTTCTCACCAAGCCGGGACGCCTCACCGACGAGGAGTTCGACCAGATCAAGCTCCACCCGCGGATCGGGCACGGCATCCTCCGCGACATTCCCATGCTCGAGTTCGTTCTGCCGGGCGTCCTGCATCACCACGAGCGCTGGGATGGGAACGGGTACCCGGACCGGATCTCCGGCGACCGGGTGCCGCTGATCGCCCGGGTCCTGGCCGTGGCGGACTCGTTCGACGCCATGAGCTCGAACCGCTCGTACCGCTCGGCGCTGCCGCGGGCCAAGGTGCTCGCGGAGATCGCCCGGTGCGGGGGGACGCAGTTCGATCCGGAGCTGGCCAAGCTCTTCGTGGCGCTGGACCTGAGCGAGTACGACGAGCTGGTGCGCCGGCACGAGTCGATGGCCCAGGGCGAGGGCCGCGCGGCGCTCCGCGCCGCGTGATGTGGCCCGGCCTCGGTCACGGGGCCGCGGCCCACTGCCACGTCCCGCGGACCGGAACCATGGTGCCGGTCCGGGCGGTGTAACCGATCGGCGGGACGCTCAACAGCCCGGGCTCGTGCGAGAACGAGGCGGTGTTGATCAGCTCGACCGATCCCTCGGCCAGGAGCGTGCCCGCGAAGCGCGCCTCGGTGGTCACCCGCACGGTGCTCGAGGGGCCGATGATGTGGTAGAGCCCGTGGAGCTCCGACGCGTAGGTGTCGAGCAGGTCCGCGTCCGAGAGGCCGGCGTAGGGGTCGGAGGGGGGATTGAAGTTCCGGCCCGTGCCCGGCTCGCTGAGGCGGGCGGCGTCGAGGCCGAACTCGACGTTGCTCAGGGCCCCGCCGCTGACGATCAGGCAGGGGAAGTCCGGGCGGGGCGGGTCCCACAGGAGCGACTTGAGCACGCGCAGCGAGGCGCCGGCCTCGAGGGTCACCAGCAGCGTGGCCCGCAGGCGGCAATACCGGATCGTGAGCGTCGAGCCGGCCGGGACGGTGATGGCGTAGACGCCGCTCGGAGACGGGGGGGTGGCCGCCGTAGGGGGTGAGCTGGGGGAGACCAGCGCGTTTTCAATCCGTTGGGAGACGAGCGAGGTCCACGGGATCACGCTGGCCATCTGGTTGTAGACGGCGACGACGGAGGGGGATGGCATGGCCCGGGGGTCGACGCCCGTGAGCACCGTGCCATCGACGGTCCCGGTGATGACCGCGGTCTGGCACTCGGCGTTGCCGGTCAGCGTGCCGGCGATGGTGAGCGAGCTGTTGGTGGTCAAGGGTCCGCCGTCGAGGCTCAGGGCCCCGCTGAGCTGCGAGAGCGTGCCCGCGGAGTGGATAATCGAGGAGAGCGCCGGGAGCGGCACGCCGGCGGAGGCGGGGGCCGCCATGACCGAGAAGCACCGGGTCGTGTCACCGACGGTGGCGATGCCGAGCACCTGCACCGGGTCCGTGAGCTCGTCGGTGAGACTGCCGTCGTCGTCCACGAGGACGTAGCGGAGCGTGCCACGCCCCAGCGGGCCGATCACCACGGGCACGCCCGTGGCGTGCGCGGAGCGCCAGGCGACATCGCGGTTGATCCGCGCCACCGCGATCTCGACGGCGGAGGTCGCCAGCAGCCCCGCCTGCGCCCAGTCGCGGCCGCGGGCGGCGGTGCGCGTCGCGATGCGCGACGAGGTGACCGCCGCCATGCCCATGAGGGTGACGATCACGGCCCCGCCCAGCACCAGCAGATAGATCGACCCCGTCCGGGTGGGGCGGGCGCGCGGGCTCGGAGCGCTGGTGGCGTGCCGGGACATGTGTCAGTTCTCCGGGATGTTGAGCAGGGGGACTCCCGTGCTGACCGGGGTCGTCGTCCCGCTGGCCTGGAGCGTGATCCCCAGCGACCGGTAGATCGTGACGGCGTCGGGGACGGGCTGGTCGGGGAAGCCCGTGTCGCAGCGGACGGCCACCAGCACCGTCTGCACCCCTCCCGGGCTGGTCACGGTGACCGTGATGCGCTTGAGCCCCGTGTCCGTGACCGAGGTGGAGCGGGGGTCGGCGGTGGTGACGCGCGCCACCGCGACGGCACGGCGCCAGCCGAAGGTTCCGGGGATGGCCACGCCGCTCTTGCGCCGTGGCCCGAGCTCGGAGAACCCGTTGTAGTCATCGACATCATCGAAGGTGGCGCGGGCCTCGCCGGCCTCGGGGCCGAAGAGCGGGACGGCGCACGGCTCGAGGAAGCGCATCGCCATGATCTCCGCGAGGAGGTCGCGGCCGAGGGACTCCGAGAGCCGGAGCTGGAGCTGGTTGTGCCGCGCCGTGACGGCCGACCCGACCGTGCGCAGGGCGGCCGTGAGCATGACGCTCACGATTACGGTGGCCAGGACCGCCTCGATGAGACTGAAGCCGGCGTCCGGGCGACGCCGCGGACCGTGATGGAGGGCGCTCAGTTGCATGGGCGGCTGACCGTGGTGCCCAGCACCGAGAACCGGGCGTCGTTGCGGTCGTTCGCGCGGGTCCAGTCCGCGGCGCCGGTCTTGGTCGTCAGGTGGGTGCGGGCGGTCATCGGGGTGCCGTCACGCTCGTACTGCAGGAACGCGCAACTGCCCGATGCGCTGGCGCACTCGATGAGCACGCAGACGCCGATGCCGGGCGCGAGCTGGGGCGTGGGACCGAGGGAGACCTCCACCCAGTCGGTGGCGATGCCCAGCGTAGATTCGGCAATGACGGTCTCGGCCAGCGCGGTGGTGGTCGGGCGGAGGTTGGCGTCGGCTTCGACGATGGCGACGCGGATGTTCGTGTCCGCCGTGCCCGAGCGCCGCAGCATCAGGCGCACACGCCAGATGGTCCAGGATGAGACTCCCGGGGCGAAGGTCGGGCGGACGTAGATGGCGGCGGCCTGGTCCCGGCGCACCTCGGTCTCGAGCATGGTGCCCAGGAGCGCGTCGTCGTGCCCAAGATGCGTGGTGGTCGCCGAGACCACCAGCGGGACCGGTGCGCGGGCGACGGCCGCGAGCGCGAAGCTCGCGACGTCCTTGGCGATCACCGAGGCCGTGCCGTTGAGGGTGCGGGTGATCGTGCCGGCGGCGGCGTCGTACTGGTACGCGATCGTCTCGGCGACCGCGTCGCCGGTGCGGTCGGGCACCACAAAGGTGACGGAGGAGCCGGTCTGGGCCGTGACGGCGGTGGCCACGCCGGCGTCGGCGGTGAGCTGGTCGAGCGTGGCGGCGGCGCGGACACCGCGTGACTGGGCGCTCGAGCCGTCGTCTACCGCACGGGCCGACAGGGTGATGACGCTCACGATGACCGCCGCGAGAATCCCCGCGATGGCCCCGGCGACCACGAGCTCGATCAGGGAAAAGCTACGGTCCCGGCGGAAGGGCCGGACTGGCCGGAGAGCCGAAGGGCTTGGGGGGGGCGGGTTCATGTCCGGAGCGGGGGGCCGCCCGGGTGCGTCCGGAGGGGCGGCTACGGCTGGATATCGGGCTTTCCGGAGGTGGCGTTGAGCGTGATGCGCCGGGAGAGACCGCCCGCCAGGAGCGTGACCTCGCCCCCGGTGTCCGGCTGGCCGTAGATGTCAAAGACCACGGTGGCATCGCCCCCGAAGTTGGCGGCCGGGATCGAGGCCCGGTAGGGCTCTGCGGAGAGATCGACGGCGTAGGCGCCGGCACGGTCGAGGTGGCGCTCCGAGGCGAGGGTGTACCCCGAGGCCGCGAAGACCACGCTCACCGGCTTGCTCGTGGTCATGGCCCGGTTGCGGGCCAGCTCCAGGTCCTTCAGGACGCGCTGGGCGACCAGGTCGGCGCGGTAGCGGACCTGCGCGGCCGCGAAGCGGGGCACGGCGACGGTGGCCATGATCGCCACGATGATGCCCACGATCACCAGCTCGACGATCGTGAAGCCGCGACGGGCGGGAGACTTCGCACAAACAAGAACGCCCGGGCGTTCTTCACGCCGCGGGCGCTGGGTTCGGACAGGTCGGGACATGCCGGTCAGGATCAATAGGTGTTGTACAGAGTGCCCGAGGCGTCCTTTTCGGCGGCCCCGGTGTTGGCCTTGATCTCGCCCTGGCCCGAGGCGTTGACGACATAGATCCAGCCGATGCCTGCGGCGTCGGCGTTGGCGATGCCGCGGCTGTTCTTCCGCGCCCCCACGGGCAGCGGCGGAATCTCCTTGAGGTAGGGTCCGTAGATGAAGACCGCGGTCTTGGTGGCGTTGGTGTTGCCCGCCCCGTCGGTGAACTGCGTGAGCTGGTTGGCGATGGTGGCTTCGGCGGGGAACGTGTTGTCGTGCTCGGCGGCGTAGAGCTCGATGGCCCGACGGAGCACCGCCAGGTCGCCGCGGAGCGCATTGTCGGAGGCCGCGGCCGACCCCCGGCTCAGGCGCGGGATCGCGATGGCGCCGATGATGCCGATGATCACCACGACGATGACCAGCTCGACCAGGCTGAATCCGCGTGTTTTCCGCACGGCGATGTCCATGTCCCGACTCTCCAGCATTGGGTGAGGGCTTCTGAGTGGCGCCGCTCGCGCGACGCTGCCGGCTGTTCTCATCGGCCGGGACCCGCCAAAACCTGAGGTGCTCCGACTATTTTTCGCCCGTCTCGGGACCGCCGGGCGCCGGCACGTTCAGCCGGACTCGCACCTGGCCGCAGGCCAGCTCCGCCGAATCCTTCTCGATGGACTCGAGCGTGAATCCGCCCACCTCGTCCCCGACCTGCAGCGGTCGGCCGCCGATGACCGCCACCCGGGCCTGGCCCGAGATCATGACCGAGTTGAGGGTGTGGTCGCGCAGGAACGTTTCGCGCAGGGCCACGGCCTCGCTGCGGGCCTCCGACTCGGGCTGACTCGTGCTCAGGACCCCGAACGGGTCGGCGGGCTCTTCCGGGGCGTCCGAGGCCACGAGCTGCCGCAGCGCGCTGAGCCGGCTCGCCAGGACCGAGTTGGCGGGCACATCGTCCGATAGCTCGGCGGGCGTGGTCGCCTCAGGTGAAGACTCCGGTTGCTCTGTGGGAGCGCTTGCCAGGGCGGAGGCGGGGCCGAGCTCCGCGCCGCCGAGGATGAACCGGTCGACGGCCAGCCCGCCCAGAGCCAGCCCGAGGACCGCCGCGTACAGAGTTCTGTTGTTCGTGCCCATGCACCCTAAGTGCACGATTCGGCCGCCCGCGGGGCAACCCCGGGGGCCCGTTTTCCTGTCAGGGGGTGCCGGGCTTGACGTGCCAGGCGAGCTCGGCGACGAACCGGAGCGGTATTCCCGGACCCTGGTCGCCGCCCGTGAGCTCGAAGACCGAGACGCCGGTGTCGCGGTAGTTCTTGTTGAGCGCGGCGAGGAACTTCTTGAAGTGGGCGTAGTCGCCGTGCCCGTTGATGGTGATGGGCAGGACTCCGAAGCGGTCCCGCTGCTCACATTGCCCGGGGACCACCAGCGAGAGCGAGAGCGTGCAGTCCTCTGCGAGCGTGGTGATCTCCTGGAGCCGCCTATTGATGGCGCTGGCGTCCTGGAGCGTCACGGGCGCCCTGCGGATGTCCGCGAGGTGGGTGTCGAGGGTCTTGCGCTTGGACTTCAGGTCGGCGTCCAGGCTGGCATGCTCCTGCTCGCGCGAGTGGAGCCGGCTCAGCAGCGCGGTCCGCTCGTCGCGGGCGCGCATCAGGGGCCGGATGCCGGCCAGGTACGTGACCGTCAGCATGGCCAGCAGGGCGGCCACGCCGACGGCGTCGATGGTCCGGGTCGACGCGCTCATGGGGTGGGGGCCTTGGTGGCGAAGCGGCACTCGATGTAGAACATAACCAGCTCCTGGGTGGGACGGGCCGGGTCCGGGTCGGCCCGCTTGCTCTCGAGCATCTCGACCCGGCGGAACAGGGTGGTCCGCTCGAGCCCGAGCACGAGCTTGGAGACCGCGGTCTGGGAAGGGGCCACGCCGCGGAGGCTCAGGACGAAGGCCGGCTCGGGCGCGGGGGGCGG
>DASPKO010000211.1:0-23523 GCA_035628055.1 Phycisphaerales bacterium
GGCGCGGGCTCGCGAACTTCTTCGCCTCGGGGGTGCTGTGCCTGCGCGAGAAGCTTGGTCCCTTCTTGTGGCAGTTCCCCCCCGTCATGCCCTTCCAGGCCGACCGGTTCGAGGCCTTCTGCGGGCTCCTGCCTCGCGACACGCACGAGCTGGCCCGCCTCGCCCGGGAGCATGACCCCGCCCTGGCCGGGCGCGTGCATCTCGACCCCGACGCGCGGCGCCCGCTGCGCCACGCCGTCGAGTTCCGGCACGAGAGCTTCCTGACCGACCGCTTCCTCGAGTTGTGCCGGAGGTACGGGATTGCCCTGGTCGTGGCCGACGTGGCCGGCCGCTTCCCCACGGCCCAGGACGTGACCGCGGGATGGGTGTATGTGCGGCTGCACGGGTCCCGACGGCTGTACGTCAGCGGATACACGCCGCGCGAACGTGGGGCTTGGGCGGAGAGGGTGCGCGCCTGGGCCCGGGGGTGCGAGCCGGAGGATGCGCGGCGGATCGGCGGTCCGGCCCCGCGGGCCGAGTGCGGGCGCGATGTTTATGTCTTCTTCGACAACACGGACGTGAAGCTGCGGGCCCCGGCCGATGCGCGGTCGCTGGCGCGGGAGCTGGGCGTCGGGCCGGCGGCGAGCCCGGGTCGGGTGCTGGCGGAGCTGGGAGTGAGGCCGGCGCGCCCGGCGAGGCCGACGGTGGCCCGGACCGGCGGGGCGGGCGCCGGCGCGGGCCGCGCGCGAGGTGGGTCCAAGCAGGCCACGTGATGGGCGAGACCGCCGGCCGGGGCGTGCCGGCAGGAACGCTCGCTCGGGCACGCGCGGGAACAATGGCACGAACGGGCCCGGGGGCCGGAGACCGTTGCGCCGGGCCGGCTCGTGGGAGCCGCGGGACAGGCCACCGGCACGCGAAGGGGTCGACGCATGCGAGTCATGGTGATCGTCAAGGCGAGCAGGGAGAGCGAGGCGGGCGTGATGCCGAGCGCGGAGCTTCTTCAGGAGATGGGCAAGTTCAACGAGGAGCTGCAGAAGGCCGGGGTGATGGTCGACGGCGCGGGGCTCAAGCCCACGTCGCAAGGGGCGCGGGTGAGGTTCGTCGGGAGCGACCGCTCGGTCATCAAGGGCCCTTTCACCGGATCGAAGGACCTGATCGCGGGGTACTGGCTGTGGAAGGTGGGCTCGCTCGAGGAGGCGATCGGGTGGTTGAAGCGCTGCCCGCACCCGCATCCGGGAAGCGACACGGAGGTGGAGATCCGGCCGCTCTTCGAGGAATCGGACTTCGCGTGACCGTCGTTGCGGTGCAGGCCCAAACCGGCCAGGCCGCGTGTGCAGCGCCGAACTTGATGCCACCCGATACCATCGCCGGATGAGCCGCGCGCGAGGAAACCTCGAGATCGAGGACGTGCGGCTCGGGAAGGGTCCGCGGGCCACGCGCGAGCACGAGGCGCTCATCGCATGCAGGATCAGCCTGCATCGCGGCGAGTGCGTGCGGGGGCTGACCAGGTTGTGGATCGACCTGAAGCGACGCGAGACGATCGCGGGGCTCCGTTACGGCGTCGAGGGAATGCGCGCGGGCGGAGTTCGGCGTGTGACGATCCCACCGCATCTCGCGTATGGCGAGTCGGCCGTCCCGGCCGCGCACATTCCGCCCAGGGCACTATTGATCTGCGACGTGGAACTCCTGAAGCTCCGGCCGACGAGGCCGACGCCGCAGCGGGTGGAGCCTGCGATTCACCGGGACTGACAGGGCGGCTGCGACACACTGACCGCCGAGTTGCTGTGGTCGAGGCCTCGCGGTCGCGACTGCCGAACGATGCTCTGAGTCTCCGCGCCGGCGACACGGTGAGCCGGTCGGCACCTTCCGCGCCGAGGGGTCTTGGGGGTATCGCCGCGCCGAGGAAACCAAGTTGCCATCCCGGCACATCGACCCCCCGAGACGACAACCCAGCGAAGGTCAGCCTCGCAACTGGTACCGGCCGCTTGGTCATTTCCTCGGCCGCGGCACGTGCTGGTCGATCAGAACGGGATTCCCGTCTGGGTCGACGAGCATCAAACTGGCGGGCCCCGAGGTGGACTCGTCGGCCTCGGAGGCCAGCGCCAGACCCTGACTCTTGAGCCGCCGCTGGAGCTCGCGCACGTCGTCGAAGTCGGGCAGGGTGGCGCAGGTCCGATCCCAGCCGGGGTTGAATGTCAGCATGTTCTTGTCGAACATCCCCTGGAAGAGCCCGATCGTGGCGGTCTCGTTCTGGAGGATCAGCCAGTTCTGGGACTGGTCCCCGGCGACGCTCCGGAAGCCGAGCTTCTCGTAGAACGCCCGGGAGGCGGCCAGGTCCTTGACGGCCAGGCTGACGGAGAAGTTGCCGAGCCTCATGAAGTGTGTCCTTTCGCGCTTGACCGGGAGCTCGGCCCCATGGTACTTGATGAGCGCGATGAACGGGGAACGCCGTGCCGACGGGCGCGCGGCGCGGCCTGCGTCCTGACTCGTGACCAGTGACTCGAGCCGGTCGGGGGGGAGACCGAGACGGCGAGAAACCGTCGCTCACTCGCGGTTCCGGCCCGCGGGGGCACCTGCGGTGGCCGGCTCCTGCGTCCGGTAGCGGTAGTACACCTCGAGACTCAGCGTGCACACGGCCGTCTGGTAGATCCGGCCGCCCATCCGCGACCAGTCGTCCTGCGGGTCCCAGCTCCCCGCGCACGGTCCCTCGGTGTGCTGGCTCTCGAGCAGCTCGCGGACCATCGCCTCGTTCCACTGTTTCCAGGCGTCGCCCTGGTGCTGGAAGAGCGCCAGCGTGGCGTAATACCACGAGTGCGTCGGCGCCCCCTCTTCCCATCGCGGCGGCGTGCGCGACACGTACCGGGCCGACTCTTCCATCATGGGCTCGTCCCGCCCGTGCCCGAGGAGCTGGCGCACGAACATCGCTTCCGCCGTCATCGCCCCGCTCGCCGGCTGACCCGGGGCGTAGGCGTACCGACCGGGCGTCCCCGGGACCGCGACGCGGTCGAGCCACCGGGACGCGGCGTCGAAAGTCGCGCGCGGGACCTCGATGCCCGCCCTTCTGGCGCTCTCCACGGTGAAGACAAGCCATCCCAGGACGGAGGTGTCCCGGGTGCTCGCACCGCCGCCATTGGCCGCCCGCGCGAGCACGAACGCGACCGCGCGCCTCGTCGGGGCGTCGAGCGCGGGGTCCCGCGTCATCGCCAGCGCCTCGCAGAGCGCCACCGTGGCGACCGTCTGGCCGTACATCGTCTCGCCCTGGCGGAGATCGCCATCGGTCGTTTGGCGTGCGAGCAGCCACCGGATGCCGCGCTCCACCGCGCCCTGGTATGGCCCCGCTTCGGTGTGAGTGTGTCCGGCGCCGAGGTAGCACAGCAGCACCATGCCGGTCATGGCCGCGTCGGCCTCGAACTCGGCGGCACCGCCGCACCGGCCGCTCTTGTCGAAGTGGGCCGCGCTCCAGCGGCCGTCCGTCTCCTGGTGCCGCGCGAACCAGTCGAGCGCGCGTCCCACGGCCTTCTCCGTCTCGTCGCTGCCCCCCATCTTGCGGACCAGCTCGGCACGGGTCTCGGGCGCCCGCTGGGTGAAGTCCTCGCCGGGTGTTCCCGGCGTCGGGAGCGTGGGCGTCGCGGGGTCGGGTGCGCTGGGCAGCCGCACCATGAGATCGCCGATCGGCGCCGGGGCGGGGCCCGGAGCCGGGCCCGAGGCGCTGGCTCCGACTGATGATCCGGCCGGAGACGGCGCGGGCAGGACCGATCCAACTCCTGGACCGGACTCCGAGCTCGCCCGCGACATCCGGCCCGGATCGACATTGACCGTCGCACCGCCGGGCTGGGAAGGGCTGCCGATACTCCCGACAGGCGCCGCGACGATCGAGGTGTCCCCGCCTCTGGCACGGGGCAGGACGGCCTCGCTCGCTGGGGCTGCCCCCTCGGGCCCCCTTGTCGCGACCTGCGGGATTCCCGGGGACGGGACCGAACCGGCGGCGACCGCTTCTGGAGCCGGCAGCGCCGAGTTCGAGCCCGCAACGCCGGCGTCGGACCGCTCGGCCGCGTCCAACCCAAAGGCTCCGGCACGCGGAAGCGAGGCGGCCGCCTGGTCACTCGCGGGCGAGGCCATCGGGACGAGGGAGGTCGTGAAACGTTGTTCTGCGACCTCTGTCGGTCCCGGCGTCGCCACCACGATCGGCAGCTCCGTGCTGCCGGCGCCGGCGGGCATCGAAGCCTCCGCGACTCGGACGCCCGACCCCGTCGCGGCGGGCAAGGATACCTCGGGCGCACCGGCAAGAGCGGTGGGTGCCGTGGGCCTTCCCGCGGTGCCCGACTCGCGGTCCGCACCGGGCGAAGCACTGACGGCGAGTGCGACGCCGCGACCCTCGGCGCGCAATCTCGGCAGCGGGACAGAGACCATTCCCACCCCGGCGGCCTCCGCGTCCGGCGTCGCTGGGCCCGACCACTCCGCCACTGTGCTGATCGGCTGGGCCTCGGCATGCCGCTCTTCGCGCGCGGGGCTCCCCGGGGTCGGGCTCGAGTCGGTGATCGGCGCGCGGGCGACGGGCTCGAGGTGCGCCGGTTCTGCCGACGGGGCCCGCTCGGCCCGGGGCTCGATCGGCACCGAGAGCGGCGTGACGGAAGGCGCCGGGAGCGGCGGCGGGGTCACCTCGGCCCGCGGCACTTGCGCGGGTGGCGCCACCGGATCGATCGCGACCGTCTCCAGCTCGGGCACGGCGACCATCGCGCCGCTGATCAGGCCGCGGATCTGCCCGGCCGCGCCGCCGCCGGGAGAGCCCGCGGCGAGCACGACGCGCACGCCGCCCGCGCCGCCGTCATCGTGAATCAGGTCGATGATGCCCGAGCCGACCTTCCACACCGTGAAGGCCGACGCGAGCAGGGCGTGCGCGATCAGCGAGATCAGCAGGCACTGAGCCAGGAGACTGAGACGGCCGAAACGCCTCCGCCAGTGCTCCTGCCTCAGCAGGTAATAGAGGAGCAGCAAAGGGATCAGCGTCAGCAGGAAGAGCAGGAGCCAGGGCCAGACCTGGTTCCAGGCCGCCCACAGCGCCGAGGGACCCGCGGCGACCACCTCGTCGTCGCGGTACACCTCGCGCGAGACCGACCACCAGAGCGCGTACCGCCCGGGCTCGTCGGGCGGCGCGGCCTGGGCAGAGGTTGTCACGTCCGCGGGAGCCGCATCTTTGCGGTCGGAGCTGAAGCACAGGCGGAAGCCATCGGAGCTGAGCGCCGGATCGAGGTCGTTTGACCGCGAGTTCACCGCGGCCCCGAGATTCTCGAGAACGCCGAGTCGCGCGTCGGTCCCGATGCGGGCCCGGTACAGGTCGAAGCCCCCGAGCCCGCCGGCGCGATCGGAGGCGAAGTACAGGAAGTCCCCCGAGGGGCTGACCGCCGGCGCCCCCTCGTCGGAGGGCGTGTTGAGACTCGTCAGCGCCTCCGCCTCGGATGCCACCCCTCCCGAGAGGGGCGCGACGTAGAGGTCGTAATCGTGGCGGGTCCTGTGCTCGCGGATCGTGGCGGTCCACCCTTCGCTGGAGGCGGGCGCCTCGCCCGGCCTGGGCCGGTTCGATGAGAAGAAGAGGCGATCGCCCTCGGGCGTCACGCCCGGACCGTACTCATTCCACCTCGAGTTCACGCGCGGGCCGAGATTGGCCGGGGTTCCCCAGCGCCCCTCCACGTTGTGCGAGACCCAGAGGTCGTACCCGCCCGATCCGCCATCGCGGTCCGAGTAGAAGTACAGCGACGCGCCGTCGCGCGACAGCTCCGGGCCCAGCTCGTCCGCGGCGGTATTGACGGCCTCGATCGGCGCCGGCTCCTGCCACCCGGCCGGCGTCCAGCGCGACGTGTAGAGGTCGGCGTGTCCGCCCGGCCGGCCGCGCACGAAGACCAGGGTCGTCCCATCGGCGCTGTGCCGCGGCTCGTACTCGTCGCCGGACACCGTGCCCGCCGGGCCCGCCAGGCCCAGCCGCGCCGCCGGCTGCCAGAGGATCTCGCGCACCGGCGCCCCGAGCGCGGCCACGCGGATCTCCCGCCCGTCGGTCCACCACGCCCGCCGCGTGCCCGCGCCGGCGGGCCGAAGCATCGCCGCGCCGGCCAGCACGCCGAGCAGCAGCAGGGCGGCGCTGACGATCTTGAGCCGGTTCATGCTCGGGCCTTCCTCCGCCGGTCGCACCGGGGACTAGCGCAGCGGGATGGTTTCCAGGTACGGCTGCTGGATGCCGGCTCCCTTGCACACGTCAAGCACCGCGGCGACGTTGGCGTACGGAGCGGTCCGGTCGCCGCGGACGCTGACCTTCTGGTCGGGGTTGCCCAGGGCGGCGGTTCGGACCAGCGCGTCGAGCTCCTCGGCGGTCACGACCTTGCCCGCCACCTCGATCCTGCCGTCAGAGTGCACGTTGATGATGATCTCCCGCATCGCCGCGGAGATCGGCCCCGAAGAGGCCGCGTGGGGCAGCGCGATGCTCATCTCGCGTTCCGCCTGCGCCATGCTGGTTGCCAGCAGGAAGAAGATGAGCAGGTTGAAGAGCACGTCGACCATGGGCACGAAGTCGATGTGCAGCTCCGAGCCGGGCGCGCCGTTGCGGATCAGCATGGGACCTCCCTCGAAGAGCGGTCAGGCGGAGGCGACGAGCTCGCCGTTGGCCGTGGCAGGGATGGCGGGCAGCGGGGCCGCCGCGGCCACCGCGGGCGTCGGGGCGACGGCGGCCGATTCGTCCCCCTCGAGCCACAGGCGTGCCGCGTGATCCAGCGCCGCCGCCGCGGCGTCGATCCGTCCCATGACGAAGTGGAAGGCGAGCAGGGTGGGTATGGCGATGATCAGGCCGGCGGCCGTCGCGGTCCACGCCTCGTGGATGCCCTGCGCCAGCCGCTCGGTTTTGCCGAGAGACTCGCCCGAGGCGGCGATCACCGTGAAGGTCCGGATCATCCCGATGACCGTCCCGAGCAGGCCGAGCATCGTGGCGACCTGGGGCAGCGAGGAGAGCACGCGCATCCGCTGCCGCAGCTTGCGCACCTCGCGCTCGCCCGCCTCGGCGATCGCGGTCTCCTGCTGCGGCCTGGGCAGGGCCCGCACCCTCGCCGCGGTCGCCAGGACGGCCGCCGCCGGGCTCGGGTCGGCGCGGAACCGCGCGAGCGCCTGGTCCGGCGTCCGGCGCAGCGACTCGATGGACGCGATCAGCGCCGGCGGCGCCACCCGACGGCGCCGCGTGAGGATCAGCCGCTCGACGACGATGGTCATCGCCAGCAGCGAGCACAGGGCGAGCGGCACCATCGTCCACCCGCCGCGGACCGCCATGTCCCAGACGGTGGTCACGATCGAGCCGCCGCCCGCGGCCGCGCCCGGCGCCTGAGCCAGACCGAGGATCATCACGCTTGTCATGACAGCCCTTCCATAAGATTCGAGCTTCACCGCCCGTGCGGCGCCGAGGCCTGCGGCCGGCCCGGCAGCGGCGCCGGCGCGTTCGCCTCCCGGCCCTGTTTGGCGAGCTTCGCCCAGTGGGTCTCCGGGAACCGCCTGCTCAGTTCATCGAACTGCGTGTTCGAATCGTGCGGCCTTCCCATCTCGGCGAGGCACCGCCCCGCCTCGTAGAGCGCCGCCGCGCTCCACTCGGGATAGTCAAAGAGCACGTCCGTCTTGAGCAGCTCGGCGACCGCCTGCTCGTGGTTCCCCTGGGCGTATAGGCACTCGCCGACCTGGAACTGCGCCCGCGCCGCGGTCGGGCCCTTGTGCCTCGCGACGACCTGGCGATACGCCTCCATCGCCGGCTCGTGTCTGCCGGCGTTCTCGCGAGCCCAGCCCAGCCCGAAGGTCGCCTGGAACCAGAGCTCGGACCGGGGGAAGTGCTCGCGGAATGTGGCGTACGCCTCCTCGCTCTTGTTCCACTCCTGGCACGCCGCCCACGCCTCGCCCAGGCGCAGGAGCGCGGCCGACCGCACGTCGTCCGCCCCCGCCGCCGCGGCGTGGGCGAACTCCTCCGCCGCCTCCCTCGCACGACCCGCGCCGAGCAGGCCTTCCCCGCGCAGCAACTGCGCCGCGGCGAGCAGGGCGCTCTTGGGATGCTTCTTGCCAAAGTCCTTGAGGACCTGCGCGGCCTCCGCGGGTTTGCCGAGGTGCAGCAGGCACGCGCCCCGGAGGTACGTCCCCCGCTCCTGCACCGTCCCGGCATCGCCCGCCTCGAGCTTCGCCGCCGCCAGCGCCCGATCGACCAGCTCCGCGGCCTCGGCGTGCCTGCCCGCCTTGCTTTCCATCTGGGCCAGGTCGAGAGCCGAGTACGCCTCCAGCCGCGGTGGCGCCCCTGCCAGCACGAGCCGGTACGACTCCCTCGCCTCGTCATCACGCCCGAGCGACCGCAAGGCCAGCGCCTTTTCGTAGCGCGCGCTGGCGAGCAGCCCGCCATCGAGCGAGGCGGGTTCACCGGCCCGCCCGAGTTCCGCGAGTGCCTCGGCGTGCCGGCCCTGCCGGTTGATCGCGATCGCGCGCCAGACGCGCGCCGGGGCCGCGTCGGGAGCGGCCTCGAGGGCGCGGTCGAGAGCCTCCTCCGCCTCGGCGTACTTGCCCGCCGCCAGCCAGGCCGAGCCGAGCCGCACCGAGTCATCGGCGGCTCCGGACGCGCCGAGCTGCGCGAGAATCCGCGCCGCATCTTCAGGCCTCGCCTGCCTGAGCGCGATCGCGGACAGGTGCCGCAGCGCATGGGCGACGAGCTCCGCGTCGGCGGCGTGGTCCGCGGCGACCTCCTCCAGCGCGGCGCGTGCCTCGTCGAGCCGGTTCAGCTCGACCAGCGATTGGCCGCGCTCGAACCGCGCTTGCGGCGCCTGCTTCGACCCGGGCGCCGCGGCGATCAGCCGATCGAACAGTGCGATCGCCTCCTCGGAGCGGCCCTGCCGCTGGATGCAGATCCCGTGCCGCAGCATCGCGTCGCGCCGCTCGTCTTCCGAGGCGTTCCCAGCGTCCGTCGCGAGCTCCGCGAACCATCGCTCGCCCTGCGCCCAGTCCTGCGCCGCGAGGCACCGATCGGCGAGTGTTGTCATGGCGGCACGGCGCAGCGCGGGATCACGCGTCGCCCCGTCACCCGGCTGGGCGAGCAGCGCCTCGAGCACCGCGCCCGCCTCGCCCTCGCGGTCGAGCCTGCTCAGGCAGAGCCCCCGGCGGATGCCGGCCCGCCACGCGTGATCGCTGGAGGCATGCTGCGCGAGGAAGCTCTCGTAGGCCGCCAGAGCCTCGCCCGCGCGGCCGGCGGCGTAGTGATTCTCCCCGATGAGCAGAGCGAGGAGCTCGGGTTGCCGCGGGCCGGGCTCGGCATGGCGGAGACGATCGCAGAGCTCGAGGCTGTCATCGAACCTGCCGGCACGATGGGCGCACCACGCCTCCGCGGCCAGCGCCTCGGTCGCCAGCTCGTGCGTGCCGTACTTCGCACGCCACTGCCGCCACGCTTCGAGAGCGTCGTCGTCCCTGCCCGCGAGCGCGAGCGCGCCGGCCCGCTCGAAGAGCATGTCGGGGACGAGATCGCTCTGCGCGTGCCGCGTCGCGGCCTCGGCGAGCCTCTCCGCCGCGTGCGCGTGCCGGCCCAGCGCCACCTGGGCCCGGCCGAGCGAGAGCGCCGCCTCGGCCCGGAGCGGAGGGACCGCCCGCTCCTCGAGCTCGGCGAACACCTGGGACGCCGGCTCGGCCCGCCCCTGGTCGAGCAGGAGCTTTCCCTGCTCCAGGGCGATCCGGTCCGCCAGTTCACCCGTCACCGGAGGGTCCGTGGCATCCTTCAGTGCCTGCTCGGCCCTGCCAAAGTCTCGCTGGGCGCGGGCTGCCCGAGCCAGGCCGAGAAAGGCCTCGGCCCGGACCGCCCCTGTGCCCGTCTCCGTGGCGCTCTCGTAGAGGCGGAGGGCGGCCGGCAGGTCCTTGAGCCTGTGCCGGCACTGCGCCTCGATGAGCGCCGCGTTGGCGGCGTAGGCGCCCTGGGGCGCACGCTGGCGAAGTCGGCCGGCCCGGCCGGCGGCCGCCTCATACTCCTCGAGGGCCACCTGCGACAGAGCGCCGAAGAGCTCGGCCCGCTCGAGCGACGGGCTGCTGGGCCACCTGGAAGCCACGTCGGCCAGGGCCCGCGCCGCCTCCTGGAACGAGCCGAGCCGGTAGAGCGACTCGCCCAGCATCGCCATGGCACGGTCCGGCTGGGCGAACGAGGTGAAGCCGGGACTCTCGACGAGCCGTGTGAGCGATGCGGCGGCGCCCGCATCGTCCCCGAGAGCCGCCGCGCACTGGGCGTGCAGGAGGAGCGCATCGGCGCCGAACTCGAAGGCGTCCGCCGCCAGCACCGGCCCGAGCTCCCTGGAGGCCTCGGCGTGCTTCCCTTGTCGCACCAGACAGACCGCCAGCGCGTACCGGGCGTTGGTCGCCTCCGCACCTTCCGGGTGATCGCGGAGGTACGCCCGCAGCTCGGGGGCCGCCAGGTCGTGAAGCCCCTTGTTCAGAAGCCCGATCCCCGCGCGGTAGGCCCGGTCATCCTCCGGCTGCGCGCGCGCCCGTGGCCCGGCGCCCAGCAGCCCCGCGGTGAGCGCCAGCACGCAGATGGTTCGACGTGATGCTGTCCCGCGCATGAACTCTCTCCGTGCGCGCCGGCGAGGCCGGCCGCGCAGCGAAAGCCTCGCCGCGAGGCGTCGCCTGCTTGACCCGATCCCAAGTCCGTGCAAGCCGCGCCCGTGCCGTCAGGCCTCGGACGCGGGAGTAACACACCCCCTCACACCTCGGATTCATTCAGCGGGTCGGCTCGGCGCGCGGACGGCATGGCTGCGCACCCCGGGCGGGAACACCCTCGAGGACGCCGCCCCGGCCTCAGCGCTCGTCCGACGGCTGCGCGCTCGCGCCGCGCCGGCGCTCCAGCTCATGCGTCCGACGCTCGATCTCCTCGAGCTGGCGCTCGAACTCGATGAGGCGCTGCTCCATCGACTTGGCATCGGCGGCGCGGGCGTTGCGCTCCGGCACCAGCTCACGGAGCTGCGAGGCCCAGGCCCGCGCCCGCTCACCCTCGCCGCGGGCCCGGTCGGCCTCGGCCCGAACCCGCTCGCGGACCTCGCCGGCGGCCAGCTCCTGGACCGCCAGCGCCCGGGCGCGTCCCAGGTCGGCGCCCGGGACGGCACGGGTGTAGAGCTCCGCGGTCAGCGGCATCCCGGCAGCGAGCCGCGCCCCCCCGCCGACGATCTTGACAAAGTCCGCGAAGACCCGGTGCTCGCTCTCGGTCCCCCAGATGAGGATGTGGTCGTCCTCGAGCTGGACCAGGATGGGGACATCGTCCCGGCTCATCAGCCCGTAGAAGGCGTGCAGCTTGCCCTCCGGCAGGTCATACTCGCGCGGCTCGCGACCCTCCTTCAGGGCTTCGAGATCAACCCCCGCCCCGAACGCGGGCGCGGGCGCCACGCCGGCGAGCGGGGCCTGGGCGGGGCGCGGCGGGGCCGGGGGCTTCGGCGCCTTGGGGGGCTTTGGCGCACGCGGCGCCACGGGAGCCTGGCCGGAGGTGGCCCCGGGCTGACGCTGCCTCATGGCCTCGAGGGCCGGCGCCTCGCCGTAGAACTCCACGTCCTCTTGCCCCGACTTGACCTTCTTGGCCTTGGCAGCCGCGGGGGTGGTCTCGTTGCACGTGCCGGACTCCTTGTCGGGCGGGCAGGCGAGGCTGGGCATGACGAACATGCCGATCGCCGCGATCAACGTCGCCGCGCAGCACCCGAACACCGACGTCCTCGGAGCCGCATTCTGTGTCATCACCATGGTGATTCTCCTTGCCAGTCGTTTGGCTGAACTGGGCGCCACCCCGAGCCAGGGCCCGCCCGTTCCCGCGCGGGAACTCAGGTATGACTTGGTTACGACCAACGCCGACGCGTACGCCGTTCGGCTCGACGGGAACAGGCTGGTGACCCAGGCGTCGCAGCTGGCCTCGGCGGCATCGTGCAGCCGGCGCCGGGCCCACCACACCAGGGGGTGCCACCAGTAGACCGCGCCGACGAGCGTCTCGAGCCAGCAGAGCACGTGGTCCCATCGCTTCACGTGCGCCAGCTCGTGCATCAGCACGGCACGGCGCGAGTCCGCGTCGAGCGACCGCCACAGCGCCGCGGGGACCACGACCCTCGGGCTCGGACCGCACCACACCATCGGCGAGACCGCCCGCCCAACAAAGACCGCCCGGGGGATCCGCGACAGCCCGAGCGCGGCACTTAACTCGCGGACCATCGCCTGGACCTCGGCGCCCGCAGGCTCAGCCCGGCGGATCCAGCACCACGCAGCCAGCGTGCGCCACAGGCTCAGCACGATCAGCAGGATCGCCCCGCCGAGCCAGATCGTCGCGGGCAGGGGCGGCAACGCGGCGACCGCGTCCCGCACCCCAACCGCGTGCTTGACCCAGTCGTCGACCTCGCTCATCGGCGAGCCGCGCGGCGCCGTCGGAGCAGACGCACCGGCGGTCGGCCGCGGTGCCCCACCGGACGGGGCCTCCGATGTCCCGCGTAGCGAGGTAGACGCCACCACCGGCAGATCGAGGCCTCCTGCGCGCGGGGCGCCCGGGTCCGGCGCGGGCTCATGGTTCGGGGCGCCATCACGAGGCCGGGCGGCGACCGAGGGAAGCTGATAGGCGAGCCACGGCACGAGATGGGAGATCGGTGAGAACGAGGCGGCGCCGCTCGCTGTCGGCGGGGCGGGCCGGGCCGGGGCCGCGAGAACAACGGCAGGCGAGGCCGCGCCGGCGAGGGGCGCCGAGGTCGGAAACGCCTCGCGCACCGGGGACGCGGGCGGGGCCGGGGTTGTGGGGACAGACTCGGCGGCGGGCGCGGGCCCGGATGCTGTCGCGACCGGGGCTGCCCCGGGCGACCTGGCCACGACGAGCCGGTCGGTCCTGAACCACTCCGGCCTCCAGATCCACGTCCCGATCGCGGGCGTGACGAACGACGCGAGCACGACGAGCCACAGCATGTGCCGGGTCGCCGGGCGGAGGCTCTTCCAGCGGCACATGCCGCCGACGATCAGCGCCAGGGGCGTCGCCGCCAGGGCGCCGACCCAGAGCAGCGCCGTGATCTCCGAGAGAAGCTGGCCTGTCCCCATCATCGCGCTCCGGTCCGAGCCGATCAGGTTCCTTCTCGCCCCCGCCCCCCCGTCCCCCCACCGTGCCGGCGTCTATCCCTTGTTCCGCCCCTTGTTCCGCGCGTCAAGGTCGTCAATCAGTTTGCGGAGCTGGGCGATCTCTTCTGGGGAGAAACGTTCGTTCTCGATCAGGTGCAGAAGCATCGGCGCCGCGGCGCCGTCATACAACTGGTTGACCAGGGTGCGGATGCGGGACGCGCTCACGCTCTCCCTGGAGATCCTGGCCCGGTAGACGAAGGCCGTGTCGCGCTTGTCGCTCGCGACCACGCCCTTCTGCTCGAGGCGCGTGAGAAAGGTCTGCACCGTCGTGTACGCGACGGTCTTCCCGAGCTCGTGCAGCCGGTTCATGACCTCTCTCACCGCCAGCGGCCCCCCATCCCACAGGACGCGCATGACCGCCAGCTCCGCCTCGCCGAGCTCGACGGAGCGCTTGGTCATCGCCTGGTCTCGCCGGGGCCTACTACCCATGTCGTTGACACCATACTACGCGCGTCGGAGGCTGTCAATCCCCACATGCCGGAATTCCCGGGGGCCCCGCCCCGAGGGCGACCCGGACGTCCGCTGAGGGCGGTCGAGCCCGGCCGGAGCCCATCGGCCTTTCGGAAACATCCACGCGGGCCGTGCCCGCCGAGCCAAGCCGCGGCGACGCCAGGATCGCGGATGCCATCGGCGCGTGCCGTGCGGCAGCGCCCGCCGCCTGCCCCGACCCGGGCCGGAGCGGCGCACGGGCGCCAGGACTAGGCTCGGAAGCGTGCGGCCGCTCTTGGCCCCGGACGAGTGGCGGTACCCGGTCAGGACGAGACGGCACGACCGGGAACCACCTCCATGGCCTGGATCATCCTCGTTGTCGCCGGCCTGTTCGAAGTCGGATGGGCCGTCGGACTGAAGTACACGCACGGGTTCACGCGCCTGTGGCCGAGCGTCTTCACGGCGGCCGCGATCGTGATCAGCATGTACCTTCTCGCCATCGCTTCCCGGACGCTCCCCATCGGCACGGCGTACGCGGTGTGGGTCGGCATCGGCGCGGTCGGCGCCGCGACGCTCGGCATGGCGCTGCTCGACGAGCCGGTGACCAGCGGGCGGGTTTTCTTCCTGTGCCTGCTGCTGGTCTCCATCATCGGGCTCAAGCTCACCGCGCCGGCGGCCGCCCCGCAGGCTTCGCCATGACCTCTTTCTTGCGGGCTGAGCGCTTGTGCATCGTCGTCACCCCGGACCAGAGACGAAGCGCGAAACTCGCTCCGCCAGAACCCGGAGGCCATCACGGGAATGAGCGGGAAGACAGGGCGCACACGCGTTGGCGTATTCGACGGCGACACCCGCAAGTCGTCCTCGCGCTCGGGCTTCAGGCGCACCTCGCGCGAGCTCGCCGGGGCGGCTCTGCGTGCCAGACCCGCCCCCGGAGCCTGGGTCGAGCCTGGGCGAGGCACGCAACGTGAAAGCCGTCCGACGGCGTCGGGCCGCGAGTGCCGGGCCCGGCAGGAGGAACGGCCCGAGTCCCAACCCAGCGAGGCATCCCCGGTCATGCCCTGAATCCTGCGGGAATCAATAGAATGACGCCGACGATCATTCGCATCGTGGCGGGGCACCACCCGCCCGCACGCAGGAGACCGGCATGGACTTTCTCACCCACCTCTGGCTGCCCATCCTCCTCTCGGGCGTCGGCGTCTGGATCGCCAGCGCGCTCGCCTGGATGGCCATCGGACACCATAAGAAGGACCGCGAGGCCATCCCCAGCGAGCGGGAGTTCATGGACACCATCACCCGCCTGAACATCCGCCCGGGCAACTACGGCTTCCCAGACTTCTGCCAGCACGGCAAGCTCTCCCCCGAAGAACGCAAGAAGGCCATGAAGGCCCTGTACGACACGCACCCGCAGGGCCTGCTGCGCGTCTGGGCCCCGACGAACATGGGTGCCAACATGCTCATCACGTTCCTCTTCTATCTCGTCACCAGCGCCGTCATCGCCTACCTCGGCTGGGCCGCGCTGCCGCACGGGGGAAGCGTCGCGCTGGGCGCCGGCCCCGGTATCACCGGAGCGGAAGGCGTCAGGGGTGTCACGGGCGCCGGCGGCGCGGGGAATGCCATGTTCTGGAAGGTCTTCCAGGTGCTGGGGACGGCCGGCATCCTGGCCTACTGCTTCGCCAGCTTCCCGGGCGACCTGTGGTTCCAGAAGAAACGCCGCGCGATGGTGATGGACTGGATCGACGGGATCGTCTTCGGCCTGATCACGGGCGCGATCTTCGCGTGGCTGTGGCCACGCTGACCAACTCGGTCAATGCAGTTCCGCATGCCGTTCAACAGGAACCAGCGATGTCGGACCGCACGACGCTCGGCAGGCGAGGCGGGTCTCACCACAGGGACACGGAAAAGGCCATGAACGCAAACGGTCCCGGCACTTGCCGGGGCCGTCGAGTCTGAAAAGTCGGGGTGAGAGGATTTGAACCTCCGACCTTCTCGTCCCGAACGAGACGCGCTACCAAGCTGCGCTACACCCCGGTGATCTCCAACGCCGTCGTGGACGGATCGTAGGCGCGCACGGGCCCGAAGCCAGCCTGAGCCCGGCGAGTCCCGGAACGCCGGGCGGCCCGCATCGGCCTCCAGACGGGCCAAGCCTGGCGCCGCGGCTGGTGCGGTGTGCG
The DNA here is from genome assembly GCA_035628055.1 of Phycisphaerales bacterium. Lineage (GTDB taxonomy): Bacteria > Planctomycetota > Phycisphaerae > Phycisphaerales > UBA1924 > DASPKO01. Next base: position 15,741 of record DASPKO010000211.1, read on the forward strand.
AAGGGCCGCCTGCTGGGATACATCGCCCCCACTGCTCGGTAGCCACGAAAAAACCCCGGCGGTCGGCCGCCGGGGTCTTGGAATATGTTCACTCGGCCGGGAGGCTCATTCGCCCGAGGAATCCCCGAGCACCGAAGTGGCGGAACGCCGAGGCGCCGGAGCCCCGCCCGACGGAGCCGGCCGGCCTCCGCCGAGCTCACGGTCTCGCCCGATCTCCGGGCCGCGCCGGGCCCGTGCGCCCGCGCGCCCCCGAGCTCGCCGCCGCGCGGGAGCGCCGGTTACTTCTTGTCCTTGTCCGCGGGCCCGGTCTTGCCGCTCTTGGAGGCCTTGAACTCGCGGAGCCGCCCTTCCATCTCCTCGCGCATGCTCTCGTCGAGGTCGGCCGAGAGCTTGAGCGCCTCCTCCTGGAGCTGGATGGCCTTGTCCACGTTCCCCTTCTTAAAGTGAGCGAGCGCCAGGGTGTCGAGGATCATGCCATCCTTGTGCCCGGCGGCGTTGTCGGCCTGGGTGGCGACGCGCAGGGCCACGTCCAGGTCCGGGCTCTCGAACTCGTCGAGCATCGTCCAGGCCATGGCGTTGAGCGCCTGGGCGTCGTCCTTCAGCACGCCCTTGGCGGCCTCGTCGGCCACCCTGGCCGCGGCGGCCTCGTCGTTCCTCATCTTCGCGTGCACGTGGAACTTGGTCATCGCGAACTGGCCCGCGCTCTTGGGGTTCTTCGCGATCGCCTCGTCCATCGCCTTGAGCGCGGCGTCATAGTCCTCGGCCTGCATGGCCTCGCCGATCTTGCGGTTGGCCTCGCGCATCTCCTCGTCGCGCCGGGCCAGCTCGCGCCTGGCCTCCTCGGTCCACTTGCCCGCGACCACCTTGTCCAGCACCTCATCGAACTGCGGGTTCAGCGGGTTGCCGATCCAGGCGATCGTCCCCTGCCCATCCACGACGAACGCGGTGGGGATGCCGTTCTGCTTGGCGGCCTTCATCCAGGCGTCGCGAGTCTCGCGGGCCTTGTCGAAAGCCACGGTGTACTCCATCTTGGCGCCCGTCTTCTCGACGAACTCCTTGACCTTCTCCAGCGACTCGCCGTTGCGGTCCTCACCGCTGATCCCAATGATCGTCAGGCCCTGGGCCTTGTGCTTGTGCTGCAGCTCGGTGAGGTGCGGGATGCTCTTACGGCAGGGGGGGCACCAGGTCGCCCAGAACTCGACGACGTAGGTCTTGCCCCTTTCGAAGCCGGTGACCGGCTCGCCCTTGACCCACTCGGAAATGCTCAGGGCCGGGGCCTTGTCGCCCGCGACCAGGGTCTTCACCTCCGGCTTGGTCTCCGGCTTGGGCTCGGCGGTTGGCGCCGGCGCCGGCTGCGGGCGCGGGGTGACGACCGGGGTGTCCTGGGCCAGGACAGGGGCGGCCATGCACAGCGCCGCGCCGAGGGCAAACCATCGCGTAGACATCGCAGAACTCCTGTGTGTGTTCGGACTGGACCAAAGACCGCGGATCGGCCGGTGAGTCGCGCCTGTCCATCGGACCGGCGGCTCGTGGGACCGCGGCGCTCGGGAGCGTACCCCGGGGCGGGGTCGGGATGCTACTAGCACCCAGCCCCACGCTGGCCACGGGCAGTGCCGCGGCCGGCACCCCCAGGGGCCTACCGTTGCGCGCATGCGGAGTTGCACCGGGACAGGCCGGCTCGTCGTTGCCGCCCTGCTCAGTCCCGCGGTACATGTGCTCCTGGGGCTGGGCCTTGTGATGGTTCCCCTGGCACGCCCGGAGGGGGAACAAAGCCCGTTCGGCCAGGGGAGGCTGCTGACACCGCCCCTCGATCCCGCGCCGGCCGCCGCAGCCGGGCCCCTGGTCACGGTCATCGAAACACCGGCGGAGCGCGAGGAGCCCGAGCCGGCGCCACCGCCTGCCCCTCCGCCACCCCCGCCCCCGCCGCCCCAGCCCGCCTTGCGCCTCGGTCTCGAAGACTCCCCGCACGACGTGCCGGCCTGGCTCGGCTTTGCCGACCCGTCGCCGCATGCGGGCGAGCTCTCGAGTATTGACCAGCCGGCCCTGGAGCCCAACCCCGCGCGCCCGGCGGGCGATAGCCAGCCCCGCTCCGACCCCGCGTCCGCCGAGCGCCCGGAGGCGGTGAGTTCGAGCGCAGGAACGACCGAGGCGGCACAGGCGCGACCGCCCGCGGTGTTCGGGCTCGCCGCCGCGGCGGCGCGCGCGGCCGAGCTCCGGGGCCAGCCGACGCGCGACGACGACTCGCCCGCCGACGCTGCAACGCTCCCCGAGGCGGTGCGGCGCTCCCAGGCATCGACCCAGGGCATGGATCCCTCTAGCCCCGGCCCGGAAGAACCCAACGCCGGAGACGCCTGGCCGGCCTGGAGCCACGGGAGCGCCGCGACCGCGCCGACCGAGTCGGGTGAGACCACGCCGCCTGCGCCGCACGACTCCGGCCCGCCCGACGGACAGGACGCCGCGGGAGAAGACCCGTCGCAGGCCGCGAGTGAGGCCGAGGGCTCGCAGGGTGTCCCGACTCCGGCCGATCCCGTGACACCGGACGACACCGCCCCCGGGCCGTCGGCCTTCGCCCAGGAACCGGCCGCGGCCGGCGCGGGCACCGCGTCCGAGCCGGTAGCGCCGGGCGAACCGAGCGACAAGGAGGCTGACGCCACGTCGGCCGACGCGGTGCTCGAGGTCCGGCCGGGGCGTCCGGCCGCCGGGGCCGGGCTCGACATTCAGACCCGCAGGCCGCAGTTCAGCCGGATCGCGCGCGCGACGGCCTCTCCGGGCAACCCGGTAGTGCGGATCTCCTTCGACCGCTCGGGCCGGGTGGTCTCGGCCCGCTTCGTCGTGCGCTCCGGATACGCCGAGGTGGACGAGCCGGTCCTCAACGCCGTCTACCTGTGGACCGCCCGGGGGCGGGCCCTGCGCGATCTGCGTGACGGCGCCCGGCTCACCATCACGGTGCGGATCGTGCTCCGATGACGGAGCGTCGCGACGGAGCCAGCCGAGGGCCCGCGGCGCCCAGGCGCGCCGGGCCGCTCGTCGCCGGCGCGATCATGCTCGTTCCCGCGATCGCTGCGGCGGTCCAGCCGACGACCCGGCCACAGCGCGTCGACCCCGCGGTTGCGGACACCGGGCCCTTGGGCGTAAGCCTCCGGAGCCTGCGCACGGATCTGCGGCAGAGCCCCGACTTCTCCGAGGTGGTGCGTGTGCCCGCCGGGACGTTCAGCCGACCCCGGGGCGGCTTTGCCCGCCGGGCCGGCGCGCTCACCGCGGTCTTCCCGCGATCCGTGTACGTCCCCGGGGGAGGAGGCGGCCTGATCCCGGTCATCCCGCCGGGGACGATCTTCCACTTGGGGGACCCGGCGCCCGCCGGGCGAGCCCCCGCCAGCCGGCACCTCTCGCCAAACTACGCCGACCTGCTGGTGCCCGCCGGCGCGCAGGGCGCTCGCGACCTCCGCCTGGACGAACGCCGGGACACTTTGATCGGAGCCGCGGAGCCGGCCCCCGCCGGCGCTTCAGACGATTCCGAGGGCGCCGGCACGCCCAGCGTGTTCACGGACGACGGCTACCGGGCGCGGCGCCTCGACGACCTGATCCGGGCCGCGGCGGCCACGCCCGCCGCCGACGCCCCGACGCCATGAGGCGCCCGGCCCTTCGCCAGGACTACTCCTGATCGGCGTTCTGCCCGTCGCCGGCGATCGCCGACCGCATGGAGGTGTCCGCCTGCACGTTGCGCATGCGGTAGTAATCCATGATCCCCAGGTTACCCTGGCGGAACGCCTCGGCCATCGCCTTGGGGACCTCCGCCTCGGCGAGCACGACGAGGGCCTTGTTCTCCTGGATCTTCGCCTTGTTCTCCTGCTCGAGCGCCATGGCCAGGGCGCGGCGCTTCTCGGCCTCGGCCTGGAAGCGCTTCTTGTCGGCCTCGGCCTGCGCCCCCTGCAACTGAGCGCCGATGTTCTCCCCGACATCGATGTCCGCGATGTCGATCGAGAGGATCTCGAAGGCGGTGCCGGCGTCGAGCCCCTTGGCCATCACGGTCTTGGAGATGTTGTCCGGGTTCTCGAGCACCGCCTTGTGCGTGACCGCCGAGCCGATGGTCGTGACGATGCCCTCGCCCACGCGGGCGATGATGGTCTCCTCGGTGGCGCCGCCGACCAGCCGCGCAATGTTCGTGCGCACCGTCACCCGCGCCTTGGCCTTGAGCTGGATCCCGTCCTGGGCCACCGCATCGATGGTGGAGCGGGGGCCGGCCTGGCTGGGGCAGTCGATGACCTTCGGGTTCACGCTCGTCTGGACCGCGTCGAGGATGTCGCGCCCGGCCAGGTCGATCGCCGTCGCCGTGTCCCAGGTCAGGTTGATCCGGGCTCCCTTGGCCGCGACCAGGGCGCTGATGACGTGGGGCACGCGCCCGCCAGAGAGGTAGTGCGTCTCGAGGCGATTGGTCGGGATGTCGAGCCCGGCCTTCACGGCGCGGATGCGCGAGAGCACGATGGTCCGGAGGTCCACGCTCCGCAGCCGCATGCCGATCAGCTCGAACAGGCTGACCCGCGCGTTGGAGAACCAGGCCTGGACGTAGAGCTTGAGGAACTGGCCGATCACGAAGACGAAGATCAGCGCGACCAGGGCCGCGATCACCGCGATCACGATCCAGACTGGGTTGGGCATCGAGCACTCCTGTCCCCGGCGGGCGGGCCCGGCCGGCCTCTCGCGGCAGGCCCCGGCGCGCGGTCCCATTCCGGGCCGGGCAGTATACCTCGGGAGCTACTCGGCCTGCCGCCGGCCGCGCGGTCGCCCCGCGGGCCGGAAGCGGCGGTCAGGCCGGCGGCGTCTGGATCGCCCGCACCTTGACCGAGAGCCCGTCGGCGCTGGTCACGCGCACGCTCGTGCCCGCCGGGATCCACGCCGTCTCCGAGAGCGCTTCGACGCGCTCCGAGCCGACCTTGACGGTGCCCACGGGGTGCAGGTCGGTCAGGGCAACTCCCTCCCGGCCGACCAGCGCGTCGAATGGGCCGGGCCCGCCCCCCTTGGAGACCGGGTCCTCGCCGCTCTGCCCGAAGAGGATCTTGCGGCCCATGGGCGTGCTGGGCAGGAGGTTGAGCCCGAAGAGCGCCGCCATGGGGCCCAGCACAATCACGGCGAGAATGCCGGCGATCCCCCACCACACGCTGACCTTGAAGAGGGCGACGACGCCGGTGATCGCGGCCCCGGTCGCCACCAGCGAGATGACGCCCGCGGAGGGGATCAGCACCTCCACGACCACGAGCAGGAGCGCCGCGCCGAGCAGTCCCAGGCCCCAGAGCAGGTACGGTTCGTTCACGCCGTGGTCCTGGTTGGGCGGGGCGCCGCCGGACCGGGCGCCGGCTCGACCGCGATGCGGAAGGGCGTCACCGAGCTGACGCGGACCGGCGCCCCGGCCGGGATGAAGCCGAGCTCGGCCACCACGTCGAAGATCTGGTCGCCGACCTGCACGCGGCCGGCCGGACGCAGCGGCGTGAGGGCCACGCCCGCCGACCCCACTTCCAGCCCCGCCGGCTCGGTCCCCATCGCCTCGAGCACGCCGGTCTCGGGCTCGTCGTCGCGCTGGTCGGTCAGGACGAGCCGGTTGAGGACGGGGATGGAACCGAAATGCTTGCCGATGAAATACATCGCCACAAAGGCCGTCACGAGCGAGACGAGCAGCGTGGTCACCCCGCCGACGAGCTGGCTCCGCCCCGCCTCGGTGCCCGGGAAGAGTCCGCCCGTGTCGGTCACGAACGTCCCGAGCATGCCTCCCAGCAGCAGCAGCAGCCCGGCGACGCCGAAGAAGCCGAACCCGGGAAGCACGAAGACCTCCAGGGCCAGCAAGAGGATCCCGCCGAGGATCGCCGCGACCTCCCACCAGGAGGCCATGTTGTTGAGCGCCGGGGGCGCGAGCAGCAGGCCGATCGCCAGCACGAAGACCAGCTCGGCGACGACGGTCCCGGGGTGGACCATGGTGAGAAAGATCGCGACCAGCATGACGACGATCAGCACCGCCCGGACGATCGGGTTGGTCAGGCCCACCACCATGCGCTCCGACCAGCTCTCCGGAAGCCGGGCCAGGTTGGCGGCCCCGAAGTACTGGCGGAGCTCCTGGGTATCCCTCACGACCGCGCGCGCGATCCCGTAACGGCGCATCGTGTCGCTCTTGAGGACCACCACGCCGTGCCCGTCCGAGACGACCTCGACGAAGCGCCACTCGCCCCGGTCCGCGGCGCTGAGCCGGGGACGGTTGCTGGGGAGGTCCTGGCGGATGTTCACCGCGTCGATCACCTCCCGCGACAGTCCGGGGACCGCGGGCTGAAAGTCGGTCGGCGCGGGGGCGGCCGGGCCGGCTCCGGCCGGGTCGGGGGCCCCCGGCGCGCGTGCCGGCGGCGCCTCGGGGGCGGCGCCCGCGGCGCTGGGCGCCGAGGGAATGGTCGGTTGCCCGCGCGGCGGATCGGCGCCGAAGAGCTCGCGATATTCCTCGGCCCCCACGAAGAGCTGCTGACCCGTCGCCTCGTGCCGGATCAGGTAGAGGTCGACGCCGCGCACGACCAGTCCCTGCACCAGCCGCTCGTCGTACCCGTTGAGGCGCGCCGAGTCCACGACCTCCGCGAGGAGGGGCGCCAGCACCTTCTGCCGTCCCTGCTCGTCGAGCCGCTCGTAGAAGCCGAAGCTGTTGACCGAGACGATGAGGGCATCGCCCAGCGTGGCGTGCGGCGCCACCACGACCTGCCGGCAGGCCAGCGCGATGATCGCCCCGCCGGAATATGCCTCGTCGTTCACCCACGCCACCGTGTTCGAGACCGCGGCCCGCTTGATCAGATTGCAGATCTCCAGCACCGCGCCCAGCTCGCCCCCGGGGGAGTCGATCTCGAAGACCAGCGCGTCGGCGCCGGCCGCCGTGGCCGCCTCGATGCGCCGCTTCACGCTCTTGACCATGAGCGCGTCGATCTCGCGGTTGATCGGGATCACCGCGAGGTTGTTGGCCTTGACGGCCGCCGGTACCGCGCTCGGCGCTGCCCCCGGAGGAGACGACCCGACCGCGCCCGCCGCCGCCACGCCCAGCAGGACCGCGAGCATCCAGGCCACCGGCCCCGGGCGCATCCGGGCCAGCGGCCGCGCTCCGGCGCCACGCTGCGGCCTTCCAGGGCTCATCGGCCAAGTATAGAGCCGCTTGACTCGGGCGCCCGGACCTGCTCTGGTGCCAGCCGTGAGCCCCGGCGGACTGCCTTTGCTGCTCGGCCTCGGACTCGCGGTCGCGTACGGGGCCGTGCTCCTGCGGACCTGGTGGCTGCTCACGCGCCCGCCGCGGCGCTCCCTGGGCTGGGCCCTGGGACGCGGGCTCGCGCCCGACCCCGGGCACCTCGCGGTGGGCCCCGGCGGCGCGGGGCTGCGCTTCGGGCCCCTGACGGTGGCCTCGCGCGGAAGACGCCTGGCCGTGTGGGACATCGTCGGCCTCGACCCGGAGGGCCCCGTCATGCTCCTGACCCACGGCTGGGGGGAGAGTCGCATCGCCTCCCTGCCCCGCGTGGCGGCGCTGGCCCCGCTTGCGTCGCGGCTGATCTGCTGGGACCTCCCCGGGCACGGCGACAGCGGGGGCGCCTGCGCTCTCGGCCTGCGCGAGGCCGACGACTTGGCGCGGGTCGTTCAGGCCGCCGGGTCGGAGCGCCGCCTCGTGCTGGTCGGTTCTTCGCTCGGTGCCGGCGTCTCCATCGCCGCCGCCGCCCGGTCCGTCCCCGCGGCCGCGGTCATCGCCGAAGGCCCGTACCGGTTCGCCGCGGCGCCCGCG
>DASPKO010000212.1:0-10741 GCA_035628055.1 Phycisphaerales bacterium
CCACCACACCGGCCTCGCCGGCGGCACCGGCGTGGTCGCGCACCTGCCCGCCACGCACGCCGGCACCGGGCCCGCCGCCGGGTCCGCCGGATGCGTCGCCCTGCGCGCCGACATGGACGCCCTGCCCATCCAGGAGCGCACCGGCCGGCCCTATGCCAGCACGACGCCCGGCGTGATGCATGCCTGCGGCCACGACGGGCACACCGCCAATCTCCTGGGCGTGGCGCGCGTGCTCGCCGCCCTCGAGCGCCGCCCCCGCCCGGTCACCCTCGTCTTCCAGCCCGCCGAGGAGGGCGGCGCCGGCGGCGAGCGCCTCTGCGCCGAGGGCGTCCTCGACGGCCAGGGCGCCGGCCCGGCGGGCATCGGGCCTCCCGTCTCCGAGATCTACGGCCTGCACGGGTGGCCCCAGTTGCCCCTCGGCTCGGTCGGCTCGCGGCCCGGACCGCTCCTGGCCGCCACCGACAACTTTCAGGTCACCGTGCGCGGCACGCAGGCCCACGCGGCCTACCCGCACCTGGGCGCCGATCCCATCCTCGTCGCCGCCCAGTTCATCACCGCGCTCCAGGCCATCGCGTCGCGCAGCGTCTCCCCGCTCGAGAGCGTCGTCGTCACCGTCGGCATCATCCGCGCCGGCACCGCCCGGAACATCATCCCCGAGACCGCCTCCTTCACCGGCACGGTCCGCTCGCTCACGCCCGAGGTGCGCCAGACCGCCAGGCGCCGCTTCTTTGAGATCGCCGAGCACACCGCCGCCGCGGGCGGGTGCCAGGCGCTCATCGATTGGGAGCCCGGATACCCCGTCACGCTGAATCATCCCGCCGCCACGGAGCGGTTCTTCGCCGTCGCGCACCGCCAGCTCGGCGCCGACCACGTCCGCCTCCTCGAGCACCCCACCATGGGAGGAGAGGACTTCTCGTACTACGGCCGGCACACCCGCCAGGGAGGCGGCACCGTTCCCGCCTGCTTCTTCGTCATGGGCCTGCGCCCGCAGAAGGCGCAGACGTTCCCCTCCCTCCATCAGCCCGAGTTCGACTTCAACGATGAGGCGCTCCCGATCGGCATCGGGATGATGTGCGCCCTGGCCCTCGCCGGGGGTCACGCCTAGCCCCGTCGCCCGGCGCCGGCCCTCGTCTTGCCCGTGACCGCCTCTACCCCGTATGCTGGGGTGCCGGAGCCGCGGACCGAAACTCCCGCTCCGTCCCGCCCACGACAATCCAGGAGCCGCCCATGGGCGCTTTTCTTCCGGCGCGGCGTGTGCCGGGTGTCGTCGGCGCGCCTTTCCGTTCCCCGAGCGCCGCGCGCGCGTCCTGCCCGCCGGCCCGTCATGACCACGGCGCGGAGGCCCGCTTCTGCCCCCTCGAGCCCCGCGCGCTCCTGACCGTCTACTTCGGGCAGGACCTCGTCAGCGCCTTCCACCTCGACGCCCCGCTCCGCGAGTTCGCGCCCCCCGCCGGCGTCGAGGTCGCCGGCTTCGGCGCAGCCGCGCTGGCCATCGCCGACGTGGATGGCGACATGGTGCGTGACGTGGCGATCGCCGCCCCGGGGCGCTCCGATCTGCCGGGCCAGGCCGACCTCGCGGGTCGCGTCTTCCTCTTCTCGGGGCGCACGGGCGGGCTTCTCCGCCAGCTCGCCGATGGCTTCCCTCACTTCGGCCAGGCCCTCGCGGCCGTCGAGGACCACGACGGCGACGGCATCGAGGACCTCGCGGTCGGCTCCCCCCGCTTCGACGGCGACGCCGACGCCCAGGTCGAGCGCTCGGGCCGCGCCGCGGTCTACTCCACCGCCACGGGCCTGCTCCTCTGGGAAGCCCTGGGCGCGCACGACGACGAGCTCGGCTTCGCGCTGGCCCGGGTGGACCTGCCCGACGGCTCGACCCACCTCATGGCCGGCGCTCCGGGGGCCGGGCCGCTCGGGCAGGGACAGGCGCTCGTCTTCATGGGCAGCGGAGGGGGCGGGACCACGCTGCTGCTCACCCTCACGGGGGCCGCCCCGGGTGACCGCTTCGGGCACGCCGTCGCCTCCGCGGACCTCCCCGCCCAGCGCCCCGTCGATGGATCCGTGTTTCCTATTCCCGGCGACGCGCGCCCGGACTACTTCGTCGGCGCGCCCCACGCCGACCAGGGGTTCCAGGACGCCGGAGCCGTGTGGGTCTATTTCGACGACGGAACCCTGCGCCAGATCATCGCGCCCGGCGCCGGCACGGGGCGCGCCGCGGGCGACCTGGCCGGCTGGTCGCTCGTGCACCTGGGTCCCTCACTGGCGATCGGTGCGCCCGGCGCCGACGTGACCCCGGCGGGCGACCAGGGTCGCGTGTTCCTCTACGGCATGACCATCGCCTCGGTGCCGGGCGATGACGACCTGACGCAGGGCACCGACTTCCACCTCTTCGGGCAGCGCCCGGGCGAGCGCTTCGGAACCAGCTTGGCCAACCTGGGCGACCTGGATAACCGCGCGGGCAGCGAGCTTGGCGTCATCGCCCCGGACGGCACCGATGGGCCCGTCGCCTACGTCATCCAGACGCCCGACCTCTTCTCCTACGTCGTCCCGATCGCGCCCATCCGCGCCCCGGCGGCCGCGCTCGCCGGGTTCGGCGACCTCGACGACAACGGCGTGCCGGATTTCCTTCTCGGGGGCACTCCGAGCCACGCTGGCCCGGTGGCCCGGCTGGTTCCGGCGTTCGCGGCGCTGGCACCCCTCCCGCTCAGCGGCGCCAGCCCGGACGGCTCGATCCTCTACGCGAACACCCTCGGCCACGCCGGCTCGACATCCGGGATCCTCTTCCAGGCCTACGTGATCGACGACGGCCTCTACCGGCCCTTTTCCCGCGTCCCGGGCCTGGACGATACCGACGCCGTCGCGGGCGTGAACGACCTGGGACACTTCATCGCCTACGACAGCAACGCTCTCCTGAACGACCCCTTCGTCGTCCGTGACGGCGCCAGGCGATTCCTGCGCGACGACATCACCGTCATCGCCGGCCCCACCGACCTCGACCTGGAAGCCCTCACCCTCAAGCGCCTCGGCAACGCGGGGGACATCCTGATCGAGGAGCACGACGGCTCCGGCCTCTTCGGTATCCCGCGCGCCTGGCACCTGCGCGATCAGACACTGACGTTTCTCTGGAACGGCTACGTCGAGGACGTGACCGACACGGGACTCGTGCTGGGCACCGAGCGGGCCGGCTTCCTGGAGATCGGGCACACCCGGACCTGGACCCGCGCCGCCGGCACCGTGCAGCTCCCGCACTTCTTCCGGGCGACGCGCCTCAACAACTCCGGCACGATCCTCGGCACCGACGACGCCGGCAATCCGGCGCTGTACGGCGACGGCGTCGTCACGACCATCGCGCGCGCCGCGGACCTCGTGCCGGGCGTCATGAGCGCCCAGTGGGACCTGCTCGGCATCGACGACGCGGGCCGCGCGCTCATCCGGCTCCTCTCTCACACCGGCGCCCCGAGCTTCCTGTCCGGCCGCGAGACGTATCACTTCGAGCCCCATCGCGGGCTCGTCCCTCTTGCCGACCTGGTCGGGCGCGGGACCATCCCGCCCCTCTCCGGGCCCAGCCCCATCGTGCTCACCGAGCTGGTGCGCTCGGGCACGATCGTGACGGACGCGCACATCCTCACGCTCACCGATCCCCGCCCGGCCTTCCTCGCCGGGCCCGGCGGCCTGGCCGCGGCCTCCGGGACGCCCGGCACGGTCGTCCTGAGCGCCGTGAATGAGTCCGGCCTCCCGATCGTCTTCCGGCTCACCGGGGACCAGTGGAGCGGCAGAGTGGCCGGGGCCCTCTCGGCCGCCCTTGACCCGGGGCGCGACCTGGCCACCTTCATCGACCCCAAGGACGGGCGGACCTACGCGGTGGTTCTCGGGACCGACTCCGTCACGCTCTTCCGCCAGGGCGCGGACGGCGCCTTCGCCGACCCGCTCGTGCTGAGCGCTCAGAACTTCCCCGCCACGGTCATCACCGAGCGGCTCACCGTCTTTGTGGCCCAGGACCAGCGCGTGCACATCGCGGGGCTCAACGCCGCGGGAGAGCTGGTCGTCTTTTACCAGCCCGGGAGCTTCGACCACGCGCGCGACCGCTGGGACTACTTCTACGACAACCTGACGCGCACGCACCTGGCGCCCCACTCCCTCCCCACCCCCGCCTGGACCGGCGAACTCACCGCCTACGTGACCCCGTGGAACGGCATGAACATCGCCGGGCTCGACGCGGCCGGCGACATCCGCGTCGTCTGGTGGGCGCCGGGAATGGTCTATTGGCGGGAGGAGAACCTCTCCGCCACCGCCGGCGCCCCGGCTATGACCGGCGCGCTCGCGGCCTTCGTCACCCCCTGGGGCGGGATCAACCTCGCGGGAACCACCGCAAGCGGCAACCTGAACCTCACCTGGTGGGTGCCCGGGTTCGGAGCCCGCTGGGAGCACAACGACATGACGAGCGAGTTCGCCGGCCCGCGCCTCGCGCCCGCCTCGCTCGCGAGCTATGTCACGCCGTGGGGCGGACTGAACATCGCCGGCCTCGAAACCCAGACGGGCCGGCCCGCCGTCTACTGGTGGACGCCCGCCCACGCCGCGTGGATCGCGCAGCCGATCCAGCTCGCGCGGCCCGCCGGGGCCCCGCTCCCCGTGGGGCGCCTCCACGCCGTCACGTCCGGGAGCACGCTCAACCTCTTCGGCGCCGGACCCGACGGGGACGTCGTGCGCCTCTTCTGGGATCCCGGCGACGGGGCCGCCTGGAATTACCAGAACCTGACGGACGAGGTCACGCCCGACGCCTGACCACCCGGCGCCGCCTCAGCTCCCCCGCTGCGCCAGGGCCGCGCGCACCTCGCGGGCCCGCTCGAGATAGGGCTCCACGCCGCGCGGGTCCCTGGTGCCCAGCTCGTCGAGGCGCGCCAGGAGCGCCCGCGCCTCCTCGGCCTTGGGAGGATCGCCGGTCGCCAACAGATTGGCGAGTTCCACGAGGCATGACGGCGTGTCCGGGCTCAGGGCCAGCGCACGCCGATACGCCTCCGCCGCCGCCGCCAGGTCGCCGCGGGCCGCCTCGACCGCGCCCAGCGTGTCATACAGGTGCGCCTCGGGCTTCGCCGCCACCGCCGCCAGGGCCAGGCTCCGTGCCCGCTCGAGGGCCGGCCCCCCACGCCCGGACTTGGCCAGGGCATACGCCAGGTTGTTCTGGATCGCCGCCCGGTCGAGCTTGGCGATCATCGCCGGGGTCGCCAGGATTCGCTCGTACGCGTCCGCCGCCGGCCCGTACTCCCCGAGCCGCTCGCGGGTCCCCGCCAGGGCCAGGGCCACGGGCAGGTCGGCCGGGTCGCCCTCGTGCAGGGTCGCGAGCAGGTCGGCGGCGCTGCGCAGGGTTGCCGCGGCCGTCGCCCCGGTCTGCCCGTCGGCGAGCGCCAGCCGCGCCCGTGCCAGCACGGTGAGCGCCGCCCGGTCGGCCGCGCCGGCCTCGACGGCCCGCCCGGCGAGGGCGGCGGCCTCGCCCGGTTCGCTCCCGCGCGCCAGCAGCAGGCCCGCCAGCCTCCACTGCGCCGAGGCACGCTGCGGCTCGCGCTCCAGCGCGCCCCGATACGCCGCCTCCGCCGCGGGCAGGTCGCCCCGCAGGTGTTCCGCCACCCCGACCAGCTCGAGCGCCGCGGCGGGCGCGCCGGCCCCCGCGCCCGTGAGGGGCGCGAGCACCGCCAGGGCCTTGGGCACGTGCGTCTCGGCGTCGCCGAACCGCTCCGCGAGCTTCAGCCATGCCGCCGCCAGGGCCAGCCGCTGATCAGGACCCGCGGGCGCGATGTGGCGGCCCGCTTCTTCGAGCCAGCGCGCCGCCTCGCCGGCGGTGCGCACCTCGTCCGCGGCGGTGGCGATCAGCACCCTCACCAGCACCTCCGGCGCCGCCGCCGCCGCCGGCCTGATCAGCTCCAGCGCCTGCCGCTCCTGGTTGCTCGCCACCAGCGCGCGTGTGACCAGCGCCAGCACGCCCAGCGAGCCCTCCGCGGCGGGATGAGCCCGCGCCGCCTCGAGCCTCGGCGTCAACTGCTCGATCGCCTGGCGCGGGCGCCCCAGGCCCAGGTGAGCTTCGGCCACCGCGAGGTCCGCCGCCGGGTCGCGAGTGAGCTGCTGCCACGCCTCCGCGGCGCTGAGCGCCGCCGCCTGATCGCCCGCCCGCTGGAAGACCGGCACCGCCAGCCGCGCCAGGTCCTCCGACGCCGGGAACTGGCGGCGTGCCTGCCGGGCCACCTGGGCCGCCTCGCCCAGCGCCGGCGGCTTCATCTCCATCAGGAGCGTGATCGCCATCGCCTGCACCGCGGGCTCCTCGGGGAATCGGGCCGAGAGCTCGGTGACCGCGGCGGGATCGTTGAGCCGACCGCCGCGGCGGGCCTCGTCCACCGCCCGCACGATCGGCGCGCGCGCCCGCGTCGCCGGGTTCTTCTCGAGCGCCTCGGCCAGCCCGGCCAGGTCCATGCTCGCCAGGTCCCCCCCCGCCACCCGCGCCTGCTCGCGCAGCACCAGCAGCGCCGCGCTGCTCGGCGCCCGCTCCAGGCCCCGGCGCACGGCGTCGTCGGCGGCGGTGCGCTCGCCCGCCGCCAAGAGATGCCGCGCCAGCGCCGCCCACGCCTCCGGGTCCTCCGGCGCCTGCTCGACCGCGCGCTCGTACAGCCCGCGCGCCGCGGGCTTGTCGTGCCGCTCGGCGAAGCGGGCCTCGTAGAGCGTGAGCTGCGCCCGCGGGAGCGCCAGGCCCCGGAGGTGCGCCATCACCCGCCCCGCCGCCTCGGCGTCCCCCCGGGCCGCCAGCGCGTCCGCCACCGCCCAGGCCTGCTCGGGGTCGTTCGGCGGGGTCAGCGCCAGGGTCTGGTAGACCCGGCCCGCGTCCGCGTCGCGGCGCACCGCCGTATACGCCTCCGCCAGCCGCAGCCGCACGTGCGCCCCCGACTCCTCGCCCCCCTCGCGCGCCAACCGCTCCAGCGGAGCGACGGCCTGGCCGAAGTCGCCCTGGTCCATCAGCAGCTCGGCGGCGCGAAGGCGGAGCGCCGGCGCCGCGGCGGCGTCTCCCGCGACGCGCGCCAGCTCCGCCGCCGCCGCTTCGAAATCTCCCTGCCGGCGCAGCAGCCGCCCGATCTCCAGCGCGATCGCGGTCTTGTCAGGCGAGACCGTCGCGGCGGCGCGCAACTGCTCGATCGCGGCGCCGACGTCCGGGCGCACCCCCCGCCCCGGATCGTCCAGCAGCAGCCCGCTCACCAGCAGGTCCCGCGCCTCGACCAGCCCGGGCGCTTCCGCCACCACCGATTTGAGCAACGCCACCGCCTCGTCGCGGGCCCGCACCCCCGGCGTGCTCCCCAGCAGGGCCCGCGCCCGGGCCAACCGGGCCGCCACCGTCGGCTTGCCCCCCTCGGTCCCGCTCAGCTTCGCCACGCGCTGCGCGAGCTTCTCGGTGAGCGGCAGGTCGCGGGCCACCGAGTCGGCTTTCAGGGCCGCCACCTGCACGCTCAGGTCGTCCGGGTTCGCCTCGACCAGCGCCTTCCACGCCTCGAGCGCCCCCGCGTCCCCGGTGCGCTCCAGGTATCCCGCCACCGCGAGCCGCCACTCCGTCCGCCGCGCCGCCGGCGCGCCCTGCTCACCTTCCTTGAGAAGAGCCAGCCCTTCAGCGCTGCGGCCCTGCGCGCTCAGGAGCAGCGCCCGCGTCAGCGCCAGGGAAGGGCCGCCCGTGTCGGCCCCGCGGGCCGCGGCGGCCTCCAAGGCCGCCTCTTCCAGCCCCAGCCCATGCTGGGAAGAGATCACGGCGAGCCGGCGCAGCACCTCCGGCGACGCCGACCCGGCCTCGGCCAGGGCCGCCGCCACCGCCTGCCGGGCCTCGTCGGTCCGCCCGGACTTGGCCAGCAGGATCACCCGACCGGGCAGGAACGCCTCGCGCAGGGCGCGCGCCGCCGCGGAGTCCGGCGCGTCGCGGAGCGGCGCCGCCGCCGCCTCCAGCCGCTCGAGCATCACCCGCGGCGAGTCCTCGAGCGGATATCCCGCCTCGAGCATCGCGACCTGCGCCGTGATGTACGACACGTTCGCGGCCACGCTCGTCGGGGCGATGTCGAGCGCCCGCTGCGCCGACGCCATCGCCTCCGGCACCCTCCCCTCGCGCAGGAGCGATTCGCTGATCCGCAGCGCCGGAACGGCCCACCCCCGGGCCAGCGGGCTCAGCGCGGCCTGCTGCCAGGCCGCCCGGGCCTCCTCGCTCCGGTCCAGGGCCGCCAGCGCGTCCCCGAGCATCACCTGGAAGACCGGTTCGTGCGGGTTCTCCTTCAGGGCCTCCTGGGCCGCCCGCACCCGCGGATCGGTCCCCGGCGCCGCCCCGTCCGCCCCCTCGCGCGCGCCCGGCCCCAGCGCCGCCAGCCACGCCCGGGCGTACATGTCGCCCCGGCGCTCGGCCAGGGTGGCCCGCAGGGCCCCGAGGCCCCCGGTCTCGGCGGCGCCGACATCGTCCGCGGCGGTCCCGCGCGCCAGGGCCCGGAACACCAGCACCTCGGTGTGCGCGCCCGGGCCCGCGGGCAGCTCGGACAGCTCCGCGTGCCGGCCCGCCTGCCAGAGCCGCCGGGCGTAGACGCGCCGGACGTCCGGATCGTCGAGCCGGCGCGCCGCGTCCTGGATCACCGTCAGCGCGTGCCCGTGCGCCCCCACCTCGTCGAAGCTCATCACCAGCTTGGAGATGAAGTCCACGTCCGTGTAGGCCGCCTCGCTCACGCGCGCGCCGCTCCGCGGGTCCAGGCCCGCCACCTCGCAGAGCGTCTCGAAGAGCCTCGGCCCCGGCCGCGAGCCCGCCCGCGCCTCGGTGAGCGCGACCAGCAGGCGGTAGCGCGGATCGCCGGGGTGCTCGGCCTGCACGCGGTCGGCGTACGCCATGACGTCCGGGGGCGGTGCCAGCTCCTTGAGCACCGTCAGCCGCAGCCGGTGCGCGTCGAAATCGTCCGGGGCGAGCTCGACCAGCCGCCGGCTCACCGCGTCGAGCTTCTCGTCGAAGGCCTTGAGCGAGACCCGCGCCCGCGCCTCTTCCCGGAGAAACTCCACGTCGTCGGCACCCGCCCTCCCGAGCTCGGCGGGGCGGTAGCGCGCCGCGCGGTCCCGGGCCTCGTGGAAGAAGCTCACCGCGTTGTACACCCGGCACAGGGCCAGGGCGCTCTCCCGGTCCGCCTCGTTGAGCACCAGGGCCCGCTCGTACGCGCCCTTGGCCGCCAGCAGGTGCGCCCCGTTGGGGAGCTCGACCCGCTCGCGGGCCCGCGCGTACGCCGCCCACGACTCCGCGTCCCCCCCGCTGCGCTTGATGTACGCCTCGAGGTCGTCGAGCGCCTCGGCGTGCTCGCCCTTCTCGGAGTGGGCCATGCCCTGGGCGCGCAGCTCGGAGGCGATCCGCGCCCGCTGCCACTTGCGCACCACGAAGAGCCCGAACAGGCTCCCGCCCGCCACCAGGACCAGCACCGAGACCAACAACAGCCGCCGCGCCGTCTTGGGCTTGAGTCTCATGACCTGACCGCCTTCCGCACCAGCATCACCACCGTCTGCCAGATGATCCACAGGTCCAGCCGCAGCGACCGGTTCTCCACGTACTGGATGTCGTAGCGGATCCACTCCTGGAAGTCCGCCCCCGCGGCCCGCGTCCGGCTGATCTGCCACAGCCCCGTGATCCCCGGACGCACGCTCAGTCGCGCCTCACGCCACGGGGGACAGTACTGATTCTCCCGGAACGGGCTCGGCCGCGGCCCCACCACCGACATCTCCCCGCGCAGCACGTTGATGAACTGGGGCAGCTCGTCGAACTGCAGGTCGCGCAGCAGCCGCCCCACCCGCGTCATCCGCGGGTCGTGCTCGATGAAGAACTGCGGGCCGTCCGCCTGGTTCTGCGCCGCCAGGGCCGCCTTGAGCTCCTCGGCGTCGTTGCGCATCGAGCGGAACTTCAGGCACGCGAACTTCTTCCCCCCGATGGTCTCGCGCGTGTGTCGGAAGAAGACTGGCGTCCCGTCCTCGAGCACGATCGCCAGCGCGATCAGCGGGTACAGGGGCAGCGTCACCGCGAGCGCCGCCAGCGCCAGCGCCACGTCGAGCGCCCGCTTGACCCGCTCCCCCCCGCGGCGCCGGGGCCCCGCCGCCCCCCGCGCCCGGCGCCCCTTCCGCACCGTGGGCGCGGGCAGCGGCTCGAGCTCCAGCCACCGGATCTCGCGCGGTTCCGGGCAGGCCGTCCCGTCGTCCCACATCACCGCGGGGCCGATCGCCGTGTCGCGCGCCGTCACCTTCCGACCGGCCCCCACCCACAGCGGCCCGCGCACCGCGGGCCCGGGCTCGACCACCGCCCGCTCGTGAGCCCAGACCCCGGGCGCCACCTCGCGCACCGGCTCGATAGTCGCGTCCGGGCGCTTCCACGTCTCCACGAGCCGGCGCGTGAAGCGCGCCTGCTCCGCGGGCGAGGCCGCGTCGAAGACCGAGCCGCGCGCCGTCAGGGCGTGCCGGTCGGCCGACGGCACGAGCTGCCGCAGCCGCTCCCACCCCGCGCGCGGGCTCGCCGAGTCCTGCCAGACCCGGGCCAGCTCGTGCACGTCCGTGAGCCCGACGCGCACCATCCGCGGGTCGGACCCCTCGTAGAGCCGCTGGAACCGCACGAACCGCCCCCCCGGTCCGCTCACCACCCGCTCGCGATACGCGTCCCGCTGCGGGTCCATCAGACGCACCGCCACCAGGTCCGGGCGCAGCCACGCCATGGTCTCGGCCAGCG
>DASPKO010000213.1:0-8277 GCA_035628055.1 Phycisphaerales bacterium
CAACGGCCGTGTCGGCCATGATCACCGCCACGGGCGAGCCGCTGCTGGCACACTGGAACGCGGGCCTCGGCCGGGTCGCCGCCTGGACCAGCGATGCCCACCACTGGGCCGAGGCGTGGGTCGGCTGGCCGGGGTACCGGCGTCTGTGGGTGCAGATCACCCGGCTCATCGCGCGTTCCGACGCCGCGCGCGGTGCCGAGCTCGCCGCCGAGTTCGTGAACGGCCGCCTGCACGTCCGCCTCGACATGTCGGGCCACTCCGGCGAGCCCCTGGACCTCCTCGCGGTGCCGGCCCGGGTCTTCGCCCCGACCGGGCGCACCGTCCAGACCCGGCTGGCGCAGACCGCGCCCGGCACCTACGAGGGCTCGATCCCCGCGCCCGAGAGCGGGGTGTACACGATCATGCTCACGCCCCGCCACGGTGAGCGCCGGCTCATGCCCGTGCTGGGCGGTGCGGCCCGCCAGAGCGGGGTGGAGTATCAGCGGCTCCGTTCGGACCTGGCGCTGCTGGAGGACCTGGCGCGCACGACCGGGGGCGAGGTGTACGACCTCGCCGCGGGCCTCTCCCAGACCGGGGCGCCCGACCTCTTCGCGCGCCGGGCCGCCCGGCCCGGCGAGGCCCGGGCCCCGCTCTGGAGGCTGCTCCTCCCGTGGACGCTGGCGGTGATGCTCCTCGACGTCGCCACGCGGCGGATCGCCTGGGACCGCTTCGTGAGCCGGCAGTTCGGGGCCGACCGGCGCCGCGCGGTCGCCGACGCCCTGCGCGACCGGGGTCTTCAGGCCGCCGGCACGCTCGAGCGGTTGCGCGCGGGCGGCCGGAGCGACGCGGGGACGGGCCCGACGGGCACGGCCCTCACGCCCGACGATGCGCGCCGCGTGGCCCTGGAGGCCTCCCGCCGGCGACGCGAGCGGGCGATCGCTCCGCGCCCCGCCGCCACGCAAGGGCCCGGACCGCAGGGCCCCGAACGGCCGGCGTCGCCCCCGTCCGACGCCGGCGCCGCGCTCCGCGCCGCGAAGCACCGCGCGCGTCAGCGCATGGAGGGCGAGCCCGGGACCTGACTCAGCGCTCCCACGGTCTGGGGTAGGTCCCTCCCTCTCGCGCCCGCGCCGCGGCCGCCCCGAGCAGGTCGGCCACACGCTCGGGCCCCGGCGGCACGGGCATGCC
Source organism: Phycisphaerales bacterium (assembly GCA_035628055.1). Classification (GTDB taxonomy): domain Bacteria; phylum Planctomycetota; class Phycisphaerae; order Phycisphaerales; family UBA1924; genus DASPKO01. Next base: position 1,165 of record DASPKO010000213.1, read on the forward strand.
GGCGGCGATCTCGGCCAGGGGAACCAGCACGAAGAGCCGATCGCGCAGCCCCGGGTGCGGCACCCGCAGCCCCGGCTCCTCGACCAGCTCGCGCCCATACAGCAGCAGGTCCAGGTCCAGGGTGCGCGGGCCCGACCTCGCGGGCCCCGTCCGGTCCCGGCCCCGGCGCGCTTCGATTTCGAGCATCGCCCCGAGCAAAGCGCGCGCGGGCAGGACCGTCCGAACCACCGCCGCCGCGTTGAGGAATAGCCCCCCCGGGCTCGCTCCGGGCTTGACCAGCGCCGGCGACTCGTACAGCCCCGAGGCCGAGAGCAGGACCGCCCCCGGCAGCCGATCCAGTTCCGCGAGCGCCCAGCGGATGTGCCCGGCCCGGTCGCCGACATTGGACCCGAGACCGATGGCCGCGCGCGTCTCCACGCGCGGCAGACTACCGGGCCGCGCTCCGGTGCGCGGCGGGCGGGCGCCGCCCCGGATCGACCGGCCAAAGAAGCGGGGCCCGCGCCGGGCGGCGCGAGCCCCGAAGTGGTTCAGCTCTCGTGCCCGAGGCCTACTGGCAGCCGCCGGCGTAGCACTCGAAGAAGGCGGTCAGGTCGGCGTTGGTGGTGACGCCGTCGCCGTTGAAGTCGGCGTTCCCGTTGAAGAACTGGGCGAGGAAGAGGAACGCGTCGGCCGGGCTGAGCTGCCCGTCCTGGTTCCAGTCGCAGTCGCAGAGCGGGTCGCACGTGGTCTGGGCGCACGCCGTGTTGTGCCCGCGGTACGCGCCGCCGGCCTGCAGGCAGGCCTGGCGCGTCATGACCTGGCAGGTCTGGTTGGGCAGGCAGCAGGCGCCCGCGGGCTGCGGGCAGTCGGCCTGGGCGCACGGGACGCCGTTGCCGCGATAGACGCCGTTGTGCTCGAGACAGAACGTCTCGGTGACGATCGCGCACTCCCCGCTGGGGAAGCAGCAGGCGCCGCGGGGCGCGCTGCCCTGGCAACTCGTGGGCGAGCACATCACGCCCACGCCCAGGAAGGTCCCGTTCAGGTCCGCGCACCGCGCCTGGGTGACGAAGACGCACCGGTTGGCCCCGCCCGGCAGGGTCACACAGCAGGCGCCCCGGGGCGACGGCGGGGGGCACTGGGCCTGGGCGCACGGCACGCCCGGGCCGCGGAAGATCCCGCCCTCGTTCTGGCATTGCGCGTGCGTCAACTGGTGGCAGCTCCCGTTGGGCAGACAGCAGGCGCCCGTGGGCGGGCCCGGCGGGCAGTTCGCCTGGCCACATGGCACACCGGGACCCTGGAAGCTCCCGCCCTGGGCCACGCACTGCTGGTGGGTCCGCAGCACGCACCCTCCGCCGGGCAGGCAGCAGGCCCCCACCGGGGCCGGACACGGCGGGATGTTCATGCACAGCGTGCCCGGACCGGCAAAGTTGCCGCCCTCGACCTCGCAGATCAGGTGGGTGGTGACGATGCAGGCCCCGTTGGGCATGCAGCACGCGCCGGTCGGGGAATCGCAGGTGTGTTCGCCGCAGACGGTGCCGGGGCCGCGGAAGAACCCCTTCTGCGCCTGGCACTGCTGGTGCGTCAGGATGTGGCAGGTGGGCCCGCCCGGGGCGGGGATGCAGCAGGCGCCCGTCGGGGGATCGCATGTGTGCTCGCCGCACGTCGTGCCCGGGCCACGGAAGAGGCCGTTCTGGGCCTGGCACTGCTGGTGAGTCAAGACCTGGCAGGTGGGGCCGTTGGGGCCGGGGAGACAGCAGGCGCCGGTGGGCGGCGTGCAGGTGTCGGCCCCGCAGGTCGTGCCGGGCCCGCGGAAGACGCCGTTCTGCGCCGCGCACTGCGGCTGGGTCAGGATGTGGCACGTCGGCCCGTTCGGACCGGGAACGCAGCAGGCGCCGGTGGGCGGCGTGCAGGTGTCGGCCCCGCAGGTCGTGCCGGGCCCGCGGAAAACGCCATTCTGCGCCGCGCACTGCTGCTGGGTCAGGATGTGGCACGTCGGTCCGCTCGGGCTGGGCAGGCAGCAGGCGCCCGTGAGAGCCGTGCAGTTGGCCTGCGCGCACGAGACCCCGGCCCCCTGAAACGTCCCGCCCTCGTTCTGGCAATGGGTCTGGGAGACCTGGATGCATCCGCCGTTGGGCAGGCAGCAGGCCCCCGTGCCCGCCGGCTGGCAGAGCGTGGGCGAGCAGGGCGTTCCGTTCCCGTGGAACGTCCCGCCCACGGCGGCGCACTGCGCCTGGGTGCGCATCTCACAGACGATGGCCCCGTTGAGCATCCGGCAGCACGCGCCCGTCGCCGGGGCGCACGTGGTGTTGCCGCAGACCGTGCCGTTCCCCTGGTAGATCCCCCCGACCGCCGCGCACTGCGGCTGCGTGCGGATCTCGCACACGATGGCCCCGTTGAGCATGCGGCAGCAGGCGCCCGTGGGCGGCTGGGGGCAGTTCGCCTGCGCGCAGGCGACGCCCACGCCCTGGAACGCCCCCCCCTCGTTCGCGCAGTGCGTCTGCGTGGTGTGGATGCAGGCGCCGCTGGGAAGGCAACAGGCCCCGATGTTCGCGCAGTTGGCCTGGGCGCACGAGAGGCCGGGGCGGAAGATGCCCCCCTGGGCGGCGCAGTTCGGCCCGGTGGTGACGATGCACTGCCCGCTCGGCAGGCAGCACGCTCCCTCCCCGGTCTGGGCCCCCGCGGCCAGCGGCATCGCCAGCAGCGCCAGCAGCGCGAGCAAACAACAGCGGATGAACCTGTCGGGTCGCTGCCTCATGCGTTACCACTCCTTCCCCACGCGGACACGTTGTGCGGCCTCGGGCCGCGCCCGCCGGGGACGACGCCGGCGGTCCGGTAAGCCCAACGTGGCGGGCCCGCCCGATCTTGCACGGACCTCCGCGGAGGGGCGACTATCTTCTGGCCGCGGTCTTGGGACCCGAACGCCCCTCGAACGGCCCGCTCAGCCCGGGAAGACCTCCCCGAGCGAGCGCCGGTACGCGGCATGGGCGGCCCGCACGTCCGCCAGCGTGTCCCCGCCGAACTTCTCGAGCATCGCCGCCGCGATCTCGAACCCGATCACATTCTCCAGCACGACCGAGGCCGCGGGCGCGGCGCACACGTCCGAGCGCTCGTACGCGGAGATCACCGGCTCGAGGGTCCGGAGGTCGACCGAGGGCATGCCGCGCAGGAGCGTGCTGATCGGCTTCATGGCGGCGCGCACGACGATCGGCGCGCCATTGCTCATGCCCCCCTCGATGCCCCCCGCGTGGTTGCTGGCGCGCACGAAGCCGGCGGCGACTCCGCCCGCCCGGGCGCGATCAAAGCCGATGGGGTCGTGGACGCGCGAGCCCGGCCGGGCGGCGACCCCGAAGCCCAGCCCGATCTCCACCGCCTTGATGGCCTGGATGGACATCGCCGCCGCCGCCAGGCGCGCGTCCAGCCGGTCGCGCCAGTCCATCGTCGAGCCCAGCCCGGGCGGGGCCCCGAACACGTGGCACTCGAGAATGCCGCCGAGCGTGTCCTTCTCGATCTTTGCCCGGCGGATGGCCTCCACCTGGCGGCGCGTGGCCTCCGGGTCCGGGCAGTAGGTCTCGCTCTGGGCGCGCCAGCGGCGCAGCTCGGCGCACCTTGCCGGGGTGGGGTCAACGTCCGTGGCCTCGCCGCCGATGGCGCGCACGAAGGCGAAGACATCGGGACCGATCGACCCGCCCGCCACCCCGGAGTCGCCCGCGCCCGCGATCTGCGTCATGAGCTGCCGGGCCACCGCCCCCGCGGCCGTGCGGGCGGCGGTCTCGCGGGCACTGGCCCGCTCCAGCACACCCCGGACGTCCGTGGTGCGGTACTTGAGCGCCCCCGCGAGGTCGGCGTGCCCGGGACGCGGCGCGTGCACCGGCGGCGTGCGCTCGGGATCGTCCAGCCGCGCGTCGCGATTGCGAATCAGGATGGCCAGTGGCGACCCGATGGTCCGCCCGAGGTAGAGCCCCGAGACGATCTCGGCCCGATCCTCCTCCAGACGCTGGCGCCCCGACCGCCCGTAGCCCCCCTGCCGGCGCGCCAGCTCCGCGTCGAGCGCGGGCACGTCGACGTCCATTCCGGCGGGCAGCCCGCTCACCACCGCCAACACCGCGGGCCCATGGGACTCGCCGGCGGTGATGTAGGAGAGTCTGGGCACGCGGCGCATGGTACCGCCCGCGCGCCCGGCGCCCGGCGCGCACGGTACACTGCCCGCCCCCGCGGGATATGAGGAGGTGCGGATGTTCGAGTCGGTCCGTGTCGTTGCCAGGGCCAGGCCGCAGGCCCTCGTGGTGGGTATGTTCCAGGACGCCGGGCTCGACAGGGCCGCCGCCGACCTCGATGGCGACGGCTCGATCCGCGCCGCGGCGCGGCGCCCGGAATGCACGGGCGAGGCGGGGCGCCTGGCGGAGGCGTTCCCCGCGGTGGGCAAGCCGGCCCCGCGGGTCCTGATCGTCGGGCTGGGCAAGAAGGCCTCGCTGAAGGCGGGCGACTTCCGCGCGCTCGGGGCCGCGGTGGGCCGGCGGCTCGCCAACACGAAGGACCCCGCAGCGCTGATCGAGCTGGCGGGGGCGGCCCGCGCAGGCGGGGATGGCAAGCTCGATCCGGAACTGTGCGGGCGCGCCTTCGGCGAGGCCGTGGGTCTGCTCGGCTGGAACGCCGAGGCCTTCAAGGGGTCGGTGCACGCCGAGGCCCGCAAGGGCCAGCCCGGCAAGGCCGCCCTGGCGCTGGGGAGCTCGGAGGCGGCCTTCGCGGCGGGGCTGCGCCGCGGGGTCGCGCTCGCCGAGTCCGTGAATCTGACGCGGAGCCTCTCCGAGACACCTCCCAACATCGCGACCCCCGGGTGGATGGCCGAGCAGGCCCGCGGGCTGGCGCGAGAGCACGGGCTGGGCTTCCGGGTCTTCGAGGGCGCGGCGCTGGAGCGCGAGCGGCTCGTCGGGCTCATCAACGTGGGCAAGGCCAGCGAGAACAAGCCGGTGATGATCCGCCTGGAGTACCGCCCGGGCGGCCGGGCGACCGCGCCGAGGCCGCGCCGCGGCGCCGGCCGGGCCGCCCGGAACGAGGGCGGGCGCCCGATCGTCCTGGTCGGCAAGACCATGACCTACGACACGGGCGGGCTCTCGCTGAAGATCAACAACGGCATGGTCGGCATGAAGCGCGACAAGGACGGCGGGTGCGCCGTGCTCGGCGCCATGCACGCGATCGCCACCACCATCCGGCCCCGCGTCCCCGTGGTCGCGCTCCTGGCCGCGGCCGAGAACTCGATCTCCGACGAGGCCTACCGCCCGGACGACGTGCTCACCTACCGCAACGGCGTGACGGTCGAGGTCACCAACACCGACGCGGAGGGCCGCCTCGTCCTGGCCGACGCCCTCTGCTGGGCCTGCGACCGCGAGAACCCCGCCTGCATCATCGACCTGGCGACGCTCACGGGGGGCGTCATCACGGCGCTGGGGTCGACCTACGCGGGCCTCTTCTGCGAGGACGACCGGCTCCGCGGCGCCCTCGAGACCGCCATGAACCTCTCGGGCGAGCGCTGGTGGCGGCTGCCGATGCACCAGGAATACCGCGAAATGATGAAGTCGCCGGTCGCGGACATCCTCAACTCGAACCCCAACCGCAAGGCCCACGCCGGGCAGGGGGCCGCGTTCCTCTCGTACTTCGTGCGCCAGGGGATCCCGTGGGCGCACCTGGACATCGCGGGTGTGCACGTGGCCGAGGCCGACTCGGGCCCGTTCGTCAAGGGGCCGACCGGCTGGGGCGTCCGCCTGCTGGCCGATTTTCTGGCCTCGGGCGGCTACGCGGGGTGAGCCCCGCCACTCGGAGCCCGGCCGCCGCGGAATCCGCCCTGAAAGAAAAACCCCGGCCGGGCGCCGGGGTTGGGATCTGAACTGGTCGGTCCCGACGCCTACCGGCACCCGCCCGAGAGGGCCGCGAACCAGGCGGAGAGGAACGCGCTCACGTCGGCCGTGTTGGCCACGCCGTCGGCGTTGAAGTCCGAGGCCAAGCCCGTGCCTGCGACGTCGACGAACCACTCCGAGAGGAAGGCGCTGATGTCGCTGGTGTTCACCTGGCCGCTGGTGTCGAAGTCCGCCGGGCAGGTCGGCGGGGGGAGCGTGCCCGGCACCTTGAGGGTCAGAAGGTCGCTGCTGGTCGCGGGGAAGTAGGAGTGGCCGCCGAAGTAGGCGTTGCCCAGCTCGTCGACGTCGAAGGCGAAGGTCGAGTCGGAGTTGGAGCCGGCGTCGTACGACTCGCGCAGCAGCACCTCCCCGGAGGGGCTGAACTTCACGAGCGTCGGGTCGTACCCCGTCTCGCGCTGGTTGTCGGCCCCCGCCCAGACGTTCCCGTCCGGGCCCACCTTCACGTCCACGAACCAGTTCTCGTCCCAGTCGCCCGGCTCGTCGAGCACGTAGTCCCACAGGGGCGTGCCCGTGGGCCCGTAGGCATTGAGGAACCCGTTGTTCTCGGTCGCCGCCAGCCATCCGCCCGCGACGAAGACGTTCCCCTGCGCATCGACGGCGATGCCTTGTGCGCCTTCTTCACGCGGACGGTCCGTCGAGGCGGTCCAGAGGAGTTCGCCCGCGGGTGAGTACTTGATGGTGCGGGTGTCGAGGTGGCGCTCGGTGGCCTCGCCGGGCATCCAGTACCCGGCCACGTAGGCGTTGCCCGCGGCGTCCGCGGTGATCACCTTCCCGTCGTCCATCCCCGTGTTGAACCCCGGGCTCGAGTACGTCCGGCGGTAGACGAGCTCGCCGTCATTGGTGAGCTTGACGGTCAGGAAGTCGTTATTGGTGTTCCACTGGTCCCCGCCCTGGATCACGCCCGTGGCGTACACGTTGCCCGAGGGATCGAGCGCGATGTCGCGCGCCCCGGCGCCGAGGTTGCCCGTGGCCCCGGTATTGGTGTTGTACTGCCAGGCGATCGCCCCCGCGCTCGTGTACTTGATCACGTGGAAGTCGGTCGCATACCGGCTCAGCAGGTCCGGCTGGAAAAAGGCAAACCCGGCGATGTAACAGTTGCCCGCGGCGTCCACCTCCAGCGCCTGGGGCATGTCCGACCAGTTCCCGGGGCCGTTGTACCGCCTGGTCCAGAGCGCCTGGCCCGTCGTCGCGTGGTACTTGACCGTCACGTAGTCCCACTCGC
>DASPKO010000214.1:0-12044 GCA_035628055.1 Phycisphaerales bacterium
GAGCGTGACGCTCGAGCCCGTGTCATTGTCGGTGGTGCCCATGGAGCCGGGCCCGTTCCACGAGTCGAGGTGGGCCGAGACGATGACGACCTCGTCGGGCCAGGTGGTGCCGGGGATCTCCGCCACGGTGTTGTACACGGGGATGGGCCCCGGGGTGAAGGTGTGCGGGAGGTCGAACTCGGCGTAGAGCTCCTCCCCGTCGCCCAGGCGCGAGTTGAGGTAGTCGTAGTCGCTCAGGCGCACGCTCACCTCAATGTCGGTCGGGATCCGCGCCGGGTCCAGCTCGCGCCACTTGGGCACCGAGGTCGTCCACACGCGGTCCTGGTCGTCGCGCGGCGTGGAGATGTAGCCGGCCGGGCCCGCGAGCAGCACGCGATCCTCGATCGTGAGCGTCGCCGGGTCGAACCCCGGCTCGGCGGCCTTCTGGCGCAGCTCCGCCCGGTGCGTGTAGCGCGGTCCCATGCCCCCCGCGGCCCGCATCCCGCTCTGCTGCGCCATCGGAGCCGGCCTGATCAGGACCCAGGCCCCGGGCAGCTTGTCCTTGAGGGCGGCGAGCTCCTCCTCGGTCTGGGGCAGGCGCACCACGGGCCCGCGGGTCGGCCCCTGCGTCCCCGCCGCCCACGCGTGCGTGGTGAAGACCAGGTCGCGCAGCGGCTTGTACTCGGTGACCTGCCGGCCGTCCTGCTCGCGCTCGAGCTTGACCAGGGCCTTGCCCGTGGAGGGGCCGCGGTCGAAGCGCACGGGGATCGTGCCCCACTCGTCGAGGTGCACATTGCTCAGCCCCCAGGAATGGAACTGCTCCGCGGTCCAGCGGTTGGCCCGCTCGGCGTTGCTCGAGCCGGTGAGGCGCGGCCCGATCTGGGCGGACAGGTACGTCAGATGGTCCATCACGCGGTTGCGGTGCTTGCCCTCGGCGAGGATGCGCCGGATCGTCTCCGGGTCGCCCATGGCGATCTCCGGCGCCGGGACTTCCCGCCCCTCGACGACCGCGACGTAGCCGCGCCGCGCATCGCGGGGAGCGCCGGGCGCGAAGCGGGTCGCGCCCGGGTGGGAGTCGTCCGCCGGTTCATCCGGGGCGACGGCGGACCCGGCCGGCACCGCCTCGGAGGAGACGTGGCCGGGGCTCGCGCTGGTCTCGACCCAGCCCTCCTCGCACCCGCAGTCCTTCTCGACGGCGCAGCCGGCCCAGGCCAGCAGCAGGGCGATGGGCGTGAGGCGGAGGAGGCGGCGGGCGACCGGCCGGTGACGGGGGAAGAGTTCCATGGCGGTCTCTCGGTTGGGGCGCGGACGGGGACGCGAGGCCTGAAAAAAAGAGCACGGACCGGGGCGCCGCCGGGTCGGAGGCGTCCGGGCCATGCTCTTATACCATGACGTCCCGCGCGGGTCATCCGGCCCGGGCCGGGCGGCGGCGGCGTCCGTGGGCCAGACCCAGGGCGGCCAGCAGCCCGGCGGCGCCGGGCCCCGGCACCACGCCGAGCTGGAAGTTGTCGATCAGCGACCCGTTGAAGCCCCCGCTGGGCATGGTGAAGACCTCGATCTGGTCGAAGAGGACATTGGCGAACCCGTAGAAGTTGTTGCTGATCAGCGTGCTGCTTGGCGCGGTGGCCGACTCGACGACCACGCCGTTCAGCAGGGCCGTGAAGCTCGTGGTCCCGGTGTTGGTCGCGAGGGCCATGGCGAAGTGGGTCTGCGGCTCGGTGAAGTGGATGGAGTACGGGTTGATGGCGCCGTCGGCGTTGAAGCTCCCCAGGCGGTGCCCGGTGATGTTGGGGAGTTCGGCGAGCTGCGGGTCGTAGATGATGTGTGGCGTGAAGCTGACGCCCTGCCCGGCGTACTGGTTGGTGATGAACGTGAATCGCGGGAACGTCGGGGAATCGAAGGTGATGACCGTCGCCGGGTTGTTCAGGCCGAAGGTGTTCTGGAAGAACTCGGCGCGGGCGGCGGCGGGCAGAACCAGGCCGACCAGGGCGGTGAGCCTGGCGGACAGTGCGGCGGGCGCGCGAAGCGGCATCGTGGCTCTCCGATGGCTCTGAGTTGGGGGTGCGAGCAGGCGCGGCCCCGGCGGCACGCCGGGGTCCGCGGTCGATCCGGGCCTTGCAAACACGGGGCGAGAGCGCGCCCCGCACTCAACCTATAGCCCGGGCGGCACGGGCCGCCACGCGCCGGGCGACTCGCGCCTGCAGATGGCCGGCCGCCGCCACCGGGTGGCCATGCGCCGCCACCCGATCGGCCAGGCGCGGCCAGACCAGGCCGGGCGCGCGTCGGCCGCGACGATCAGAGTGGATGACGGGGATCGCAGTTGTGCCCGCGGCGCGGCGAAGAGCCGGAAGCTCCGGCCGCGCGGGTCGCGTCCCCGTGAGGGGCGTCGGCACTTGTCCCGTGCCGAATGCCTGGGGCGGCCTCGGTCAGTGCGCGTAGTGCGCGAAGGCCCGGTTGGCCTCGGCCATGCGGTGCGTCTGCTCCCGCGTGGTCATGGCCTTGCCCTCGCCCTTGGCGGCGGCGTAGAGCTCGTCGGCGAGGCGCTCGGCCATCGGGCGGCCCTTCTCGCTGCGGGTCGCGGTGATGATCCAGCGGAAGGCCAGCGACTGCTGCCGCCGGTCCTTCACGGGGATCGGCACCTGGTAGTTGGCCCCGCCCACGCGCTTGGAGCGCACCTCCACGAAGGGCTTCACGTTGCTGATCGCCATCCGGAAGATGGTCAGGGCGTCCTTCGGGGCGTCCGGGCTCTTCTCTTTGCTGAGCTTCTCGCCGATGATGTCCATCGCGTCGTACACCACGCGCTGGGCGACGGCCTTCTTCCCGTCCTCCATCACGCAGTTGATGAACTTGGACAGGACCATGTCCCCGAAGCGGGGATCGGGACGAAGCTGCTGATCCGACTTGGTAATCCGGCCCGCCATCGCGCTCTCCTTTGGCTCATCTGCCCGCGCGACCGGGGGCCCGCGGACTCACCGTTCACCGGGGGCTGGGAGGCTCCCGATTACTTGCCCGGCACCGGCGTCCGACGCCCGCGTGCCCTGCCGCCTACTTGCCCTTCTTCGCCCCGTACTTGGACCGGCCCTGCTTGCGCTTCTCGACGCCGAGGCAGTCCAGGGTCCCGCGCACGACGTGATAGCGCACGCCGGGGAGGTCGCGCACGCGGCCGCCACGGACCAGGACGATCGAGTGCTCCTGCAGGTTGTGCCCCTCGCCCCCGATGTACGCGGTGATCTCCTTGCCGTTGGAGAGCTGGACGCGGGCCACCTTCCGCAGGGCGGAGTTGGGCTTCTTGGGGGTCATGGTGCGGACGATCCGGCACACGCCGCGCTTCTGCGGGCAGGCGTCCAGGTCGCGGACCTTCGACTTGGCGGCGTTGGTCCGGCGGGGCTTGCGGATGAGCTGGTTGATCGTCGGCATGGCGAGAGGGCTTTCCGTCCGAAAAAGACCCCGGGCCTGGCCCCGGGGAGGGAAGTCTAGCGGGAGGGCCGGGCAAGGCAAGACGAGCCGCCGGGACGCGACTCCCGGGCGGGGACCCGGGGCGCGGCGGCGGTCGCGCGGCACGGCACCGCCGGCCGCTGTCTGCCAACTGCCGACGGCCGTCTCCGCTACCGGTCCCGCGAGAGCTTCTTGATCTCGTGGGTCCCGTACCAGACCTTCTCGTTGCTCTCGAGGTCGATCATTTCCAGGTTGACCTGGTAGAAGCTCACGACGCGCTTGCCGTCGAGCGACCGCTCCTTGTTGTCGGCCACGTTGCCCAGCAGGATGTAGTCGGCGCCCAGCTCGTACTTCATCTGCTTGCGGGTCTCGGGGCGGCTCCACTCCTGGCCCTGCTCGCGCTCCATGCGGATGTCGCCGCGCTGGTCGCGCATGGCGACGAAGCGCACGCGCCCGGAGTTGATCAGCTCGCGCTCGAACTGGCTCGAGAAGAGGTGGGGGTCGATGTAGTCCTGCGTGTCGTTCTTGATGGGGCCGACCGTGACCACGGGGGGGCGGCCGTTCTGGTTCACGAAGTTCTGGACCCACGCGCGGTAGAGCGCGTCGGTCACCATCGCCTGGGCGACCTGCCGGGCGTCGTCGTCGTCGAAGCGGTAGTCCAGGTCGATCACCTGCTCGGGCGGGAGGCGGGTGATCTGGCGGTCCGGGGCGCACCCGGTCAGCGCCAGGGCGGCGGCCGCGAGTGCCGCGGCCGGGATCGAGTGTCGGGTGGTGTGCATGAGGGTCTCTCCGTGAGGGGTGGTTGAGGCCGGTTGGTGTCGCGCGGACCGCGGCGCCGCGTCCGCTATTGCCAGTAGTGCTCCACGATGGTCGCCAGGCCACGCGGCGGCACGCGCACGCGGCGCCAGGGCGTGGCCATCAGGGTCCCCCCGCCGGCGGCGAGGTATTCGAGGCGCACCAGGTGCTCGCCCGGGGGCACCTCCACGAGCTGCGCGTGGGCCTGCGCGGGGAGAAAAACCCAGGTCCGGAGGTCCGCCCGCTCCGTCAGCGCCACCGCGGCCAGCCCCGCCAGCACGGAGGCGAGGGCCAGCAGCCCCTGCTCGTCCTCGCGGCGCACGGCCTGCGTGACCGCGAAGCTGGCGCCCGCCTTCAGCGACGACCGAACCAGGGCCCGGGTATAGACCAGCGGCAGGTGACGCCGATGGTTCTCGATCGCCACCGCCCGCATATCTTCGATGAGCGGAAGCTCGACGCGCCGCGGGTCGCCGCTCCCGTTCCCACTCGTCTCAAGCTCGCCCGCGCCAGCGGCCCAACTCTCCGGGGCGATTCCCCCCTCCGAGCGGATCACCGCCCGCACCCGGGCCGCCCGGGCCGAGCCCCCGGTGAGCACGGGGAGCTCGAAGTAGACCGGCCAGTCGAGCACGGGAACGGGCCCGAAGCTCTCGGGCTCCTTGGTCGGGCCCCGGCCCGAGAGGGCCACCAGCAGCAGGGTTCCTTCCGCCGGCTCCCGCTCCCCCACGCCCGCGAAGTGCGCGGGGTCCACGGTGCCGATGAGGCCCTGCTGGAGCCGGATCGCGTCTTCCAGGCGCCGGCCGGCGACCCGCTGCAGCTCGGTGTCCCCCGAGAACATGAACGTGACCGCGGTCAGGAAGGTGCCGAGCGTCGACTCGACGAAGCGGCCCTCGGTGTTCTCGGTCACCAGCCCGCCGCGCGGCGCCACGGAGCCGAACGACCCCGCCGCGGCGTCGAGCCCGGCGGGGGCCTTGTCCCGGAGCTGCTCGCGGTATCTCAGGTAGCGGTCGCGGAGCAGGTCGGCCTTGGAGGCCAGCCGCCGGGCCTCGACCGTGGCCCCGCCCTGGATGTTGCCGCGCTCGAGCTGGGCGGCGAGCTTGAGGACGTTGATGTACAGGTCCTCGTACGGCTCGCCGACGTAGGGCGCCGCGGTGTCGTTGAGCAGCCACTGCGAGACCGTGCCCGCGAGCGTCTGTCCGTGATAGTGCTCGATGAGGCGCTCGGCCTCTTCGAGAGATCGGAGCGCCTCCTCGTGCCGGTCGGTCGCCAGGGCGACCGCGCCGCGGTCCAGCAGCAGCAGGAGCCGATCGTTCTCGCCGTAGAGCTTGGCAACCTTCGGGTCATCCAGCGCCGCCGCGGCCCGGTCGAACTCCCCGGCCGCGAAGAGCCGCTCGAGGTCCGCGCGGTGCTCCCGGAACGCGCAGCCCCCGACCCAGAGGCCCAGCAGCGGGGCCGCGAGGATCGCAAACCGGCGTGAGAACGGTCGGCGGAGCATCGGCGAAGGAATCAAAGCCCACGCGCGGGGCCCGGGGTCCGGCCCTGGCTCGGCCACGGCGCCGGCTCCGGGATCGCCTGCCTGGATAGTACGGCCTAACTTGCGGATGGTTCGCCCGACCGGGCTCGCCCGCGCCCCGTAGTCTCCGGCATGACCCAGCCCCCGCCCGCCGGTCCCGACGCCCCGATGACCCTGGAGCGCTTCCAGCAGCTCATCCGCGCGCGGTACTTCGCCACCGACTCGGCCCGGGGCACACCCGGAACCTTCATGTGGTTCACCGAGGAGGTGGGGGAGCTGGCCAGCGCGCTGATGGAGAACGCCCCCGGGCAAACCCCCTCCCCCGAGCAGCGTCGCAATCTCGAGGAGGAGTTCGCCGACGTGCTGGCGTGGCTGGCCACCCTGGCGAACATCAACGGCGTCGACCTGACGCGCGCGGTGAGCAAATACACCACGCCCGGCCGGGTCGAAGGGGTCAAGCACTGAGGAAGCCGCGGGCGCCGCCCACCCCCGGCCTTGCAGCCGCACGCGCCCCCCGTGCCGATAGCGTGCCCGGGGTGCGGGCTCTGGAGGCCGAACCATGGTCAGGGACATCGCGGCGGTCGTGCTCGGCTATGTCACGATCTTCGTCGTTCTCTTTCTGACGTTCATGGGGCTGTACGCGGCGCTCGGCGCCGAGCGGGTCTTCCGCCCCGGCTCGTACGAGGTCTCGCATCTCTGGGCGATGGCCTCGCTGGTGGTCAGCCTCGTCGCGGCGGCGGTGGGCGGGATGGTCGCCGGGCTGATCGCCCGCTCCGACCGGCCCATCTGGGTCTTCGCGGGGCTCCTGGTCGTGCTGGGCGTGCTTTCGGCACTCGCGCAGAACGCCAAGCCGCTCCCCGCCGGAGCCCGGCCGGCCGATCTCTCGGGTCTGGCCGCGATGCAGGAGAACCGCACGCCGTTGCTGCTCGGGCTGGCGATGCCGGTGATCGGGGCCGTGGGAGTGATCGTGGGGGCGCGGCTCGTGCGTCGGCCGGCATCGCCCTCCCCGCACCCCTGATCGGGCGGCGCTCGTGCGGGCTTTTTTTCCGGTTCCGATGGGCCGCGCCGGGGCGCTGTGCTCTGATTGAGTCTCGCGGTCGCGCCGCGCCGGCATTCTGGTCACCCAACCATGCTGATGTTCGTCGTATATGCCGTGGCCGTCTGGTTCGCCGCGTGTCGCGGCCGCCGGCGATGGGAGGGCTTTGCCGCCGTGGCGGTGGGCCTCGGTGGCTGCGTCGCGGTCGGATACCTTCACTACCAGCTCAACATCTGGACCGAGGGGCGGATCTTCCTCCGCGTGCTCCAGGTGCTGCTGGTGCCGTACGCCATCCTGGTCACGCTCGGCGGCCTGTTCCTCGCCGCGCTCCCGCGTCGCTCGACCCAGCTCGTCCCCTGCCGGGCCTGCCAGTACGAGCTGGCGGGCCTCTGCGGCCCCTGCCCGGAGTGCGGCGCCCGCGGGCCGGTCGCGGATCAGCCTCCGCCCCCGCCGATGATCGCCCCGACGTGGGCGACCGCGGGCGCGTGGTGAGTCGTTCGGCCTAGCCGAAGATCAGTCGCCAGGCCGCCCCGGCCAGCAGCACCAGCACCGGGAGCCCGAGCCCGACGCCCCAGCGCAGGAGGGCGAGCGTGCCCGGGCTCATGGGCGGGATGAGCGGGACCACGGTGGCGGCCGGGCTCGGCGCGATCAGCTCGTCCTGTCCGGCCAGCCACGAGACCGCCGCCTCGAAGAGCTCGAGGTTCGCGGGCGCCGCGAAGACGATCCGCCCCTCGACCTCGGCCTGCTGCTGCGTCACCGCGTCGAAGAACCAGCCGTTGGAGCCCACCACCACCAGGCGCTGCGCCCGGGGCGCGGCGCTGGCCCCGGATGCGCCGCCGGACTCCGGCACGGGCCGCTCCAGGGCCGCGGCCACGGTCCACGGGCCCGTGACGTCGTCGCGGGCCCCGTCGGGCGTCGGCTGGGCCCCCGGCCCCGCGCGTCCGGCCCGCAGGGCCATCCACTCGGCCTCGGCCCAGAGCCCGTCGCGCGCCGGCAGCGTGACCAGCGGACTGATCGCCACCGGTCCGGCGCCCGGCGCCCCCAGGGGCTCGAGCGGGATGGGCCAGAGCAGGAACAGCCCCAGGCCGTTGATCGCCCCGGCGATGCGATGGTCCGACCCCGGCTCGTGCACCAGGTGCTCACCCGTCACGACGCGCCCGCCGGGCGCCGTGAACTGCTGCACGAGCGGGCGCCCCGAGTCGGCCCGCAGCCCCCAGCGCTCCAGGAACGCGACCATCGGGTCCGGCGCGCCCCCCGCGGGCAGGAGCGAGGGGGTGACGGAGAGGAGCAGCGGCCGTCCCTCGTCGGCGAGGCGGGCCAGCGCGTCGGCCAGCCGGGCCATGCGCGTCGCCCCCGCGGGCGAGTCGGCGCTGGTGCTGATGCTCACGTAGACCACCGGGCGCTCGCCCCGCGGATCGACCCGCCCGAGCGCCGGCGGGTCGGGATCGTGAGCGGGGGCCCAGTCCAGCACCGTGACGCCCCGCAGCCGAAGGCGGTCGACGAGCACGGACATCATGGGCATCCCGGCGGCCATCGGGGCCGGGGCGCCGTGCACGAACACGACGATGGGCGGCTCGGGGTTGGCGATCGTCCCGATCGCGGTGGCCAGGAGCTCCTCGGCCCGGAAGCGCTGCGATGCTCCCTGAGACTCTGTTCCGACGGGCGGGAAGAGCAGGTCGGTGCTGACGGCGGCCATGGCGCGCCCGGGGCGGACCGCGCCGCGCTCCGCCGGCGGCCCGAGCACCAGGGCCGCGCTGGAGCGCTCGATGGCCCGGGCCACGCCCAACACGGGCGGGTGCTCGAGGGCGCCGAGCTGGCCGGCGACTCGGACGGCCCGGTCGCGGAGGCCCGGAAGGTCTTTCACGAGCGCCGCCGCGGAGTCGCGCACCGCCCCCGGGACCTCCGCGGCGGGCGAGGCGATCGCGGACAGGTTCCGCTCCAGCTCGCCCAGAAGGTCGGCCGTCTCCGCCAGCGCGGTCCGCAGCGCCAGGGCCGCGTGGTCTGTGCCCGGGACCGCCACGGGCCCGGCGGACTGCGCGAGCAGCTCCTCGGCGCGCCGCCCTGCCCGGAGGAGGTCATCGGCCTTCACGCGCAGCAGTCCCGCCTGGGCCTGCGCATAGTCGCGGACCGCGGCGGGGACCGGCCCCTCCAGCCCCGCCAGCGCCGCGCGCATTCCCAGGAGCTCGGTGCCCAGGCTCTCGCAGGCCCGAGCAAGCTCGCCCGCCGCCGTGCGCGCCACGGTCACCGCGGCCGCGGCCCGCTCCAGCTCCGGGCGGTACGCGCCGACCAGCTCGGCGAGGAGCTGCTCGAACTCCTCCCGTCCCCGCGCCGACCCGGTATCGATCACCGTGCCCCGCACGTGCGGGGAGTGTCGCTCCATGGCCGCGAGCACGTCGAGGGCGCGCTGGCGGGCGCGCGGATCGGTTCCGGCGGCGGGGGCCGCGATGATCACCCGGCACGGGCCCGTCAGCCGATCCAGCAGGCCGCGCGTGCGCGGGGCCAGGCGGTGCTCCCCGGCCTGCGTGGCGTCGAAGCGCGCCGACCAGTGATGCGCCAGGATGCCGGCGAAGAGGCACGACGCGGTGATCGCCAGGAAGACCGCCCCCGTGCGCAGCGCGTGCTGCGCCCGGCGCGCCCGCGCGGTCGGGGGGGCCGCCCGGGACGGCTCGGCGGCGCTCACCGCCACCTCCGCGCGTGCAGCAGCAGGGTGGTGGCGGCCAGGAACCAGAAGCTCGTGACCAGGAAGAACGCGACGTGCGCCGTGTCGATCACGCCCTTGGCAAAGTCCAGCGTCCGCAGGCTCGGGCTCACGGCGTAGACGATCTCCGCCACCCGGGGCGGGAAGGCGCCGGCCTGCCCGCGCACGATCTCGAGGGCGACCAGCCCGCACAGCGGCCCCAGGAAGGCCAGGGCCTGGCTGGACGTTGCCGCCGAGGCGAGCATCCCCACCGACAGGTAGAGCATGCCCAGGAGGACCACGCCCAGGTACCCCGCCAGCACCGCGCCCGGGTCCGGCTCGGCGACCGCGGCGAGCACCACCACGTACGCGAGGGTCGGCGCCAGCATCAGGCAGAGGAAGCTCAGGGCCGCGAGGAACTTTCCGGCCACCACGCCGGCCTCCGCGACGGGGGCCGTCAGCAGGGTCTCGAGGGTGCCGCTGCGCCGCTCCTCGCTGAAGGCGCGCATCGAGATGGCGGGAGCCAGCACCAGGAGCAGGCTCCACGTGAGCCCGAAGAAAGCCCGCAGACTGGCCGGCTGCCCCGGCTCGAGCACCGCGTAGCGAAAGACCCCGCCGGCCAGCACCAGGAACAGGGCCATGATGATCCACCCCGCGGGGGTGCGGAAGTACGCGGCCAGCTCGCGGCGCCAGATCGGAATGGTTCCTCTCATGCGGCCCCTCCCGCGTCCGCCGCCGGGGCCGGGCCGGTGCCGGGGTCGTCGTCGGTCTCCAGGAGCGAGAGGAAGAGCTGCTCGAGCCCGGGGGCGGGGCGTGCCAGCTCGCGCACGGCCAGGCCCGCGGCCGCGGCCGTACGCGCGATCGCCTCGCGCAGGTCGCCCGCGCCGGGCGCCGCGAAGAGGCGCAGCCGCTGCCACCCGTCGGGGGCGGCCGGCTCGGCGGCCACGCGCGCGGCGCCGGGCACGGCGCGCAGCACCCGCTCGGGGGCCTCGCCCCGCGCCTCGACCACGTAGGGGGCCGCGTGCCGGACCCGCTCGATGAGCCCGGCTGGGGATCCCTCGGCGCGGACGCGGCCGCGGGTGATGATCACCACGCGGTCGCAGGTCTGCTCGACCTCGGGGAGCACGTGGGAGCTCACCAGCACGCAGTGGGTCTGGGCCAGCTCGCGCATCAGCCCGCGCATCTGGCGGATCTGCGCCGGGTCCAGCCCGCTGGACGGCTCGTCGAGAACGATCACCGCCGGGTCGTGGAGCAGCGCCGCCGCGATCCCCACCCGCTGGCGATACCCCTTGCTGAGCTGGCCGATCCGCCGGTGCGCCACGTCCGCGACGTCGCAGCGCGCCAGCGCCCGGCCGACCGCGGCGCGGCGCGGCCCGCGGCGCAGCGACATCAGCCGTCCGCGGAAGTGGAGGTACCCGCGCACCGACATCTCGGGATAGAGCGGGGCGGCCTCGGGCAGGTAGCCCAGGCACCGGCGCGCCGCGAGCGACTGGTCCACGGTGTCGTGCCCGCAGACGCGCACCGAGCCGGCGCTCGGGGCCAGGAAGCCCGTGATGATCCGCAACGTCGTGGTCTTGCCCGCCCCGTTGGGGCCCAGGAGCCCGACCACCTCCCCGGCGGGCGCCTCGAACGAGACGCCCCGGAGCGCCGCGTGCGCCCCGTACCACTTGCTGACCTGGCTGACGTGGATCATCGCTGCTCGCGGCCGCCCAGCCTATCCGACCCACTCCGGGCTCGCCCGGCGCGTGGCCCGGCGCCGCCGCGTTTGCTCGCGCCCGCGGCCGCACTCTACACTTGCCCACCCGGTGGGGCGGCGCCCCGTTCACCCGGCGGCGTTCTCATGCCCACAGGCCGGCCCAAGCTGTTGCTCCTCGGCGGGCGGCACGTCGATGCCGACGAGCTGGCGCGCCGCCTCGCGGACCACTACGAGGTGCTGGTCGCGCCGCCGGGCGGCGGGCCCATGAACCCGGCCTGGCTGCAGGCCGACGTGGTGCTCGCGGGCGCCGGCGAGTACCTGCCGGCCGAGCGCGAGCTGGTGGAGCGCCAGTCGGGGGCGATTCTCGAATCGCTCGGGGAGGGGGTCTGCCTCGCCGACGAGCACGGGGGCATCATCTGGGCGAACATGCGCTTCCGCGGGCTCGACGAGCTCACGCGCGGGCGGATCGAGGCGGTCTGCCGCCGCGTGGCCCAGCGCCTCGCCGACCCCGCGGTCGATCCGCGGACCGTGGGCGCCGCGAAGTTCGACGTCGCGGCCGGCGACGGGCAGCGGTTCTTCGAGGTGGTCGTCGCGCCCGTCCCCTCCGTCCTGGCCGGGCCGACGCCCCCCGGGGGCGGGCAGGACCACCAGGGCGCGTTCCAAGGCCCGGCGCGCGGCACCCAGCCGCCGCGCCCGCCGCCGGGCGGGCGGGTGGCCGCGGTCATCTGGGACGTGACGGCGTCGCGGCGTTTCCTGCACAAGCTCGAGGCGATCGACCGGGCGGGGCGCGAGCTGGTCCGCCTCGACGCGGAGCTGATCCGCCGGATGCACGTCGGGGAGCGCCTCAAGGTGCTCGAGCAGAAGATCGTGAAGTTCGCTCACGACCTGATGCACTTCGATCACTTCACCATCCGTC